>NZ_JAIUIN010000014.1:0-124186 GCF_020165665.1 Mesorhizobium sp. BH1-1-4
TCCTCCCGGCGGACAAGAAAACTGTCACCCATGCAATCAGTCCATTCTGTTACCTATCTATCCGGTTCGGACACCGGCATCCTCTCCCCGTATAGGGACGGGGAGAGGGGTGCTGTCATCCGCGATTTCGCCAACTACAACGGTTGCAAGAAGGTCGCCGTCGCCGCGGCCGCCTCCCTTCTCCCAGTCCCTATACGGGGAGAAGTGCCCGGCAGGGCGATGAGGGGCAGAACTAATTTCAACGAATGGATTGCCCTTCGGCAACGAGCCTAATTCCGGCCATAAAACGCATTCGGGACATGCACCGGCCAGCGCCAGGGCAGCACGGCAACCATGTCGAAGCGCATCGACAGCCTGCCATAGTCGGGCTGTCGCGATAGCCAAATGTCGGCCGCACCCTCGATGCGGCGCTCCGATTCGCGGCCGATCGCCTCCATGGCCTCGATCAGCGTGCGGCGCGCCTTGACCTCGACGAACAGCACCAGATCGCCACGCCGCGCGATCAGGTCGATCTCGCCAAAGCGGGTGCGGTGGCGGCGCGCCAGGATGCGGTAGCCCTTCAGCATCAGCGCCACAGCCGCCAGCCATTCGCCGCGATGGCCGCGCCGGTAAGCTTTCAGGCGGCTGGCGCTCGGGCGCTCAGCCATCGTCGCCTTCTCGAAGTTCAAGCAGCCGCCGATAAAGCGCCTGCTTCTGGCCGCCGGTCATTTTCGCGGCTTCCGCCGCCGCCTTGGACGCCGGCATCTCCGCGGCCAGCGATAGCAGCAGGCGGTCGATATCTTCAGGTTCGTCGGCCCTGGCCTCGGCAGGACCGACGCAGACGACGATCTCGCCCTTCGGCGTGTCCGCCGCCGCATAGTGGTCGGCGAGCGCTTGCAGCGTGCCGGTGCGGATTTCCTCGAACGTCTTGGTCAATTCCCGGCCGATAGCGGCCTTGCGCTCGCCGCCGAGGGCCTCGACCATGGCGCCGAGCGACTCGGCCAGCCGGCGCGGCGATTCGAAGAAGATCAGCGTCGCAGGTACCGCCTTCAGCGTCTCCAGCCGCGACAACCGCTGGCCAACCTTGACCGGCAGGAAGCCGGCGAACAGGAAAGCGTCCGACGGCAGGCCGGATGCGGTGAGCGCTGCTAGCGGCGCCGACGGGCCGGGAATCGGCACAACGCGAATGCCGTGCTCGAGCGCCTCGCCGACCAGCCGGTAGCCGGGGTCGGAGACCAGCGGCGTGCCGGCATCCGAAATCAGCGCCACGCTCTGTCCGGCTTCGAGTGCCGCGATCAGCTTGGGTCCGGCCTCGCCGGCATTGTGCTCGTGATAGGCCGTGGTGCGGCGGCGGATGCCGTAGCGGTCGAGCAGCACGCGCGACACGCGCGTGTCCTCGCAGGCGACGATGTCGGCGGCGGCCAGCGTCTCCAGCGCGCGCAACGTAATGTCGGCGAGGTTGCCGATCGGCGTCGCCACCAGATAAAGCGCCGGCTCCAGCGGACGGGCCGCGATTTCGGTCTGCCCGACCACATAGCTGCGCTTGCCCGTCTCGCCAGTCACCGATGCCGTCTCCGTTCAAGCCTATCTGGCCTGCCAAATCCTGTTTGGCATGGCTGGCGCCGGCTTGCAAAACTCACGCCCATGTAAGGTGGCCGCCATTCCTTCGCCACAGTGCGGAACGAAACCGGTTTTGGCAGATTTAGCCCCTGATTCCCCTAGGGAGGACAGGATGGACAGCCTGAAGATACAGGACGAGTTCGCGCCCTATTATGCCGATCGCAATCGTGCCGCGCGGCGGGACAAGCGGCTGCCCGCCAAGGCCGGCCCTACAGCGGAGCCGACAGCCTTGCCCACGAACGTAAAGCTTTCCGACAACAAACCCGACAGCACGACGGAGCACTGACCGGACGATGCCCAATCGCTTCGATATCTTCATCACCCGTCTTGAGACGAAAAACGCCCGCAACGGCGTACCCTTGCCCTCATTGGGGGACCAGCACCGCGGCCGCCGCGACAAGGACAACGCCAAGCCAGTCCGCAACGGTGAGGCCCACGCGGAGAAAGAACGCGGAAAGCACCGCCACAAGCACGACGCCTGACCGGGCTCGGATTGGCGACACGGCCGCCCGAAGGTGGCGAACGCTGGGCCAGGCGCTCAGTCCAGATAGCGTGAAACGCGCGCCTTCAGAAGCGCTATCAGCTCCGGATCCATGAATTCGTACTCGTCCGGGATGTCGAGGCAGATCACCTTGGCCGCCTTGAGGCTGGTCTTGAATTTCTTCTGCAGCTTGGTGCGATGGATTTTCTCCATGACAAAAATGATGTCGGCCCAGCCGACCAGCTCATGCGTCAGCGGCGTATCGGCGTCGTGATTGGTGCCGGCCGACGCGACCTTTATGTCGCGGCGCGTGGAAAACACCTGCTCGGCGGTCGGGCTGCGCAAGCGGTTCTGGCTGCAGACGAAGAGGATGTTCTTCACGGGCTCCTCTGGACCGTCATTACCGCGCCAGGTCCGCCACCACGGCGTCCAGCACGATCATGCCGGCGGGGGTGGCGCGCAGGCGCGCATTGCCGATCGGCGCCACCAGCCCCTCGCCCTGCAGCACCGAAAGCCGGGCGCTGGACAAGCCGCGTCCGGAAAACGCCTCGTAACGCGTGAGGTCGATGCCTTCGGCAAGCCTCAGCCCCATCAGCAGGAACTCGTCGGCTTCTTCCGAACGCGTCAGGAGCTCGCCGCCGGTGATGCCATGACCCTTGGCCTCGACCAGATTGGCCCAGGTCTCCGGCATTCTCTCCGCGATCGTCACCACCCGGTGGCCGTTCTCGACGAAGCGTCCATGCGCGCCGGGGCCGACGCCGACATATTCGCCGTAGCGCCAGTAGGTCAGATTGTGCCGGCTCTCGGCGCCCGGCCTGGCATGGTTGGAAATCTCGTAAGCCGGCAAACCATGCGTCGCCGTGATCTCCTGCGTCAGCGCATAGAGGTCGGCAGCGTGGTCGTTGTCGGGAATGGCGAATTTCTTCGCCGCGTGCAGCGCGTGGAAGGGCGTGCCTTCCTCGATGGTCAGCTGGTAGAGCGACAGATGGTCGGCGGCATGGCCGATCGCCTGTTCGAGTTCCGCCTGCCAAGCCTCCGGCGTCTGGCCGGGACGGGCATAGATCAGGTCGAAGGAGAGGCGCGGAAAAATCTCGCGCGCCAGCCCGATGGCGTGCAGCGCTTCCTCGACATTGTGCAGCCGGCCAAGGAAGCGCAGATCCTTGTCGTTCAACGCCTGCACGCCGAGCGAGACGCGGTTGACGCCCGCGGTCCGGTAGCCGCGAAACCGCTCGGCCTCGACGGAGGACGGATTGGCCTCCAGCGTCACCTCGATGCCGTCAGGCACCGACCAATTCTTGGCCACCGCGTCGAGAACCCTGGCCACCGTCTCCGGCTTCATCAGCGACGGCGTGCCGCCGCCGAGAAAGATGCTGGTGACCTCGCGCGGCCCTGTACGCTGGCGCATCGTCGCCAGCTCGGCCTCGAAGGCGGCGGCAAAGCGCTCCTGGTCGACCGGCTGGTGGCGGACATGGCTGTTGAAGTCGCAATAGGGGCATTTGGCCGCGCAGAACGGCCAATGCACGTAGACGCCGAAGCCCGGGCCGCGGTCGAGCGGCATGGTGGTGCTGGACCCGATCATTCCGAACCAAGCCGAGCGCGGGCGAATTTCTGGAAGGCGCGGGCGCGGTGCGACAGCGCCGTCGGCTGGCCGGGCTTCCAGCCGTGCTTTTGCTCCGCGCTCATCTCGCCGAAAGTTTTGTCGAAGCCATTGGGCAGGAACACCGGATCGTAGCCGAAGCCGAGCTCGCCGCGCGGCGGCCAGACCAGCGTGCCTTCGGCCTCGCCGCGATAATATTCGGCCTCGCCGTTCGGGAAAGCGAGGCAGATGACGGCGACGAAGCGGCCCGTGCGCTGGCCGGGCGCGGCCGCGCCGACCTCCTGCATCGCCACTTCGGTGCGCTGCATGGCCATGGCGAAATCGCGCGATCCTTCCGGAGTTTCAGCCCAGTTGGCGGTGTAGACGCCGGGCGCGCCGTCGAGCGCGTCGACGCACAGGCCCGAATCGTCCGACAGCGCCGGCAGGCCGGTCGCCTTGGCGGCGGCAAAGGCCTTGATGTAGGCGTTTTCCTCGAAGGTAGTGCCGGTCTCCTCTGGCTCGGGCAGGCCGTAGGCCTTGGCCGATTTCGCCTCGAAGCCGAACGGTCCCATCAAATCGGCGAATTCGCGCAGCTTGCCTTCATTGTGGCTGGCGACGACGATCTTCTTGCCATCAAGTGTATGCATCAAAGGCCCCAGATTCTCGGCTCGGCGAACTCGATCGAGTTGCCCGAGGGGTCGCGTATATAGAGCGAACGCCCGCCTTGCGGCCATTCGAATTCGCTTTCGATGGCGATTTTCCTCGCCTGAAGATGGGCTTTCCAGGCGTGGATTTCAGCGGCGGTCGCGGCAAAGCACAGATGGCCGTCGCCGACAGCGCCGTGCGGAGGGACTTTCAGCTTCGCATCGGGCGCGGGCGGGATTTTGGTTGCCTCGGCGTTGAAGATGAGCAGAACGCCCGGTCCGCAGCGGAAGAAGAGGTGGCGGCCTTCGACCTTGCCGAGGAGGATGAGGCCGAGCATGTCGGTGTAGAACGTTTCCGCCTCAGCGAGGTCGGTGACATAGAGGGCCGATTCCAGGATTGCGGAGGGTGTCACGAGGCGCCCCCCTCTGCCCTGCCGGGCATCTCCCCCGCAAGGGGGGAGATTGGCTGTATCGGTCGCTTTCGCCAATTTTCAACGTTGAGAGGCAGGCACGGCCAGCCAAACTGCCAATCTCCCCCCTCGTGGGGTAGATGGCCGGCAGGACAGAGGGGGGCGCCTGGGCTCGGCATCAAAATCCTAGGCCACCGCCATCTGCTGCAGGCTGACTAGGCGGGAAATGCCCTTCTTGGCCAATCCCATCAAATCCGCGAACTGCGCTTCGGAAAAGGGTTCGCCCTCGGCGGTGCCCTGGATCTCGACGATGCCGCCCTTGCCGGTCATGACGAAATTGGCGTCGGTGCCTGCCGAGGAATCCTCGATATAGTCGAGGTCGATGACCGGCTGGCCGTCATGGATGCCGCAGGAAATCGCCGCCACATGGTCCTTCAGCACCTTGGCGACGCTGGTCATCTGGCGCGCTTCCATCCAGCGCAGGCAATCATACAACGCCACCCAGCCGCCGGTGATCGAGGCGGTGCGGGTGCCGCCATCGGCCTGGATGACGTCGCAGTCGACGGTGATCTGCTGTTCGCCGAGTGCCTGCAGATCGACCACGGCGCGCAGCGAGCGGCCGATCAGGCGTTGGATCTCCAGCGTGCGGCCGCCCTGCTTGCCGGCGGAAGCCTCGCGGCGCATGCGCTCGCCGGTCGAGCGCGGCAGCATGCCATATTCGGCCGTCACCCAGCCCTTGCCGGAATTGCGCATCCAGCCCGGCACCTTTTCCTCAAGGCTCGCGGTGCATAGCACATGGGTGTCGCCGAACTTCACCAGGCACGAGCCTTCGGCGTGCTTGGAGACGCCGCGCTCGAAAGAGATGGCGCGCATTTCGTCGAATTGGCGTTTGGAGGGGCGCATTCGGCCTGCTTTCTGTCAGTTTCTTGAAATCGTGGCCGGCTTTTAGACGCAAGGGGGGCAGCGCGCAAAGGAAAACGGACCTGGGATCCGAGACAGGCACCCCGGGGTGATCGGCCACAGACACCTGGTTGCGCGCGGCGTACCGAAGTCTATATCCTGAACACGGAGGTTTTTGGCCGAATGACCAAGGCAGTCGATCCCGCTTCGCAGTCGCCCGCTCTTCAATCCCTCGACATGCGCTCGCGCGACATTTTCCGGCGCATCGTCGATTCCTATCTGAGGGACGGCGAGCCCGTGGGCTCGCGCAGCCTGTCGCGCATCCTGCCCTCCTCGCTGTCGCCGGCCACCATCCGCAACGTGATGAGCGACCTCGAACATCTCGGGCTGATCTACGCGCCGCATATCTCGGCCGGGCGGCTGCCGACGCAGGCCGGCCTGCGCTTCTTCGTCGATGCCTTCATGGAACTCGGCGACCTCTCCGACGAGGAGCGCCGCACCATCGAGGCGCAGGTGCGCGCCTCCGGCTCCGGCGCCACGCTGGAGCACATGCTGACCGAGGCCAGCCAGATGCTGTCGGGCATGTCGCGCGGCGCCGGCCTGGTGCTGGCCGCCAAGAACGAGGTAGCGCTGAAGCATATCGAATTCATCCAGCTCGAGCCGACCAAGGCGCTGGCCGTGCTGGTGTCGCAAAACGGCGACGTCGAGAATCGCGTCGTCGACCTGCCCGCCGGCACCACGGTCTCGCAGCTGCACGAGGCCTCGAATTTTCTCAATGCGCATATTCGCGGCCGCACGCTGGCCGAGGCGCGCACCGAGATCGCCCGCATCAAGGAGGAGACGCGGGCCGCGCTCGACACGCTGTCGCAGGATCTAGTCGAAAAGGGGCTGGCGGTGTGGGCGGGCGCCGAAAGCGGCCTGCCGGCGCGGCTCATCGTGCGCGGCCGCGCCAATCTGCTCGAAAACGTCACCGCCCAGGCCGACATCGAGCTATTGCGACATTTGTTCGAGGACATGGAGACGCAGGACGGGCTGATCCAGTTGCTCGACCTTGCCGAGCAGGGATCGGGCGTGCGCATCTTCATCGGCTCGGAAAACAAGCTGTTCTCGCTGTCGGGCTCGTCGCTGGTTGTGGCGCCCTATCGCGACAAGGATGCCCGCGTCGTCGGCGCGCTCGGCGTCATCGGCCCGACCCGGCTCAACTATGCTCGCATCGTGCCGATGGTGGATTATACGGCGCAGCTGATATCGCGCATGCTGCGCTAAGGTGACGATATTCAGGGGGACCGGTCTGCAAACGGCTGCCACCTCCGCCTCCGGTCTCACGTACAAAAGTACGCTCCGCTCCGGTTCTCGGTATCAACCGTTTTCGACTCGGCCTGACCTGAATCTCGACACCTTAGAGCCCCAGAATCGAACAACAGGCAGCAAGGAGAAAAAGAATGGCGCTGGAATCGTTCAAGGCCCAGATCAGCCTGCTGCTGGAGGAGATGGTCAACCAGCCGGAGGACGTGCACGAGGTGCAGGAGCAGTTGCGCGAGAAACTGCGGGAAATGCGCGCCATGGGCCTGCCGCTGCCGGCCGATCTCGTCGAGCTGGAAAAGCGCCTGGACCGCGACCTCGACGCCACCGAAGCTTGATAACCGCTCTACCGTCGCTCCAACCGGACGTGTGGCATGGAACCATCCGCCACGCTCGGCCGTTGCCGCTACGCGCGGCAATCGATTTGCGGCACGATGCGGAGGTCTCTCATGATAAGACTTGCCTCGATGGCCGCCATCCCGGTCAGCCTCATCATTGCCGGTTCGGCCCTGGCGGCCGATCAGCCGGTGCTCAAGGGTCCGGCCGCCTTCGGTGACTGGCGCGCCGACAGGCCGGGCGCGCGCCGGCTGATCAAGCCGGAAGACCTGCCGAAGCCCTACGTCACCAAATCGGCTTCGAACAGCGCGGGGCTAGCGGACATGCCAGCGGACGCAAAGCCGCAACTGCCGCCCGGGTTCTCGGCCCAGCTGATCGCCTCTGGCATCGACAATCCGCGCGTCGTGCGCGTGGCGCCGAACGGCGACCTGTTCGTCGCCGACAGCGAGGCCAACCAGGTTCGCGTCTATCGGCTGACAAAGGGCGGCGCGCAACCGGCCGAGCAGGGGGTCTTCGCCGGCAATCTCAACCAGCCCTACGGCATTGCCTTCTATCCCTTGGGCAACGACCCGCAATGGGTCTATGTCGCCAACAGCGACAGCATCGTGCGCTTCCCCTACAGGAGCGGCGAGTTGAAAGCATCCGGCGAGCCGGAAACCATCGTCGACCACATTCCGGCTAGTCACCACTGGACGCGCGACATCGCCTTTTCGCCCGACGGCAAGACGCTCTATCTGTCGGTCGGCTCCGGCTCGAACGTCGCCGAGGACATGGGCAAGGAACCGGAAGGCGGTCTCGAAACATGGGTCAAGTCGCAGCCGATCGGCGCGACCTGGGGATCCGAGGAGGGCCGCGCCGACGTCAGGGCCTTCGATCCCGACGGCAAGAACGGACGCATCGTCGCCACCGGCCTGCGCAACTGTTCGGGCATGACGATCCAGCCGGCGACCGGCGCCCTGTGGTGCGTCGTCAACGAGCGCGACGCGCTCGGCGACAATGTGCCGGCCGAATACGCGACATCGGTCAGGGACGGCGCCTTCTATGGCTGGCCGTGGTATTACATCGGCAACAATGAGGATCCGCGCCACAAGGGCGAGCGCCCCGACCTCGCTGGCAAGGCCACTGTTCCCGATGTGCTGATGCAGGCCCATTCGGCACCGCTCAACATCGCCTTCTACACCGGCAAGGCTTTCCCGCAGGAGTATCAGGGCGATGCCTTCGTTGCCCTGCACGGCTCCTGGAATCGCGGCAACCGCACCGGCTACAAGGTGGTGCGTTTGCTGTTCAAGGACGGCAAACCGACCGGTGAATACGAGGATTTCATGACCGGCTTCGTCGTTTCCAACGGCGAGGTATGGGGCCGGCCGGTCGGTGTGGCGGTGGCAAACGACGGCGCGCTGATCGTGACCGAGGATGGCAACGGCACCATCTGGCGCGTGACTTACGGTGATGGCCGCTCCTGAGGAGTCTTTGGTTGGGCAGCGCAGGCCCCCTCACCCGGATTGCCAAAACCGAATTGCAAGGGCAATTCGGGGCAATCCGACCTATCCCCTAGGGGAGAGGAGTCTTGCAGGCGCTGGCGCCCGTCTCTTCTCCCCTCGGGGAGAAGGTGGCCGCGAAGCGGCCGGATGAGGGGGCTTCGTAAGGCGAGCCTTTATATCTGGTGCAATAGAATTCGACCCCAGGGAATTCAACGTTGGCCGGTCCCATGCGATAAGGCGCTCTGATCAGAGACCGCATCCATGACCCTTACCGGCTTCCTCGCCTACAGCGCCGCTCTCGGCATCGCCGCCGCCATTCCAGGCCCCGGCGTCACCGCGCTTGTCGCGCGGGCGCTGGGCTCGGGCTTTCGCTCGTCGCTGGCCATGTCGTTTGGCCTGATGCTGGGCGACCTTATCTATCTGACCGCCGTGGTGCTGGGCCTCGCCTTCGTCGCGCAGGAGTTCGGCATGGTGTTCCTGGCCGTCAAATGGGCCGGCGTCGCCTATCTCGCTTTTCTCGGCTGGCGTTTCTGGACCGCCGGCATCACGCCCGAGACGGTCTAAGCCAGGAAAGGCAAGGGCGGGCTGGTGTCGAGCTTCCTCGCTGGCCTCACCGTGACGCTCGGCAATCCCAAAACGATGATCTTCTACCTCGCCATCACGCCGACCATCGTCGACCTGAAGACGATCACGCTCGCCGACTACGGCATTCTCGCCGCGCTGACGGTCGTCGTCCTGTTCGTCGTGCTGGTGCCTTACCTGGCACTCGCCGCCAAGGCGCGCTGGTTCCTGAAATCGCCGAAGGCACTCAAGCTGCTGAACCGCACCGCCGCCACGTTCATGGTCGGCGCGGCGGCGGCGATCGCCGCCCGCAAGTAGGGCTTCGGCCAAACCGTTCCGCAAACCATTTGTTTCGGGAAACGCTTTTCCGGAGCAAACGGGTTTTCAGCACGGCCCCTACTCGGATATTTCTTGCCGACAGCCTATCTTGCGCGGCTGAACAGCTTATCGTGCTGGCAGGAATGCCACTCGCCTGAATACTCCTCTTGCCTGAATACTCTCTTGCCTGAAATTCTGGGAGCGAAACCAATGAACAAGCCCGTCACCTCCGCCCGCGTGCCCGGCCGCGGCCGCATCTACACGTCCATCACCGACACGATCGGCGATACGCCCCTGGTCCGGCTCGAGAAGTTCGCCAAGGAGAAGGGCATCGTCGCCAATCTGGTCGCCAAGCTCGAATTCTTCAATCCGATCGCCTCCGTCAAGGACCGTATCGGCGTGGCGATGATCGAGGCGCTGGAGGCATCGGGCAAGATCGCGGCCGGCAAGACCACGCTGATCGAACCGACATCGGGCAACACCGGCATCGCGCTTGCCTTCGCCGCCGCCGCCAAGGGCTACAAGTTGATCCTGACCATGCCCGAGACGATGTCGATCGAGCGCCGCAAGATGCTGGCGCTGCTCGGCGCCGAACTCGTGCTGACCGAAGGGCCGAAAGGCATGAAGGGCGCCATCGCCAAGGCCGACGAACTGGCCGCGACGATCCCCAACGCCGTCATCCCGCAGCAGTTCGAAAACCCCGCCAATCCGGAAATCCACCGCAAGACGACAGCGGAGGAGATCTGGAACGACACGCAGGGCGAGATCGACATCTTCGTTGCCGGCATCGGCACGGGCGGCACAATCACCGGCGTCGGCCAGGTCTTGAAGAAGCGCAAGCCAGCGCTGCATGTCGTCGCCGTCGAGCCGGAAGCCTCGCCGGTGCTGTCGGGCGGCCAGCCCGGCCCGCACAAGATCCAGGGCATCGGCGCCGGCTTCGCGCCCAAAATCCTCGACACCACGATCTATGACGAGATCGTCAAGGTCTCGAACGAGGATTCCGTCGCCAATGCGCGCCTCATCGCCCGCCTCGAAGGCGTGCCGGTCGGCATCTCGTCGGGCGCGGCGCTGCAAGCGGCGATCGTCGTCGGTTCGCGGCCCGAGAACAAGGGCAAGACCCTGGTCGTTGTCATTCCCGACTTCGCCGAGCGGTATCTGTCGACGATCCTGTTCGAAGGGCTGGGGGCCTAAGGGTTTCGCGCACCCGTCTTCCCTTCTCCCCTTGTTGGGTCCGAAGGACGGGCCGAGACCAGTGGCTCGCCCGGGCAGTGGATCGGCGCGTCGCGCCGGAAGCGGCTTTCCTCGCGCACGAGATGTGGCCGGCCTGACCGGCCGAAAAAAGCCGTCCACGCTCCGCGACCTCACTGTATGAGCGCGCTGCGTTTTGCCTGCAGGAAGCGGCGCACCGCGGGATCGCGCTCCAGGCCGATCGCGCGATCATAGGCTTCGAGCGCTTGCGGTGCCTGGCCGAGCCTGGCCAGCAGGCCGGCACGCGCGGCCCAGTAGGGCTGGTAGTCGTCGAGCCGCTTGTCGTCGCCCAGCACATAGAGGGCGGCCAATCCCGCCACTGCGCCCTCGGTCTCGGCGATCGCCACCGCGCGGTTGATGGCCACGACCGGCGAACCGGCGATCGAAAACAGCGCTTCGTAGAGCGCGCGGATCGCCGCCCAGTCGGTGCGGCCGCTCAGCCGTCGCGCCACATGCGCGGACTGGACCGCCGCCTCGAGCTGGTAGCGGCCGATGGCGCCCATTGTGGCGGCACGGCCGAGCAGGCCTTCGGCCTCGTCGACCAGGGCGTGATCCCACAGCGCATGGTCCTGCTCGGCGAGCGGCACATAATCTCCGGCCATGTCGCGACGTGCCGCGCGGCGCGCCTCGGCGAACAGCATCAGCGACAGCAGGCCCAGCGCCTCCGGCTCGTCCGGCAGCAGCGAGGCGACCAGCCGGCCGAGCCAGATGCCTTCGGTGGCGAGGTTGCGACGCCGCGTCTCGGTGCCGGCCGGATCGGACCAACCCTCGGCGAAAGCGGCGTAGATCGCCTCCAGCACCGCGTCCAGCCTTTCGCCGAGTTCGGTCCGCTCCGGCACGCGGAACGGAATGCCGGTCTCGCGGATGCGGCTCTTGGCGCGGACCAGGCGCTGGCCCATCGTGGCCGGCGAGACCAGAAAGGCGGACGCGATCGTGGCGGCATCGAAGCCTAGGATGGTCTGCAGGATCAGCGGCGCCCGCACGCCGGCTTCGATCGCCGGATGGGCGCAGGCGAACATCAGCCGCAGCCGCTCGTCGGGCAGATCCTTGTCGGTCATGCCTGCCTCAGCCTCCTCGGCGATCAGCTTGAGATGGTCGCGGCCGGCTTCGCTGGTTAGCCGCCGCCGCACCGCATCGACTCGCCGCCGCCTCGCCACGGCGAGCAGCCAGGCTTCCGGCTTTTGCGGCACGCCGGTGCGCGGCCAGCGTTCCAGCGCCGCCGCGAAGGCGTCGGCCAGCGCATCCTCGGCGCCGGCCACGTCGCGCGTGCGCGCCGCCAGCCAGGCCACCAGCTTGCCATAGCTCTGGCGGGCGGCGGCCTCCGCGGCCGCCCGGGCGATTTCGGGGCGACTGTCCATCACGCCGTCACTTCCTGGGCATGTAATCGTCCAGTTCCCAGATCGGCCGCAACTCGACCGTGCCGGTGCTGGCCGCCGGGCAGCGTGCCGCCCATTCGATGGCGGTGTCGATGTCGGCCGCCTCGATCATGTAGAAGCCGGCGAGCTGCTCCTTGGTGTCGGCATAGGGGCCGTCGATCACATTGGTCTTGCCATCGGCGATCCGCACCGATGTCGTCGCCTGGCTCGGACGCAGCCGGTCGCCGGCCAGCCAGGTGCCCGATTTCTTCAACGCCTCGGTATAGGCGCCATAGGCCGCGCTCATCTGCTGGGCCGCCTCGATCGGCACATTCGCCAGCGCGGCTTCGTTGGCATAGATCATGATCATGTATCGCATGGGTTGTCTCCCGTGGTTTCGAAGGCCGCGTCCTTGCGGGCCGGACGTATGTCGCGCGGCGGCGACCGATTTCGACAGCTCTCGGAAAAACTTTCCGCTCCGGCCGCGCCTTGTGCAAGCGGGCATGTGTTTGGCACCCTCTCAACCATTCGTCTAACGCGCCGAATTGCGGGTTGGCATTTCCCTTCCGCTGTCTAAACTCGCCTCCGTTCGTATCAGGGAGGTGATGCGGTCAATATTTCAGGGAGGAACCAGATGCTGAATTTCAGAACGAAAATTGTTGCTGCTGGAGCGATGGCGCTTTCACTTGCACTTGGCGCGGTGTCGGCCACCGCCCAAGAGTTCATCAATGTGCTGACCGGCGGAACTTCGGGCGTCTATTATCCGCTCGGCGTGGCGCTGTCGGAAATCTACGGCAAGGGCATCGAGGGCGCCCGCACCCAGGTGCAGGCGACCAAGGCCTCGGTCGAGAACCTCAACCTCCTGCAGCAAGGCAAGGGCGAAATCGCCTTCGCGCTGGGCGATTCCGTCAAGATGGCCGCCGAAGGCAATGCCGAGGCGGGCTTCCCCGGCAAGCTCGACAAATTGCGCGGCATCGCCGCCATCTACCCCAATTACATCCAGATCGTCGCCAGCCAGGAGTCCGGCATCAAGACACTGGCCGACCTCAAGGGCAAGAGCCTGTCGGTCGGCGCGCCGGCCTCGGGCACCGAGCTCAACGCACGCGCCATCTTCGCCGCCGCCGGGCTGAAATACGAGGACCTCGGCCGCGTCGAATACCTGCCCTTCGCCGAATCGGTCGAGCTGATCAAGAACCGCCAGCTCGACGCCACGCTGCAGTCGGCCGGGCTCGGCGTCGCCTCGATCCGCGACCTCGCCACCTCGCTGCCGATCAATGTTGTGGCGGTGCCGGCCGAAGATGTCGCCAAGATCGGCTCGCCCTATCTGTCGGTGATCATTCCCAAGGGCACTTATGAGGGCCAGAGCGAGGATGTGGCGACGGCCGCCGTCGGCAATTTCCTGATCACCCGCGCCGATGTTTCCGACGAGACCGCATACCAGATGACCAAGCTGATGTTCGACCATCTCGACCAACTCGCCGCCGCCCACGCCGCCGCCAAGGCGATCGATCCGGCCAAGGCGCTCGACGGCATGCCGGTGCCGCTGCATCCGGGAGCCGAGCGCTACTACAAGGAAAAGGGTTTGTTGAAGTAAGGGTGCGGCAACCGGAGATGTCTTCGCGAGGTGTCGCCTCGCCCTGCAATTCGCCCGCTTTGGAGTGCGTCGGATGAGCCAAGCAGCCTCTGGTACGACAGCCGACCGCAAATCTTCCACCTCCCATCTCCCCGCGACCGAAGAGCAGGTCGAGGGCCTGCCGCCGGGCTTCGGCGACGGCATAGCCGGGAAGGCGGCCTTCGCCATCGCCGTCGCCTTTTCCGCCTTCCAGATCTACATCGCCGCCTATGGCAGCATTCCGAGCCAGGTGGTGCGGGCCATGCATGTCGGCTTCCTGCTGCTGCTCGGCTTCGCCCTGATCGCCAATCTGCGCGCCACCAGCCTGCCGGCCAAGGCCGCGTTCTGGACGCTGGGCGTGCTCGGCTTCGGCACCGGCCTGTACAATTGGGTGTTCTACAACGATCTCATCCGGCGCTCCGGCTTCCTCACCACGCCCGACCTGATCGTCGGCGCCGTGCTGGTGGTGCTGGTGTTCGAGGCGGCCAGGCGGCTGATGGGGCTGCCGCTGGCGCTCATCGCCTGCATCTTCCTCGCCTATTGTTTCGTCGGCAACCATTTGCCGGCGCCGTTCATCCATCGCGGCTATGATTTCGCCCAGCTCGTCGACACGTTCGCCTATGGCACCGAAGGCATTTACGGCACGCCGATCTATGTCTCGGCCGCCTATATCTTCATCTTCGTCGTCTTCGCCGCCTTTCTCGAACGCGCCGGCATGATCGCGCTGTTCAACGATTTCGCGCTCGGCCTGGTCGGCACCTGGCGCGGCGGCCCAGCGCAGGTCTGCGTGCTGTCGTCGGCGCTGATGGGCACGATCTCCGGCTCCGGCGTCGCCAATGTGGTGGCGAGCGGCCAGTTCACCATTCCGCTGATGAAGCGCTTCGGCTTCCGCTCGGCCTTCGCCGGCGCCGTCGAGGCAACCTCGTCCATGGGCGGCCAGATCATGCCGCCGGTGATGGGCGCGGTCGCCTTCATCATGGCCGAGACGTTGAACATCCCCTATGCCGAGGTGGTCAAGGCGGCGATCATCCCGGCGCTGCTCTATTTCGGCGCCTGCTTCTGGCAGGTGCATCTGGAGGCCGGCAAGGCCGGCCTGCGCGGCATGGCGAAGGCGGACCTGCCCAACCCATGGGAGGCGGTGCGGCGGCACTGGCCGCTGGTGCTGCCGCTGGCGGCCCTGATCTATCTGTTGTTCGCCGGCTATACGCCGGTGTTCGCCGGCACGATGGGCCTGGCGCTGACCATCGTGCTCATCCTCGGCACGCCGCTGGCGGCGCTGATCGGGCCGCTGGCCTTCCGCGTCGTCTTCTGGCTGGCGCTCGGACTTGCCGCCGCCTCCTTCATGAAATTCGGCGTCAACATCCTCAGCCTTGTAATCGCGGCGCTCGTCATAGCCTGCCTCGCCTTCAAGGGCGGACGCGAGACGCTGCAAATCTGTGTGGACTCGCTCGCCGAGGGCGCCAAGAACGCGCTGCCGGTGGGCATTGCCTGCGCCATCGTCGGCATCGTCATCGGCACGCTGACGCTGACCGGCATCGCCTCCACCTTCATCGGCTGGATCATCTCGATCGGCGAGAACAATCTGTTCCTGTCGCTGGTGCTGACCATGCTGACCTGCCTGGTGCTCGGCATGGGCATCCCGACCATCCCCAACTACATCATCACCTCGTCGCTGGCCGGACCGGCGCTGCTGTCGCTCGGCGTGCCGCTAGTGGTCAGCCACATGTTCGTCTTCTATTTCGGCATCATGGCCGATCTGACGCCGCCGGTGGCGCTGGCCGCCTTTGCCGCGGCACCCATGGCTAAGGAGAGCGGGCTCAAGATCGGCATCCAGGCGACCAAGCTTGCCATTGCCGGCTTCGTGGTGCCGTTCATGGCGGTCTACACGCCGGCGCTGATGCTGCAGGACGCCGGCCCGATCGCCGCCCAGTTCGGCTATCCCGTCGAGGTCGCCTATATCGTCGTCAAGGCGTGCATGGGCATCGTGCTGTGGGGGGCGGCCGCAGTCGGCTTCCTTGCCAGGCGCATGGCCTGGTGGGAGCGGCTCGTCGCCTTCGCCGCCGGCGTGCTCCTGGTGGCGGCGCTGCCGCTCACCGACGAGGCGGGATGGGCGCTGTCGCTGGCCTGGATCGGCTGGCACGTCTGGCGGGCACGGCAAGCGTCGACCGCCGCATGAGCCTGTGCATCCTTTCCGCCGGCAAGACGGCGACACTGACTGTTGCCGCCTTCACACTGTCCTGGACGCATTCGGTGGAGCGGACGCGCTGGGAAGAGAACTGGACGGTGACGCCGTCCGGCCTGCAAGTGGTCGAGGCCCGCATCAAGGGCTCGGGCGCCGGCATGGAGCCGCCGGAAGGTGCCGTGCTGCGCGACGGCTGGTGGGTCTATGCGCCCAGGGTCGGCCCGCAGTCGCGTCTCGCGCTCGCAGCCTCCGGCGCGACCGGCGATGGCTGGACGCTGTGCACGGTTCAGGGCTGTATGGAACTCGGCAGGACGGCGGGCGAAACGATCTCGCTCGAGCCGTGCGAACCCTTGGGTTCCAGCCAGCCGCGATAGCGCACGATCAGGCCGGTCACCGGGTGCGAAATCTCGACATGGAGTATGTCGCGGCGAACAGGATTCGCCTGATCTTTTGTAAGCTTCTGATTTTATGTATGTCGTTGTCTGGAATCGATGACACTTCCGGGCGACATGCATTAGCCGATCAGCCGCCCGCGCAGCTCGGCCGACGGGACGGCGCAGCTGTCCTTCCTGCCGAACAGGGCATAACGATTCCCGGCGATGCGATCGTAGAGCCAGTCGCGTAGCGGGCGTGGCAACAGCAACAAAGCCCTGGCAGCTCGCCAGGGCCAGCCAAGCTCGCTCATGACGGCGACGAAACTATCGAGACGCGTGAAGGGGACGCCGCCGACCAGGACGAGATTGGTTTCGTAGCTGTCGGTCGGCAGGTTGTATCCGCGGAACAGGGCCTCGCCGAGCGGCGATTGCGCGGTTGCGAAGCGGAAGCGCGCCTTGCGGTCGAGGCGGACCACCATGCGCACGAAGCCCGAGCAGAACACGCAGACGCCGTCGAAAACGATCAGCGGCTGGCTTGCATCGAGGGGTAGGGAAGGCTGCTTGGGACGGTCGGTCACGCTGGCCTCGGCTGCTTATGTCCCTAGGACCCTAAGCCGGCCGATAGCGGTCTCAAAGACGCGACGTTGTCGCACGCCGCCGGTCGGCGAAAATCGGCCGCTCGGCGCGATAGGTCGTGCCGCGGGTGTTGGCGTCCGGCCTGCAGATGCGGCTGTTGTGGCGGCTCTCGAAAGTCATGTCAGTGTGCGCCCAGCGAAGTGCCGCGACGGGCGCAGGCCGGACCGGGGCCGCGCATATAATAGCGCTCCGGCCGATAGGTCGGCGCGACGAACTCGCGGATGGCGGCGGCATAGCCGATGAGGTGCGTGAGGAAGTTCATTTTCCCTGTCCCTGTCCCGATTTTCGGATGTCCCTTCCGAATTGCGAGCACGATAGCATCGAGGCGTGAATAGTCGGTGAACGTGATGTTAATTTTTGGTCGAAAACCCGTTGCTTCATGGCCGGAATGCGGCTGATTCGGGGTGTTTCCGCGCCTTTTGTCACCATTCCAGCCAGTGTGACTTTTGCATCACATATGTTTCGTTTGAATGTCGCCTTGGCGCGCTTGTGTTTCAACTTCCGGGCCGTCGTTGAAATTTCCTTGCCCGACGGCCGGCAAGCTCCGGAACCGGCCCGCGCAGCGGACGTTGGGCCCACAGGACCGGCATTGCCGGCTCGCGGGCGCTGCCCAGCAGGCAGGCCGGAAACCCACGGCAAGAGCAATGGAAAGGCTGAAATCATGGGCTTCTTTTCGAAGGACATCAAAACGCTGAACGATCTCTTCGTGCACACGCTGCGCGACATCTATTATGCCGAGAAGCAGATCGAGAAGGCGCTGCCAAAGATGGTCGACAAGGCAACCGACCCGCAATTAAAGGCCGGCTTCGAAAAACATCTCGAACAGACCAAGGGCCATATCGCACGCGTCGAGGAGGTGTTCGAGTTGTTTGGGGTGAAGGCCAAGCAGGTGAACTGCCCGGCCATCGACGGCATTCTCGAGGAGGCCGACGACGTCAGCGGCGATGTCGACGACAAGGACGTTCTCGACGCCGCGCTGATCGCCTCCGCCCAGGCCGTCGAGCATTATGAAATGACCCGCTACGGCACGTTGATCGCCTGGGCCAAGCAGCTCGGCCGCAGCGACTGCGCCAATGTGCTGGCCAAGAACCTGAAGGAGGAGCAGGCGACTGATCGCAAGCTGACCGAAATGGCGGAAAGCAAGATCAACCTCCAAGCCGCCGAGTAGGGCAGGCCGCCGAATAGGACCGGGGCCGGAGGCAACCGCGCCGGGCCCGGCCGGACAGGATTGGAACCGGGCGGGGTGGTCGCCCGTTCCACCTGATCTTTCTCTCACGGGGAACCATCATGGCGCCGCGCCCGGCCTGGAAAGGCTATCTGAAGCTCTCGCTGGTCACGTGCGCCATCGAACTGACCAACGTCGTCACCCATGCCGAGAAGGTGTCGTTCCGCATCCTCAACCGCAAGACTGGCAATACGGTGAAGCGGATCTATGTCGACGCCGAAACCGGCAAGCCGATCGAGGACGGCGACGAGATCAAGGGTTACGAAGTCGACAAGGGCGATTTCGTCCACATAGAGGAGGAGGAGATCGAGGCGGTGCAGATCGAGTCCTCGCACACGATGAGCCTCGACGGCTTCGTCGACAAGGCCTCGATCGAGCAGATCTATCTCGACACGCCCTATTATGTCGCGCCGGCCGACACGGTTTCGGAAGAGGCGTTCGCCGTCATCCGCGACGCCATGGCGGGCAAGAAGATGGCCGGGCTTGCCCGCATCGTTCTGTACAGCCGCGAACGTCCCGTGGTCATCGAGCCGCTCGGCAAGGGCATGGTGCTGACGACGCTGCGCTACGACAACACAGTGCGCCAGCCCGAGAGCGTCTTCGGCGACATCAAGGCGGTGAAGACCGACCAGGAGATGACGGATCTCGCCGAGCTCATCATCGACAAGAAGAAAGCGAAGTTCGATCCCTCGAAATTCGAGGACAAGTATGAGGATGCCCTGCTCGAACTGGTCCGCGCCAAGAAGGCGGGACACAAGGCGCCGAAGGCCAAGGCTGCCCCCAAACCCTCCAACGTCGTCAATCTGTTCGACGCGCTGAAGAAAAGCCTGTCGTCGGATTCAGGATCGACGAAGTCGTCCTCAGCGAAAGCCAAGCCGGCGGCGAAGCGCGCCAAGGCGAAAAGCGTTGCGCCGAAGCGCAAATCGGCCTGAGGATACGACATGGCAAGCCTCGAACAGTATCATTCGAAGCGTGACTTCAAGAAGACTGGCGAGCCGGCCGGCAAGGTTACGCGCGGGCAGAAGGACGGCGGCATCTTCGTCATCCAGAAGCATGCCGCGACAAGGCTGCACTACGATTTCCGGCTCGAGCATGACGGCGTGCTGTGGAGCTGGGCGGTGACGCGCGGTCCCAGCCTCGACCCGCACGAAAAGCGGCTGGCCGTGCATGTCGAGGATCATCCCATCGACTATGCCGGCTTCGAAGGCACCATCCCCAAGGGCGAATATGGCGGCGGCTCGGTTCTCGTCTGGGATGAAGGGCGCTGGACGCCCGAGGGCGATCCCGCGACGATGATGAAGAAGGGCCATATCAACTTCGAGCTCGATGGCCACAAGCTGCGTGGCAAATGGCATCTGGTTCGGCTGCGGCCGCGCCCGGGCGAAAAGCGGGACAACTGGCTGCTGATCAAGTCCGACGATGCCGCCGCGCGCCCCGGCGAGGACATTCTGAAGGACGAGCCGAAATCGGTGAAATCGGGCCTGACGATCGAGGAAGTCGGCGAGGGCAAGGCGGCCAAGGGTGAGAAACCGAAGGTCTGGCACTCCAACAAGCCGGCCGCCGGCAAGGCCAAGGCCGGGGCCAGGAAACTCGACTTCATCGAACCGCAGTTGGCCACGCTGGAGCGGGATGCACCGTCGGGCCAGGACTGGCTGCATGAGGTGAAGTTCGACGGCTATCGCATGCAGGCGCAGATCGCCGGCACCGAGGTTCGGCTCCTGACCCGCACCGGCCTCGACTGGACGGAAAAATTCGGCGGCGAGATCGCGGCCGAACTGGCAGGGCTGAAATGCAGCGATGCCATCATCGACGGCGAGATCGTCGTGCTGGCCGACAGCGGCGTGTCGTCCTTCGCGCTGCTGCAGCAGGATTTGTCGGCCAAGCGGACGAACCGGTTCATCTATTATGTGTTCGACCTGATGCGGCTCGACGGCAAGGATTTGCGCCGGGAACCGCTGGTCGAGCGCAAGCGGGCCTTGCAGGACCTGCTCGGCGAGCAAGCCGACAATGCTGTGCGTTTCTCCGACCATTTCGCCGAACCCGGCAAGATCATGCTGGAACATGCCTGCCGCATGGGGCTGGAAGGCGTCGTCTCGAAGCGCGCCGATGCGCCCTACCGTAGCGGACGCGGCCCGGCTTGGGTCAAATCGAAATGCACGGCGCGCCAAGAATTCGTCATCGGCGGCTATCTGCCGTCGGACAAGGCCGGACGCGGCCTGCGATCGCTGCTGGTCGGCTATTACGAAGGCGGCAGCCTGCACTATGCCGGCCGTGTCGGCACCGGCTTCTCCACCAAGAGCGCCAACGACCTGAAGAAGAAGCTCGATGCGCTGAAGGCAAAAGCCTCGCCCTTCGACGCGGCCGTGCCTAAGGGCAAGGGGCTGGTCTGGGTCAAGCCGGAACTGGTCGGCGAAGTGGAGTTTCGCAGCTGGACGTCGGACCGTATAATACGCCATGCCTCGTTCCAGGGGCTGCGCGAGGACAAGCCGGCGGAGGAAGTCGTGCAGGAAAAGCCCAAGGCGACGACGGGCAAGAGCCCCGCCAAGGCCAAGCCGGCCGCAGGCGGCGCCGGCAAGGCCGGCGGAATGACGACCTCGATAAAACTCTCCCATCCCGACAAGCTGTTGTGGCCCGACGAGAAAATATCGAAGCAGAACCTGCTCGACCACTATGCGCAGGTCTGGCCGCGCATGGAGCAATTTGTCGTCAACCGGCCGCTCAGCCTGGTGCGCGCGCCCGACGGCATCGGCGGCCAGCGCTTCTTCCAGAAACACGCCTCGGCCGGCATGAGCGACAAGATCATGCGCATGAAGGACCCCACCGATGGCGAGGAAATCCTGTTCGTCAGGGATTTCGACGGCGTCGCGGCGCTCGTCCAGTACGGTGTGGTCGAGATCCATATCTGGGGCTGCACCATCGACAAGCTCGAACAGCCGGACCAGATCATCTTCGATCTCGACCCCGATGAGGGTGTCGAGGTGAAGGCGGTGCGCGAGGCCGCACTCGACATCAGGGGCAAGCTCGATGATCTGTCGCTGCCCAATTTCGTCAAGACCTCCGGCGGCAAGGGTTACCATGTGCTGGTGCCGCTGAAACCCTCGGCGGACTGGGACGCGGTGAAGGGTTTCGCCCATGATTTCGCCCGCGCGCTGGAGCAGGGGGCGCCTGACCGCTACACGGCGACGCTGTCGAAGAAGGCGCGCACGGGAAAAATCTTCGTCGACTATCTGCGCAATGGCAGGGGCTCGACGACAGTGGCGCCCTATTCGTCGCGGGCCAAGAAGGGTGCTACGGTATCGATGCCGGTGACTTGGGCCGAAATCGAGGCCGGCTTGGCCCCGAACGCCTTCCCGATCGGCGACAAGACGACGATGAGGCGGCTGGCGGACGCGGATCCGTGGGTGGATTTCTTCAAGCAGGGAAAGGCTTTGAAGCGGGGGTAATTCGACTTTCGACGCCGGGGGGCACCACCCCCCTCTGTCCTGCCGGACATCTCCCCCTCAAGGGGGGAGATCGGCTGTCATCTGGGCCTTCGCCAATTTTCATCGTCTGAAAGAAAGTGTCGGCATCGAAACTGCCAATCTCCCCCCTTGAGGGGGAGATGCCCGGCAGGGCAGAGGGGGGCGCTGTCCCGCCGACATCTCCGCAGTCCATCACCCCAAAAACACCCTCTCGAAAGCCTGCTTGCCCGGCGGCGAGAAAACCACGGCGCGGCTGTCCTTCTCGCGGCGCGCCCATTTCTCGGCAAGGATCTTGTCGAGGATGGCGGCGCCCAGCGTGCCGGCGAGGTGCGAGCGGCGCACGCTCCAGTCGAGGCAGGCGCGGCAGACCGGCCGCCTGGGTTTGGTGTAGACGTCGATGCCGATCGCTGCGAAATGCGATGCCGCCGAAGGGCCGAGCCTGATCTCCTTGTCGTCGCGGACCAGTATGTTCTTGTCGACGAGGCGGTCCAGCATCGCAACAGCCTGCTCGCCGGCAAGGTGATCATAACAGACGCGCGCGATGCGCATCGCGCCGTCACGCGGGCCCGGCCGGACGCGCTTGGGGCCAACGGCTTCGGCCACGCCGGTGATGGCTTCGATCATGCCGGCCACTTGCGGGCCGGCCAGCCCGTAATAGCGATGCCGGCCCTGGCTGGCCACGGTCAGCAGGCCGCCCTCCATCAATTTGGACAGATGCGAGGAGGCGGTCGGCAGCGACACGCCGGCCTCCAGCGCCAATTCGCTCGCCGTCAATGCCGTGCCGCCCATCAGGGCGTTCAGCATGTTGGCGCGGGCCGGGTCGCCGACCAGGCTGGCGATGCGGGCTATGTCGGGTCCTTCACGCATGGTTCGGCCTCCATCGAAGTATTCTCGTCAGATAACCACTATTCTGCGGTCAGATCAAGGAGACGACGATGACATCCGCTTCCAGTCCGCTCGCCAGCCGCAGCCCGTTCCCGTTCGTCGCCTGGGTCCGGCTGGGGCTGCTGGCCCGCTGGTATGACCGCCATCTGCAGCGGCTCGACCTTGCCGAGATCGACGACCACCTGCTGCGCGACCTCGGCCTGACACGGCAGGACGTGCGCCGCGAATGCGCGAAGCCCTTCTGGCAGGCCTAGCAGATCGGCCGGCGCGACGTTTCGACGTCGCTCGAATTATCGATGCACACTCAGAGGAGAAAAAATGACCATCACCTGCTTCATCCGCTACGAGATCGACCCGTTCGGCAAGGCGGCTTTCGAGGAGTATGCCCGCAACTGGGGCCAGGCCATTCCGCGCTGCGGTGCCGATCTGATCGGCTATTTCGCGCCGCACGAAGGCTCGGCCACGACCGCCTATGCCGCCTACAACATCGAAAGCCTGGCGGCCTACGAAGCCTATCGCGCCCGGCTTGCCGCCGACCCCGCCGGCAAGGCAAACTACGAATTCGCCCACCGCGAACGATTTATCGTCAAGGAGGACCGCATGTTCCTGAAACTGGCGTCCGGCCCGCATGCGAAGCTGGTACTGCCGTGATCGCCGTCATCTTCGAAGTGCAGCCGGCGGAGGGCAAGCGCGATGCCTATCTCGGCATCGCGGCCAGCCTGCGGCCGCTGCTCGACGGCATCGATGGCTTCATCTCCATCGAGCGCTTCCAGAGCCTGGCCGACCCGAACCGCGTGCTGTCGCTGTCATTCTGGCGCGACGAGGAGGCGGTCAAGGCATGGCGCAATACGGAAGAACACCGGCAGGCGCAGCAGGCGGGGCGCGGCGGTATATTTGCCGGCTATCGATTACGGATCGCCGATGTGGTGCGAGATTACGGGCTGACGGAACGCGACGAGGCGCCGGCGGACAGCCGCGCGGTGAATGGGTGAGGAGAGGCGCGGCTCTTCTTCCCCCCTTGTGGGAGAAGGGAAAAGTTCACGCATTGCCGATCAGCACGCCCGCCGCGAACACCAGGGCGCCGCCCAGGACCACCTGGAAGGCGGCGCGCAGGAAGGGGGTCTGCATGTAGCGGTTCTGGACGAAGGCGATGGCCCACAATTCGAAGAACACCACCACGGCGGCAACGGCGGTGGCCGTCCAGAAATGGGGGATGATGTAAGGCAGCGCGTGGCCGAGACCGCCGAGCGTCGTCATGATGCCGACGGTCAGGCCGCGCTTGATCGGCGAGCCCCTGCCCGACAATTTGCCGTCGTCGGAAGCGACCTCGGTGAAGCCCATCGAAATGCCGGCGCCGATCGAGGCGGCGAGACCGACGAGAAGCGTCTGCCAGGTGTCATGCGTGGCGAAGGCGGCGGCGAAGATCGGCGCCAGCGTCGACACCGAGCCGTCCATCAGCCCGGCCAGGCCCGGTTGCACATAGGTGAGGATGAACTGGCGCTGCTCGGCCGTCGCCTCCTCGACCCTGACGTCGCCTGGAACATGTTCCTGCTCCAGCGCATGCGCCGAGCTTTCATGGCTCTGTTCGGCCACGGCCAGATCGTCGAGCAGTTTGCGGGTCGAGGCGTCCGACGTGCGCTTGGCCGCCTCGACATAGAACAGATAGGCCTGCCGCTCCATCGCCTCGGCCTGGCGGCGCACGGCCTCGATGCCGAGCGGCCGCACCAGCCAGTCAGGCTTGCGCTCGTAATAGCCCTTTACATGCTCGCGGCGGATCAGCGGAATGCGCTCGCCGAAACGCTTGCGGAAGAGTTCGATCAGGGAGTCGCGATGGCCGTCTTCCTCCTCGGCCATGGCCTCGAAAACCTTGGCCGATTGCGGAAAAGTCTCAGCCAGCCCGTCCGCATAGGCCCGGTAGATGCGCCCGTCATCTTCCTCCGATGAAATGGCGAGCGCCAGGATCTCCTGTTCGGACAAGGACTCGAAAGAGCGGCGGCCGAAGCCGAAAACACGGGAAAGCATGAGGAAATTACCCTAGTTTAGAATTGTTCTAAACTAGAGTTTGCGGTGGCCTCGGTCAACCGCGCCGGTGATCGCGGGTCAAGATTTGTTGAAGCGTCCGGCTCTTCATTATCAGTGAATGTTCACCTATATGTCGGAGCCAAGCCAGAGAAGGAAACGACAGATGACGGCAAAGAAGCCTCCGCATGCCTATGACGCCAAGCCTGTTCTCGACCTCATCGCCAGCATAGAAGCCGACCTGCAACGCCTGAAGGCGCTGGTCGAACAGCAGATCGAGAAATTCGACCCCGCCAATCCGCACAACAAGGCGCCGGACGGCAAGCTGACCGAGGAAGGCGTCGAGTGCTGCTATCGCATGTTCGACGAAGGCAAGTCGCGCTATTCGGTGGCCCAGCAGATGAAGATCTCGTTCGCCGCCGCCACGCACCGCTTCAACAATTGGCGCAAGCTTGGCGGGACGAAGAGGCAAAGGACGCTGCTGGGGTGAATTTGCCGAAATGTCGGCGGGACAGCACCCCCCTCTGGCCTGCCGGCCATCTCCCCCGCAAGGGGGGAGATCGGATGTGGCTTCGGCCTTCGCCAATCTCCAAGATCTCAAAGCGCGACGCATGAACTGCCAATCTCCCCCCTTGCGGGGGAGATGTCCGGCAGAACAGAGGGGGGTGTGCAGGCCGCAACGCTAGCGACACTTGGCACCTCGTCGCATTGCCAAACTTTGTAACCATCACATCTTTTCGTTGGCATCGCACGGCTCTTTGCGTGCACCATGGCGCGATCACACTCCGCAGGACCCGCCATGACCACCCCTCCCGGCATCGCCGATATCCACGCCGCCGCCGCACGCCTCTCGGGCCTGATCGTCGAAACCCCCCTGATCGAATCGGCCGAGCTGAACAGGCGCTTCGGCGGCCGCATCCTGTTCAAGCCGGAGACGCTGCAGCGCACCGGCTCGTTCAAGTTCCGCGGCGCCTACAACAAGCTGTCGACGCTGAGCGAGGAGGAGCGCTCGCGCGGCGTCGTTGCTTTCTCCTCGGGCAACCACGCGCAAGGGGTGGCGGCTTCCGCCGCCATGTTCGGCGTCAAGGCGGTCATCGCCATGCCGGCGGATGCGCCCGACATGAAGATCGCCAATGTCCGCAAGATGGGAGCGGAGGTGGTGCCGTTCGACCGTTTCAAGGACGACCGCATGACGGTGATCCGTCCCTATCTGGACAAGGGCATGGCGTTGGTGCCGCCCTTCGACGATCCGGCCATCATTGCCGGCCAAGGCACGATCGGACTGGAGCTGGTGAAGCAGGCGCGGGCGCTCGGCGTATCGCTCGACGGGGTCGTCATCCCCTGCGGCGGTGGCGGCCTGACCAGCGGCATTTCCGTCGCGGTCAAGGATGCCTCGCCCGGCACCGCGATCTGGGCGGTGGAGCCCGAGCATTTCGACGACACGCGCCGCTCGCTGGCGGCGGGCGCCAGGGTTTCGAACGAGCCGGGCCACAGCTCTATCTGCGACGCGATCCTCACCGCCGAGCCGGGCGCCATCACCTTCGAGATCAACCGCCGCAACCTCGCCGGCGCCATCGCGGTTTCCGACACAGCGACGGCACAGGCGATGCGCGACGCCATGGCCTATCTCAAGCTGGTGGTCGAGCCCGGCGGCTGCGTCGCGCTGGCAGCCCTGTCATCGGGCGAGATCGACCTGTCGGGCAAATGCGTTGCCGTGGTGCTGTCGGGCGGCAATGTCGATTTCGGCACCTATGCCGGGATCATGGCGGCATAGAGCGTCGCCGTCCCTGCCCGTGTGATCTCCGCACCTCCCGCACGAGGAATTCGGGCGGCTCCAGGCACCTGGGCAAGCTCTCCTCAGTCCAGCGTCCGCCTGAAGCGCACCAACGCCACGCCGGCAAACAATGCGACAAAGACCACCAGCCAGCCGATCTCGGTCGCCACCGCCGGCAGTTGGGCGCCCTTCAGCATCACCGCGCGGGTGATGCGCAGGAAATGCGTCAGCGGAAAGATCTCGCCGAAGGTCTGCGCCCAGTCCGGCATGCCGCGATAGGGAAACATGAAGCCCGACAGCATGATCGACGGCAGGAAGAAGAAGAAGGTGAGCTGAAGGGCCTGCATCTGCGTGCGCGCGATCGTCGAGATCGTATAGCCGAGCAGCACCAGGGACAGCACGAACACCAGCACCGCCGACAAAAGCAGCGTCATCGAGCCGGTGAAGGGGATGGCGAACAGAAGCTTCGACGCCGCCAGCACCACCACCACCTGCACCGCGCCGACCGCCAGATAGGGCAGCACCTTGCCCATCATGATCTCCAGCGGGCTCGACGGCATCGCCAGGAGGTTCTCCATCGTGCCGCGCTCGGTCTCGCGCGTCAGCGCGATCGAGGTCATCATCACCATAGTCATCTGCAGGATGACGCCGAGCAGGCCGGGCACGATGTTGTATTGCGAGATGCCTTCGGGATTGTAGCGGCGGTGGACGACGACATCGAGCTGTCCCCTGGCGGCCTCCGCGGCGGCTTCCTGCGTGCCCTGCGCCCGCAGTAGCGCCTGGCCGGCGATGGTGCCGAGCGTCGAGATGGCGCCGCTGGCAACCGCCGGATCGGTGGCATCGGCCTCGATCAGGATCTGTGGCTTGTCGCCGCGTTCGACACGCCGGGCGAAGTCGGCGGGGATGGTGACCACGAAGGCGACATCGCCGCGCGCCATCAGGAACTCGGCCTCATCAGCACTTTGCGCGACATGGTCGAAGCGGTAGTAGCCGGTGGTCTGCAGCGCCGAGACCATGGCGCGGGTGTAGGGGTCGCTGCTGGTCGCCACCAGGGCCGCCGGCAGGCTCTTCGGATCGTTGTTGATGGCGTAGCCGAACAGGACGAGCTGGATGAGGGGCACGCCCAGCATCATGGCGAAGGTGATGCGGTCGCGCCGCATCTGGATGAATTCCTTGATCAGCAAGGCGCCGAGCCTGGCGAAGGAGAAGACGCTGTTCATGCCATATTGTCCTTCGAACCCGACATGAACTGGATGAAGACATCCTCGAGGCTGGTTTCGCCGGGCTTCACCGTGACGCCCTTGTGCTCTTTCTCGACATCGGCAAGGGCTGCTTCCAGCTTCTTCCTGTCGGAACCGACGACATGCAGCGTTGCGCCGAACGGCGCCACCTGGTCGACGCCGGGGCGGCCTTGCAGCGCCTGCGCCACCTGGTCGAGCTTTGGACCCTGCAGCACGAACGTTGTCAGGCCCGCATTCTTCACCACCTCGGCGACGGTGCCGGTGGCCAGCATCTTGCCGTAGGAGATGTAGGAGATGCGGTGGCAGCGCTCGGCCTCGTCCATGTAGTGGGTGGAGACCAGCACGGTGAGCCCGCCGCTGGCCAGGCGATGGATCTCGTCCCAGAATTCGCGCCGCGCCTTCGGGTCGACGCCGGCGGTCGGCTCGTCGAGGAGCAGCAATTTCGGCTTGTGCATGATGCAGGCGGCGAGCGCCAGCCGCTGCTTCCAGCCGCCGGACAGCGTGCCGGCAAGCTGGTTGCGGCGCGTAGTGAGCCCAAGTTCCTCCACCGTGCGGGAGACATACTCCTCGACCGGCCTCAGCCGGTAGAGCCGCGCCACGAATTCGAGGTTCTCGCCGATCGTCAGATCCTCGTAGAACGAGAATTTCTGCGTCATGTAGCCGACTTCGCGCTTAATCCTGAGCGACTCCGTGCGGATGTTGAAACCCAGCACCGTGCCGTCGCCTTCGTCCGGCGTCAGCAGGCCGCACATGATGCGGATGGTGGTGGTCTTGCCCGAGCCGTTGGGGCCGAGGAAGCCGACGATTTCACCTTTGGCGACCGACATGGTCACATGGTCGACGACGGTCTTGTCGCCGAAGCGTTTTACCAGGCCGTGAACGTCGATGGCGTTCATTTTGCCGATACCGCAAGATCGACATCGACGATCTGGCCGGGCTGCAGTGGACCCGTATCGCCCTCCGGCCGCGCCTCGACGAGGTAGACCAGCTTCTGCCGGTTTTCGAGGGAGTAGATCACCGGCGGCGTGAATTCGGGATCGGGCGAGATATAGCTGACGCGCGCTTTCACGCCCTCGCCGCAGCCGTCGCAATGGACGCTGAGCAGGCTGCCGACCTTGACCGAGGAGAAGGCGCTTTCGGGAATATAGACGCTGAGCTTCACCGCGCCGTCGGGGAGCACCGAGATGACAGGCGCGGTCGGACCCGCCGTGTCGCCGGGGTTGCGGATGACGTCGTTGACGCGGCCGGGCGAAGGGGCGGCCAACACCCGTTTGGAGAGCCGCCATTGCGCCTGATCCAGCGCCGCCTGCGCCTGTTTGACCTGGTTGTCGGCGGCCTTGATCGTTTCGGCGCGCGCCGGCCGGCCGCCGACCGCAAGGTTGGCCTCCGCCTGGCCGACCTGCGCATTGGCCGTCTCCAGCGTCGCGGAAGCCGTGTCGAAATCAGCTTGCGTGCCGGCGCCGCGTTTGAACAGGTCGCTGGCGCGGTCGAACTTTCGCCTGGCGTCGGCGGCCTGCGCCCTGGTCATGTCGACCTCGGCCTTCAGCACGGCGATTTCCTCCGGCCGCTTACCGACCTGGAGGTCGGCAAACTGCGCCTGCGCCTGCGCAAGGGCTGCCTGCGCTTGCGCCACCGCGATCTTGGCGTCGGCATTTTCAAGCGTCACCACGGTGGCTCCCGGCGTCACGCGGTCGCCGCGCTTGACCGTCACCGTCTCGACCTGCGCCACCTCGATCGGCGCCAGGAGCACATAATCGCCCTCGACATAGCCGACGGCGAGCGGGGCCGCCGGCGCGCAGGCGCCGAACAGTTGAGCGGCGAGCGGCAGCGAACACAGGAAGCTCATTGTCTTGATCCCTTCATCCCTGCCCCCTTTCGGGCGGCCAGCATGGCGCCGAGGTTGTCCGTGGTGACGGCCACCACCTTGGCGGCCTCGGCGGCCCCGATGTCGTGCCAGCCCATGCGGCGCATGACAGCCTCGCGGCCGATGCGGAAATAGATGACCTGGCCGATCAGCGTAAACACGGTGAGCCGGGTGCGTTCGCTCTCGGCCGGCTCGCCGGTGGCCTGTTCCCACAGCAGACACAGGCGGCGATGCGCCGGCTCGAAGACGCCGTCATAGATGCGGTCGAGCGCCGCCGTCGGATGCGACAGCTCGCGCAGCACGAACTGCACGATCTCGCCGGCCTGGGGGCTCGCCACGACAAAGCCGACCATCCGCTCCAGCGCCGCGATGAGCTGTGCCCGCGCCGCCTCCGGATCGCCAGCCGTCACGGCCTGTCCATCGAGCGTCTGACCGGCGCCCAGTGCTTGACCGGCGCCCAGTGCTTGGCCGGCGCCCAGTGCTTGGCCGGCGCCCAGTGCTTGGCCGACGCCCAGTGCCTGGCCAGCGACTGCCTGAATGGTCTCGACGATGAAGTCGGCGGCGGCGGCGCGAAGACCTTCCTTGCCGCCGAAATGATAGGCGATGGAGCCGATATTTGCCCCGGCCTCGGCCGCCAGCTCGCGCGTCGAGGTGCCGTCGAAACCTTGCCGTCCGAACAGTTTCAGCGCCGCCTGGACGAGCGCGGCCCGCGTCAGCTCCGCCGGGGACGTCTCGCGCCGGGGCGGCTTGGCGTCTGGCATTTTGATCATGACGGGACTTTAATCAATCGATTGATTAAAGTCAACTTACAAGCGAGGGCGTCTTGCCATCGCGCGCGGCAAACGCTTTAGTGCGCGGCCATGGGCAAGGAAGTCGAGCGTAAGTTCCTGGTCTCCAGCACCGCATGGCGGGATCTGGTGGAAGCGGAGATCCGCATTCTCCAGTTCTATCTCGCCACGGCACCCGGACGAACAGTCCGTATCCGCATCAGCGATGGCGCCTCGGCTAGGCTGACGCTCAAATTCGGCAGCAGAGCGCGCGAACGCGACGAATTCGAATATCCGGTCCCGCTGGAGGAGGCTGTGGAGATGCTGGACTTCGCCATCGGACGTGTCATCGAGAAGACACGTCACCATGTTAGGCATGGCGGCTATCTCTATGAAGTCGATGTCTTTGGCGGCGCACTGGCGGGACTTGTGGTGGCCGAGCTCGAGACTCCGGAAGACGTTCCGGACGAAATGCTGCCTGATTGGCTCGGTCGTGAAGTCACCGGCGAGCAGAAATTTTACAACGCGTCGCTCGCCCTCGGGGGGATACCGGAGATCGCCGCATGAGCTTTCGCATAGATCCGCGCCTGCCGCTGACCGGCGAGGTCAGGCGTATCCTTGCCGAGGAAATCGGCAAGGCGCTCCTGCATCTGGATGTGGCGCGCACCCGGCCGGAGCAGGGGCTGCACAAATGCCGTAAGCGGCTGAAGAGCGCGCGTGCCTTGCTGCGCCTTGTTCGTTCCGGAGACGAAACATTCTGCGCCACGGAAAACCAATGCTATCGCAATGTCGCCGCGCTGCTTGCCGGCCCGCGCGAAGCGACAGCGCTGATCGAAACCATCGACCGGCTTGCGGCGGCCTTTGCCAGGGAAAGCGCCGATGGCGGGCTCGATGCCGTGCGCGACAGGCTGATCGCACGCCAGCATGATCTGCACGAAGGCGCCGGGCTGCGGGCAGCGATCGGCGCGGCCACCGCCGCTTGCGAAGAGGGCATGAAGCGCATCGAAACCCTTGCCCTGCCCGGCCAGCCGGAACAGGCTGCCGACGTGCTTGCCGAAGGCGCGCGCGTCACCTTGCGCCGTGCCAGGAAGGCGCTCGACAAGGCCGGCGCGCGTGGCGAGGCCGACGATTTCCATGACCTGCGCAAGGCTGCCAAGACACATGGCATGCACCTGTCGCTGCTGGGCAGGTTGTGGCCGACCCCGATCAAGGCGCGGCGCAAGGCCGTCGACGCGCTGGGCGAGCGGCTCGGCGAACTGCACGACGTTTTCGTCATGCGCGCGCTGCTCGAGGCCGACGACCAGCCGCTTGGCCCGCCCGAGGACACAAAACTTCTTGGCAAGCTGCTGAAGCGCTCGGAGAAGAGCCTGAAGAAGGCCTGCCTTGCCGAAGCGACCGAACTGTTTGGCGACAGTCCCAAGCGCTCGACGAAAAGGCTTGCCCGCAAGGCGCGCGACGATCTCGCCGGCGCCTCGACCACGGACGATCTGGCCGCCGCCTAAATAAACTTTCATGTTTGTTGCTTTACCACAATTGCTGTAATCTTGCGACCACGATGTGGCGCGCCGGCCGTTGCCGCTTGCTCGACGGCACCACTTGTCATGCCGCGTCCTTTACTGACCTGATTGCTTGCTGACCCGATTGCTTACGACTTGATTGCTTTTCGATCCGCGGGCTGGACCGATCGATCCGGGCCTTGCCGGTGACGGCTCGTTCCCCGGGAATTCCATATTTCGCACTTCATCGAGACCGGGCTGGAGGGAGAGATGAAACAGATGAAAGCGTACATTCTGGCGGCAGGTGTCGCCGTCGGCATGCTGGCGAGCGCGGCCAATGCCGCCAATCGGACCTGCACGATCTACTCGGATCGCGACTATGGCGGGTCGCACTGGACGCTGGGCAGCGGCGATGACATGAAGATGGTGAACGCGCCCGATGTCGGCATATCCGATGGCATTCACCGCTTCATCTACGAACCGTCATGGAACGACAAGGTGTCGTCGTTCAAGGTCAAGCGCGGCTGCACCATCACGCTGTGGGAACATATCGACCGCGGCGGCCACCATTTCCGCTCCAGCAGAAGCTACTCCTATGTCGGCAGCGGCTGGAACGACAGGGCCAGCGAGGCCGAATGCGATTGCGGCGGCGGCGCCAACTATTGACCGATGGCCTATGCCGGTAGCGGCGGCCGCTTTTTGACCAGGGAAGGCTGATCCTTCGTCCGCGCGCCGGCATCCCGCGCATGCGGGCCGATCGGCATGATCGCCTCGAACGGCGTGGCGCCGAAGGCAAATGTCCATTTGTAGCCGACCAGCCCATCCTCCGGCGTGGTGTGCTGGTCGTGATGGGCCAAGAGTTTGGCGCGATCGGCCAGTTCCTCGGCCTCGCGCCGCACCATCTCCGCCGTTTCCGGCCGCATCCGCCTGGAGAAGCTGACGAAGGTCGCTTCCTTCTCGATATGGGTGATCGCCCAGCCGATGAAATTCTTGTTGGTCATCTCGAACAGCGGCCTCAGCGGCCCCTCGAAATTCCACTGGATCGGCGTTTCGACCAAGAGCCTTGCCGACAGGCCACGGCCGAGCGCGATCAGGCCGAGTTCCTCGAGATCGCGCAGATAGAGGAACATCGAGGCTTCGCTCAAGCCTTGCGAGCGCATGATGCCTTCAGGCGTGAATTTTTCCGACAGCATGACGAAGACGAACAGCAGTGCCGGACGGCCGGCGAGCCGGCGCTCGATCTCGGGTGCGACGCGGTTGACCGGTCCCGGCCCCCTGCTCATCGAGCCGAGCACGTTTTCCAGCTCCACGCCGGCGGCAGCACAGATCTCCACCAGACGGTCGAGCTTGCAGTTCTTGTCATGGAAGATGCGCTTCACCGTCGGCTCGGAAACGCCCATGCGTTCGGCGAGTTCGCGATAGGTGACGCCCTTGGCCTTCAGCGTCCGTTTCAGCGCCTCGAAGATCAGACCGTTCATGGAATGCACCTGTTGCTGGGCGTTTCGTATCGGTATTCGATGCTAGCGGCAATTGCCCTTCCCGGAAAGTATCGAAAATCATAGGTCTCCGCCGTCATCACAGGAGACCGGACATGAAACGCCTCATCTCTACCGCTTTTTCCGCGGCCATCGGAATCGCCGCCCCGCCAGTCGCCCAAGCCGCAGAGCTCTGGCGCGCCACGGGCCTCGAGCAGCCGGAATCGGCGCTGTTCGACGCCGCCAACGGCCGCGTCATCGTTTCCAACATCGTGGGCAATCCGGGCGATGCCGACGGCAATGGTTATCTCAGCGTGCTGTCCCTCGACGGCAAGACAGTGACCCAGCACTGGACGGACGGCATGGACGCGCCAAAGGGCATGGCGATAGCGGGCGGCAAACTCTATGTCGCCGACATCACCAAGGTCCGCGTCGTCGACCTCGCCAGCGGCAAACTGATCGCCAGCATCGCGGTGCCGAATGCCGTGTTCCTCAACGACATGACGGCGGACGCTTCCGGCCACGTCTACGTCACCGATATGCTGGCGGATGCGATCTACCGCATCGACGGCGACAGGCCGGAGCTGTTCGTCAAGGACCCGCTGCTCGCCTCGCCCAACGGCGTCTTCGCCGATGGCGGCAGGCTCATCGTCGCCTCATGGGGCAAGGGCATCAAGGCCGACTTCAGCACGGCCGAGCCGGGCGGGCTGCTGGCGGTGGACCTCGCCAGCAGGGCGGTGACGCCGCTGGCGGGGGCGCAGAAATTCGCCGACCTCGACGGCGTCATCGCCATTGGCGACACCATCTACGCCACCGCCTACATGACCGGCACGCTCTATCGTTACAGGGAAGGCGGCGCGCCGGAAGAAGTAGCGCGTTTCAAGCCGGGCAGCGCCGACATCGGCACCGACGGCAAGTCGATCCTCTACGTGCCGCTGATGAACGAGGGCGAGGTCGCGGCGCTCAAGGTCGATTGAGCGCCGTGACGGCGTAGCAGGGGTGATGGTCAGACCCGCAGCAGCGTCTTGATGGCGCGGCGCTCGTCCATCGCCTTGTAGCCTTCGGCCACCTGGTCGAGCGGCAGGACCAGGTCGAACACCTTGCCGGGATTGATCTTGCCCTCGGTGACGAGGGCGATCAGTTCGGGCAGGTAGCGGCGCACGGGTGCCGGGCCGCCATGCAGGTGCACATGGGCGAAGAACAGCTGTTGCCCATCCAGTTGCACCTGGTGCGGGACGCCGACATAGGAGACGTAACCGCCTTTGCGGGTCGAACCGATCGCCTGCTTCATCGATTCCTGCGTGCCGACGCATTCGAGCACGGAGTCGGCGCCGATGCCGCCGGTCATGTCCAGGATGCGGGCGACGCCTTCCTCACCGCGCTCGGTGACGATGTCGGTGGCGCCGAATTCCAAGGCGAGCTTCTGGCGCGGCTCGTGCCGGCTCATGACGATGATGCGCTCGGCGCCCATCTGCCTGGCGGAAAGCGCGGCAAGCAGGCCTACCGCGCCGTCGCCGACCACCGCGACCGTCGACCCTGGTTTTACGTTGGCGGCGTCGGCGGCGAACCAGCCGGTGCCCAGCACGTCGGACGTGGCGAGCAGGCTCGGGATCATCTCGGCCGAAGGCTGATCGGACAGCGCCACCAAGGTGCCGTCGGCCAGCGGCACGCGCAGGAAAGGCGCCTGGGCGCCGGTCATGAATGTCCGGTGCTGGCATGACGACTGATAGCCGTTGCGGCAATTGGGGCAGGTGTTGTCGGAAGTCGCGAACGACCCGACCACGAACTGGCCAGGGCGGATGGTTCGAACCGCGCTGCCGACCTCCTCGACGACACCGCAATATTCGTGGCCCATATGGGCGGGCCCGGCGATCGGCTGCAAGCCGCGATAGGGCCACAGATCCGATCCGCAGACGCAGGTCGCCGACAAGCGCACGATCGCGTCGGTGGGCAGCAGGATCTCGGGATCCGCCACTTCCTCGCAGCGAATGTCGCCAGGGCTGTAAAGAACGGTGCCGCGCATGGAACGTCTCCTATCGGTTGGTGTCGTATTGCGTATCGGTGACGTGATCGAGCCAGTCGACCGCCTTGCCGTCGAGCGCTTCCTGGATGGCGATGTGCGTCATTGCCGTGCTCGGACTGGCGCCATGCCAGTGTCTTTCGCCAGGCGCGAACCAGACGACGTCGCCGGGGCGGATTTCCTCGACGGGACCGCCCTCGCGCTGCACACGGCCCAGGCCAGCCGTGACGATCAGTGTCTGGCCGAGCGGATGGGTGTGCCAGGCCGTGCGTGCGCCTGGCTCGAATGTGACGGCGGCGCCCGCGGCGCGTGCCGGGGCAGGCGCGGAAAACAGGGGATCGATGCGGACCGTGCCGGTGAACCACTCGGCGGGTCCCTTGGCGGACGGCTTGGCGCCGGCGCGTTGGATATCCATGGAACAACCCTTTCCTTTCCTGGTGTCAGTGAATGTGCTCGATGCGGAGGGGGAATTCTCCGCGCGTCAGCAGGGGCTCGAATCCGTCGTCGAGGCGCCCGAGCCGGATCAGCCCGGTTGACCAGCTATACCCGTCATAAAACAACGCCAGATTGCCCCAGGGCGCGAAATAGCAGAGGTCGCCGGGCCGTTCGTTGCCGAAGGGACCGCTGCCTTGTTCGGTGAGTTTGCGCGGCAGATAGGCGATCTTCTCGTTGCCGGCGTAGTTGTCGATCGTCAGATCCAGCGGCAGCAAGGCATGAAAATCCCGTGCCGAGGGATTGTCGTACAGCGTGGCCGTCATCGTCTGCCCGTTGAAGCCGATCCTGATCTTCATGTCCGTGGGCTCCTGGCTTGCCGGGTCGGCGCCTTGCTGCCCGAAAGCCTGTCCAGGCAAGACCGCCGCCTGCGCGATCGCGGCCCAGAGCAGCGTGCGTCGGGTGACCTGTCGTCGTGTCACGACTGTCGGCTCGCCAAGGTGGAGGTCGCCGCCGCGACGGCAAATAGCGTCGAGCCGAGGAGAAGCAAGGCGGCGAGGGCGAAGGGGCTCCACCAGCCGGCGGTGTCGAACAGCAACCCGCCGGCAAACGCGCCGAAGGTGATGGCGAACTGGATCAGCGCGACCTGCAGGCCTCCGCCCGCCTCGAGATCGTTCGGGATGACCTTGGCCATCCACGTGTTCCATGCCACCGGAATGGGCGTGGTGAACAATCCCCACAGCAGGAGCAGGATCGCGGTCGCGGCCGCGAAGGGGCCAAGCGCGATCAACAGCAGCGCGATGACCGAAAGCATGGCCGGCAGGCCGATCAGCACGGCGCCCAGATGCGAGCGCAGGGCGAAACCGACGAGCGACGTGCCGACGAGGCCCGCCAGCCCGAGCCCGAGCAGGACCATCGAGAGCGTGTTCACGTCGAGCCCGGTGACGCCTTCGAGAAATGGACGCAGGTAGGTGGAAAGGGAGAACTGGCCCATGAAGGCGAGTGTGGTGGCCGCCATGCCGATGGCGAAGGCGCGGTTGCCGAGAAGGCCGAACATGCGCCTAGCCGAGACGGGCTCTTCGGCGGGCATGCTGGGCAGGACGGCGAGTTGCCAGACGATGGCGGCGAGCCCGATCGGCACGACGATGAAGAAGGCGCCGCGCCATCCGATCAGGCCGCCGAGAAAACTTCCAAGCGGCGCCGCGATGACCGTGGCGAATGCCGTCCCGCCCTGCAGCATGGCGATCGCCTTGGGCAAGTCGTCGCGCGAGACGATGCGCGCCAGAATGGCTGTCGACAGTGACCAGAAGCCGCCGATCGACACGCCGATCAGGGCCCGTCCGAGCATGAACACCGGATAGTTCGGCGCAAAGGTGATCGCCAGTCCGGAGACGACGAGCACGGCGGTATAGAAGAGGACGACCGTGCGCCGGTCCAGCCTCGACAGCAGGGCGTTGCCGAACAGGCTGGTGACGACGGCGAAGAATCCAGAGACGGAGATAGCCTGGCCGGCCTGGCCTTCGGTGATGGCCAGGTCCCTGGCGACTGGCGTGAGCAGGCTGACGGGCATGAACTCCGACGCCACCAGGACGAAGGTGAGCAGTGACAGGCAGATCACCGCGCCCCAGGCGCTCGGTGATTCGGCAAGTTGGCTGTCATAGGTGGTTTCCATGCGCCTCGGCCCCTCCAACGGTTTTCGTTGAAGGCTGTATAAATCGTCCGGACTGCCCCGATTAGCCGTTGTAATTCGCATGGACTTATCTAATTCTGATATAAATACACGAGGGCTGGCCATGAACCGCCGCGACCTGAACGACATGCTCTGGTTCCAGGCGGTGGCCGAGGAAAGCAGCTTCACCAAAGCGGCCGCCAAGCTCGGCACGTCCCAGTCGACGCTCAGCCACACCGTGAAGCAGCTCGAGGCGCGGCTCGGCCTGCGCCTGCTGACCCGAACCACGCGCAGCGTCTCGCCGACCGAAGCCGGGGAGCGGTTGCTGCGCGCCTTGGCGCCGCGCATCCAGGATATCGAAAACGACATCGACGCGCTGATGGCGTTTCGCGACAAGCCTTCGGGCAATGTGCGGATCACACTCTCCGATCACGCGCTTGACTGGATCGTCTGGCCGAAGCTGAAACCGGTGCTGCGGCACTATCGCGACATTCACGTCGAGCTGAATGTCGACAATGGCTTCCGCAACATCGTCGAGGAGCGGTTCGACGCCGGCGTGCGGCTGGGGGAAAGCGTCGACAAGGACATGATCGCCATTCGCATCAGCCCCGACTGGCGGCTGGTTGTCGTCGCGTCGCCCGACTATCTCGCCCGGCATCCGGCGCCCGGCACGCCGCAGGACCTCGTCCAGCACGATTGCATCAACCACCGCCAGTCACGGTCGGGCGGCCTCTATGCCTGGGAGTTCGCCAGGGACGGGCGAGAGCTGAGGGTGCGTATAGACGGACAGCTGACCTTCAATTCGACGATCCCCATGATCGACGCCGCCGTCAGCGGCCTCGGGATCGCCTATGTGCCTGAGAATTTGGTGGCCGACGAGATCCGGTCGGGCCGGCTGGTGCTGATGCTCGACGAATGGTGCCCGCTGTTTCCGGGCTATTACCTCTACTATCCGACCCGGCGGCAGAACTCACCTGCCTTCGCGGTGATCGCCAATGCATTGCGCCATGCGGATGTCTCATGAGCCTGACCGCGCCCCGCCTGCTCGCGCGGGAAGAACTGCCGCACGATACGGCAGCGCTTGCCCGCCATCTCATCGGCAAGCTGGTGGTGCGCGACTTGCCCGAAGGCAGGGTCAGCGGCCGGATCGTCGAGACTGAAGCCTATGTCGTCGGCGATGCCGCCGGACATGGTTTTCGGGGGATGACGGCGCGCAACCGCTCGATGTTTCTCGAGCGCGGGCACGCCTATGTCTATCTCGCCTATGGCATCTCATTCATGCTGAACGTTTCGAGCGAGGCACCGGGCATCGGCACCGGCGTGCTGATCCGGGCGCTGGAGCCGCTGGAAGGCATTCCGATCATGCGGCTGAACCGTGGCGTAGAACGGCTGCGCGACCTGACGCGCGGGCCGGGACGGCTGGCCGCGGCACTGCGGATCGATCGTTCGCTCGACGGGCTCGACCTTTGCCAGAGAGGCCCGCTATGGCTGGCGGATGACGGGCACTACGCCGGCGAGATCGGACAGAGCACCCGGATCGGGATCTCCAAGGACGCCGAGCGCCTGCTGCGCTTCCATGTCAGGAAAAATCCCTTCGTCAGCGGCCCGGGGTCGCTCAACCGCTGAGGGGAGGCTTCTCCGCCTCTTGTTTTCCCGCCAGTTGGGCCCGCGCGTCGCGGATCGAGGCGGCGTAGGTCACCAGCGGCCGCTTGACGCCGTGGTTGATCAGCATGCGCCGTATCCGCGGCGAGGCGCCCGATATGATGAAGCGCACGCCGGCGCGGCTGGCCTTGCGGGCCGCGCTTTCGATGACATTGGCCGCGGTCGAATCGAAAAGCGGCACGGCCGAACAGTCGAGGATGAAATTCTTGCGCTGGTCGGCGATGCGGTCGAGCACACTGCCGACGGTGGAGGCGGCACCGAAGAAGAAGGCGCCCGAGATGCGATAGACGACGGTGTCGGCGTCGACAGCCTCGCTGGAATCGTAGGCGCGACCGCCGTCGGCGCCGTCGGCGACATCGTCCTGGGCCAGCTCCGCCTCGACCGCGACTGACTTCGCCATGCGGTCGATGAACAGGATCGAGCCGAGCGCGAAGCCGACGACGATGCCTTCGGTCAGGTCGCGGAAGACGACGATCAGGAAGGTCGCCATCAGCACCAGCGCATCGCCCCGCGAGGCCCTGAGCAGCGTGGCGAAGGCCTGTTTCTCGACCATGTTCCAGCAGACCACCGCCAGCACGCCGGCAAGGGCGGAGAGCGGAATGTAGCTGGCCAGCGGTGCGGCCGCCAGCATCAGCACCAGCAGGATGGCCGAATGGACCATGCCCGAGACCGGGCCGTGCGCGCCGGCCCGCACATTGGTGGCGGTGCGCGCGATGGTGCCGGTGGCGCAGATGCCGCCGAACAAGGCCGACGCGATGTTGGCGAAGCCTTGCGCGACCAGCTCGCAATTCGACCGGTGCCGCCGCCCCGTCATGCCGTCGGCGACGACGGCCGACAGCAGTGATTCGATGGCGCCGAGCAGCGCGAAGGCGACGGCATCCGGCAGCACCTCGATCATCCTGTCGACACTGACCGGGGGCAGGCCGGGCCATTGCAGGCTGCGCGGAATGCCGCCGTAGCGCGTGCCGATCGTCGCGGCCGGCAGCGCGAACAACGCCACCACGATCGAGGCAAGCCCGATGGCGATCAGCATGGAAGGCCATTTCGGCCGCCAGCGCTTCAGGAAAACGATGGTTGCCATGGTCAGCACCGCCACCGACGTCGCCGCGAGGTTGATCGTGCCGGACGCTTCGCCAAGCGCGATCAGCTTGGGGACGAACGGTCCAGGCTCCCTGACCGGCATGGTCAGCCCGAACAGTTCGACGATCTGGCCACAGAAGATGATGACGGCAATGCCGGCGGTGAAGCCGACGGTGACCGGATAGGGAATGAATTTGATGTAGGTGCCAAGCCTGAGATAGCCGATGGCAAGCAGGAACACGCCCGCCATCATCGTCGCCAGCAGCAGGCCGTCGACGCCGACCCGTGCGACCGTCGCCGCCACCAGCACGATGAAGGCGCCGGCCGGGCCGCCGATCTGGAAGCGGCTGCCACCGAAGGCCGAGATGATGAAGCCGCCAACGATGGAAGTGTAGAGGCCACGTTCCGGCGTCACCCCGGACGCGATCGCGATTGCCATCGACAGCGGCAGCGCGACGATGGCGACCGTCAGGCCGGACATCACGTCGGCCTTGAATTGCGGCAGGTGGTAACCCTCCCGCCAGACCGTCACCAGTTTCGGTGTGAACAGTTCGGAAAAGGTCGGTTTTTCCGACCCTTGAGGCGATCCGCGGGCCGGCCCGTGAACCCGTTGACGGGCCGGTTGATGCACTGCTTGACGGGCTTGGTCCATGGGCTGCCTTCCGCACCTCGCAAAGGCGGCGGGATCGTCGGCAGGACTGTCGGCGGTCGCCGTCGCGACTTATGCCGGCTCAGCCTTGGGATCCGGCGGCACCGCGGACTTGAGGCGCACGCCCCTGCCGCCGCGCTCGCTGGCATGGTTCTCGCCGATCAGCTCCACCCCGGCCTCGTCGAGAGCCTGGATGACCTTCATCAGCGTATCGACCACGCCCCTGACCACGCCGTCGCTCGCTTCCATGCGCTGGATTGTCGGAAGCGAGACGCCGGCGCGCTCGGCGAGCGTCTTCTGGTCAATGCCGGCCAAGGCCCTTGCGGCACGCATCTGCGCGGCAGTGATCATCGGCCGGAACCCATGTCTGAGTCTGCTGATATAACGTATAATACTGTCATTGTGATGTTTCAAGCATCATTATGCATATATCAGACATGCAAGTTTACTCGCTTTCGCCGACCACCTTGCGGCGCTGCAGCATCCGCGCCACCAGCCAGCATAGCATCGCCCAGGCAAAACCGGCGCACCAACCGGCCAGCACGTCCGATGGCCAGTGGACGCCGAGATAGATGCGGCTGACGCCGACTAAGACCGTCGTCAGCACGGCAAGCGACAGGACATAGATTTTCGTCGCCCGGCCACGCAGGAACCGCGCAGCGAGCGAGCCGAGCGTCAGGTAGGTCACCGCAGACAGCATGGCGTGGCCGCTCGGGAAGGAGAGCGAGGTCTCGTTGACGAGATGCGAGATCAGTTCGGGCCGCGGCCGATCGACGCCGACTTTCAACAGGCTGGACAGAAGCTGGCCACCGGCGACGGCGACGAACATGAGAAGTGCCGTCCCCGGCCTGCGAATCAACAAGAGGTAGACGATGGTCGCGGCCGTGATCAGCACCAGCACGCTGGCGCTGCCAAGGCTAGTGATGTCGCGCATCGCCCCTTCCAGCCATGGCGGACCGATGGGAACGCCGGGCTGGCCCGGCTGGCGGAAGGCGAGCAGGATCTCGGTGTCGAAACCATGCGCGGCGGTGGCGCGTGCCAGCTCCATCAGCTCGACGAAACCCCACAGCCCGCCGGCGATGGCCAGGCCGGCCAGCAGCACCGGGAATTCGATCCGGTTGAGCAGCGTGCTTGCGGGATCTTTCATCCGCCCTTCATCCCTGGCCATCGTACCTTCTTGTCATCGCCCCCTTCTTGTCATCGCCCTTGCAGATAGGGGCCAAGCGTGATCAGCGCCACGGCGGCGATCGCCAGCACGATGCCGGCCGCCTGCAGCGCGTTGACGCGCTCGCCGAAGAACACCAGTGCGACGACGTTGACCGAGACCAGCTGGATCACCGCCGAGAGGCTGAAAGATACCGACATGCCGAACTCGCGGATCAGCCGCAGCATGATCAGATTGCCCAGCGAATAGAGTGCCAGCGTCAGCAGGATCTTGCCCAGGCTGGGCGCCAGCCCCCATTGCTTGGCGGCGGTCGCCGCCAGCAGGAAGATCACCGTCGAAAAGCCAAGCTGCAGCAATCCCGAAAAACTCAACGTCCGTCCCCCTCGAAGCGGCTCTGGCCGCGTGCGTGGCGGACCTTGTTCCCGAAGCATGCCGGTCCGTCAAGCGATGTCATGCCCATGGCGGCCTCGTGCTAACGAGGGTCTTGGCAACGGCGGGGCTGAGGCTCAATGTGGTGAAAATCGCCCAGCCTGTCGATAAAAGGGCGATCAGGGGCTCATGATTCGTATTCTTCAGAACTTGGCGCGGCGCTGGAGCGAGCTTTCCCTCGCCTTGCAGTTCGTCGTTGCCGGCGGGTTCGGCTTGCTGGTCGTCATGCTGGTGGTGGGCGCCTGGGTGACGACGCAGATCCGGGAGGGGGTCACCCGCAATTCGGCCGCCACGACGGCGCTCTACGTCGACAGCGTGATCGCGCCGTTGTTGCCCGACCTGCGCAAGAACGAGGAGCTCAGCGAGTCCGTCAAGCAGGCGCTCGACGAGACGCTCGGCCAGGGCGCGCTCGGCAAACGCCTGGTGTCGTTCAGGCTCTGGCGCCGCGACGGCACCGTACTCTATTCGAAAGACGCGGCCTTGATAGGCCGGCGCTTCGAGGTGACCGACAATCTGCGTTCCGCCTTCCAGGGCAACGTTACCGCCCAGTTCGATACGTTCGACGAGAACGAAGAGAAGGAGCGGTCCTCGGGCGTGCCGTTGCTGGAGATCTACAACCCCGTGCGCGAACCCTGGTCCGGCGATGTGGTCGCCGTCACCGAATTCTATGAGGTCGCCAGCGATTTCAAGGCCACGCTGGCATCGGCGCTGCTGTCGAGCTGGCTGGTCGTGGCCGGCACCACCTTGATGGCATTCCTGCTCCTGTCAGGCATCGTCCTGCGCGGCAGCCGCACCATCGACGACCAGCGCGGGGCGCTGCGCCGCCAGGTGTCGGAGCTGCAGGACCTGGTGACGCAGAACAGCGCCCTGCGGCACCGCGTGCAGCGGGCGTCACGCCGCGCCACCGCGCTCAACGAAAGATATCTGCGCCGGATCGGCGCCGACCTGCATGACGGCCCGGCCCAGCTCGTGGCCCTGGCGGCGCTGCGCATGGACAGTCCCGTGTTTACCGGCGACGGCCTTGCCAGCGAGGGCCGCTCGACCGAGGTCGCGATGATCCGCAAGACGCTGGAGGACGCGATGCGCGAAATACGCGGCATCTGCACCGGCCTGGTCCTGCCGCAGATAGAAACGGCGGCGGTGGCGGACGTGTTGCGGCTGGCCGTCGAGGAACATGAGCGCCGGACGGGCACGGCGGTGAGGCTCACGCAGCCCGCGCATTTGCCCGAGCCCGGCGCTTCTGAGAAGATCAGCATCTATCGCTTCGTGCAGGAGGGGCTGAACAATGCCTACCGCCACGGGCGGGGCAAGGATCAGGCGGTGCGCGCGGGCATGAAAAACGGCAGGCTTTTCGTCGAAGTGTCGGATGGCGGGCCGGGTTTCGATCCGGCGCGGGCCGAAGGATTGGGGCTCGCCGGCCTGAGAGAGCGGGTTGAAAGCATTGGCGGACAGTTCGAAACCCTGACGGGGCCGAAGGGCACGAAACTGGTGATCCGTCTTTCGGTCGAGGAGCAAGCATGATGGGCGCCATCCGTATCGCCATTGTCGACGACCATCCTCTCTTCCGCGAGGGTGTGACACGCAGCCTGTCGGAGATCGGAGGCTTCGAGGTGGTCGGGGAAGGGGCTACCGCGCAGGACGCGGAACGCATCGCCTCGACCGTGCAGCCCGACATCTTGCTGCTCGATATTTCCATGCCGGGCGGCGGCCTGCCCGCGGTCGCGAACATCCTTGCCGACCACCCCGCCCAGAAAATCGTCATGCTGACCGTGTCGGAGGCCAATTCCGACGTCACCAAGGCCCTGAACGCGGGGGTGCACGGCTACATCCTCAAAGGCGTCGGGTCGCGCGCGCTTGCCGATATCCTGCGCAACGTGGCGGCCGGTGAAAGCTATCTTTCGCCGACACTATCGGCCCGGCTGCTTTCCGATGTTCAGTCCCTCCAGCCCGCCAACGGCATGGCGGACCGGCTGCGGCAACTCACCGGTCGACAGACCGAAATCCTGCGGCTGGTGGCGGAGGGGCTCAGCAACAAGGAAGTGGCCTTGCGCCTGGAGCTGCAGGAGAAGACCGTCAAGCATCACATGACGGGGGTGCTGTCGAAACTCAACGTGCGGAACCGCACCGAAGCGGCCCTGATGATGCGCGAGTTTCGCGACCGCGAGAGGGATCGCCCGTAGATGGGTCGGCGTTCAATGGAACAGCCGGCCCGCTCGCCGCGCGCTTTTCCCGCGAAGACGGTTACATATCGCGGCACTGGAATGCCGCGCAAAACGAGGTCACCTCCGCCGGGGGGCGGCGGAGGTGACGTGTGAAACTGGTCGTTGCCTGTTGACCAGTTTCACAAGGCCGAAATTCACGGGGCCGAGATTCACAGAGCCCAGATTCGCGCTGCCTGGATTCACAGAGCCTTGAGGCGGCTTGCATCGGCCGGTGTGGCACGGCGATCGATGATCGTGCGGCCGAGCTTGTCCTTCATGCTGAAACGGCCGTTCTCTATCTTCTCCGTCAAGCCATCGGGGTGCTGAACCGTAATCTTGTTGCCGTCCACGTCGACCTTGTCGCCGGTCGTGGCGTTGACATGGCTGCTCTTCGCACCCTGGCCCTTGCCGGCCCCCGAATTGCCGCCACCGTTATCAGCGCCGTTGCCGTTGCCGTTGCCGTTGTTGCCGCCGCCGTTTCCGTTGCCACTGTTATTTCCGCTGCCGCTGTTGCCGTTTCCGCCGCTGCTGTTCCCACCGCCGCTATTGCCGCCGTTTCCGCCGCCACTATTCCCGCCGCCGCCACCGTTGCCGCCGCCATTCCCACCACCACCGCCGCCGCCCTTACCGGCAAGCGCGGTCGCGGCCTCGAGTCCGGGAACGAAGCCATGAAAGGCAATTCCATAGGGAGCGATGGTCAGCACCAGCAGAGCCGCCGAGCCGAAAGCCAGCCGGCAACAACGGGCGTTTATCGATCCGTGCATCCTGATCTCCGTCGATTGAGCCGGCGCGCCCACCCCAACGTCGCAGTGCGACCAACATCGCCGAAACAAATGGTGACCGGAAGCGACCTCCGACCGTTGCGTTTGTCTTCCAAGACCTTTGCAGGCGCAAGATTGGACCAAAGTCCCATGCCGGTCGTGAAAAAGCGGTGTCGTGAGGGAGCGATGGCGGGGATACGATGTCACGAAAATGTGATCAGCACGCTATAAGGCGGTTGAAAAGGCAACAAGCTCCAGCCAAATCCAAGCCAGAGGCTCCCATGACCGAACATCGCTCCCCCGACGTCCGATTCCGCACCAGCCTGCTCGAGGAAAACGAGGGACCGGCCAACAATCCCAGCGAAAACCGCACGATGGGCGAGATCATCGCCGGGCGGTTTTCGCGCCGTGGCTTCCTCAAGGGGTCGCTCGCCGTCTCGGCGATCGCCGCCACCGTCAGCCCGCTGGCCCTGATCGCCGCCGACGATGCCCGCGCCGCGGAAGGCTCCGCCTTCAAATTCGACGAACTGGAAGCCGGCATCGACGACAAGCACCATGTCGCGCCGGGCTACGACGCCGACGTTCTGTTGCGCTGGGGCGATCCGCTGTTCGCCGATTCGCCGGACTTCGATCCGACGAAGCAGTCGGCACAGGCCCAGGCCAGGCAGTTCGGCTACAACAACGACTATGTCGGCTACATTCCGCTCGACGGTTCGGCCGAACATGGCCTGCTGGTGGTCAACCACGAATACACCAACCCGCATCTGATGTTCCCGGGCATCGTCAAGATCGTCGAGAAGGACGGCAAGAAGTCGGCCGAGGTGGCGCCGCTCTCGAAGGAGCAGGTCGATGTCGAGATGGCCGCGCATGGCGGCACCATCGTCGAGATCCGCAAGGATGGCGGCAAGTGGCAGGTGGTGCGCGACGGCAAGCTCAACCGCCGCATCACCGCCAACACCGAAATGGCGCTGTCGGGCCCGGTCGCCGGCCATGACCGCGTCAAGACCAATGCCGACCCGTCCGGCGCCAAGGTGTTCGGCACCATCAACAATTGCGCCGGCGGCGTCACGCCCTGGGGCACCTATGTGATGTCCGAGGAGAATATTCACGGCTACTTCTCCGGCGAACTGCCGGAAGGCCACAAGGAAGCCGCCAACTACAAGCGCCTCGGCATCCCGGAAGGCGCTTATGAATGGGGCGCGCATTACGACCGCTTCAACCTCGCCAAGGAGCCGAACGAGGCCAACCGCTTCGGCTGGATCGTCGAGGTCGACGTCACCGATCCGAATTCGGTGCCGCGCAAGCGCACCGCCATGGGCCGCTTCAAGCATGAGGGCGCCGAATCGATCGTCGCCAAGGACGGCCGCGTCGTCTTCTATCTCGGCGACGACGAGCGCTTCGACTATGTCTACAAATTCGTCACCAAGGGCACATTCGACGCCAACGACCCTGCCGCCAACAAGGACCTGCTCGACGACGGCACGTTGCATGTCGCCAAATTCGCCGAGGACGGTTCGGTCGAATGGCTGCCGATCGTGTTCGGCCAGGGTCCGCTGACGGCGGAAAACGGCTTTGCCGGCCAGGCCGACGTGCTGATCGAGACACGCCGCGCCGCCGACCTGCTCGGCGCCACCAAGATGGACCGGCCCGAGGACATCCAGCCCAATGGCGTCAACGGCAAGGTCTATGTCATGCTGACCAACAATTCCAAGCGCAAGGCCGACCAGGTCGACGCCGCCAATCCGCGCGCCGAAAACGCCTTCGGCCACATTATCGAAATATCGGAGGACGGCGGTGATTTCGCCGCTGCCAAGGGCAAGTGGGAAGTGCTGCTGAAATGTGGCGATCCCTCGGTGGCCGATGTCGGCGCCACCTTCTCCACCGCGACGACGGCCCATGGCTGGTTCGGCATGCCCGACAATTGCGCGGTCGATTCGGCCGGCCGCCTGTGGGTCGCCACCGACGGCCAGGGTCCGAAGGCCACCGGCCGCACCGATGGCCTGTGGGCGGTGGACACGGAAGGATCAGCGCGGGCGACCTCGAAACTGTTCTTCCGCGTGCCGATCGGCGCCGAGATGTGCGGCCCGCTGTTTACGCCGGACGATCAGACCGCCTTCGTCGCCGTCCAGCATCCTGGTGACGGCGGCGAGGACTGGGAAGCGTTTGGCCGGCCCTCCTACTATGAGGACCTGTCGACGCGTTGGCCCGATTTCAAGCCCGACATGCCGGTGCGGCCGGCGGTCGTGGCGATCACCAAGCAGGGCGGCGGCAAGATCGCCATCTGACATCGGACAAGACAAACCGAGAGGGGGCTCCGGATCGCCGGAGCCCCCTTCTTTTGCGCGGTATTGCATTCAAGCCTCGGGAAAGATTGGCAATTTAAACAGGGCGCCCTAGATCGTGATGAGGAGATCATCGCCATGCCCAAGTCGATCTACGACCGTGGCCTGCTCAAACCCGACGAGGTGGCCACCTTGCAACGTGTCTTCGACGAGGCCTGCCGCCGACGGCAAGCCCACCCCGAATCCGCCGAGGCGCGTGAATTGGCGCTCACCTTGCTTGCCCTCTACAATGCCGGCATGGTCGACGAGGAGACGCTGACGGAGGCTGTCGGTTTCCGGCGGCTGGAGCCGAAATCGGCGTAGCATCCGAGATCAGCACGTCGCGTCGAAACGGATTCATGCTGTTAGCGTGATGCGCTGGATGGATGGGTCGCACCGGCGATGCGCCTGGCGATCGCCTTGGCCAAAATGGCGGCATTGGCGAAGCAGCCGCGGATGCTCGGCCGCATGCCGGTGAACCACAGGCCGGGCAGTTTCGGATCGTCCTGGCCGCCATTGAAGAGCGGAACGCCCTTCTCGTCGAGCACGCCGAGATTGCCGACCATGCGCTCCAGCCCGGTGCGGTAGCCGGTCGCGGCAATGACGATGTCGGGAGCGATCAGGCTGCCATCGGCCAGGATGACGCCATCGCGGGTGAACTCCCGTATCCCCGGCACCACCACGATCCTGCCCGATTTGATGGCATCGACGGCGCCGTCGTCCGCGGCGATCGCGGTGTAGTCCGACATCAAACGGCTGGCGCCGCCGGCAGGCGCGGGCGGCATGCCGAATTTGGTCAGATCGCCGAACACCAGACGCTGCGTCGCCGCCATCACGACGTCGGCGACGCGCGGCGGCAGGCGCGCCATGAGCGGCGAGAGGCGGTGCACGGCGATCTTGCCGATGCGCTTGGGCAACAGGGCGGGGCCGCTGCGAGCCGACAGCCAGACAGCTGAAGTATCGATGCCCGACAGATGATTGAGGGCATCGAAGCCGGAATTGCCGGCGCCGACAACCAGCACCTTCTTGCCCGCATAGGCCTGGGCGTCGCCAAAATCCGCCGAATGGACGATCCGGCCCGCGAACGCTTGCATGCCCTTCCACTGCGGCGTGAAGGGTTCCCTGTCGCGGCCGGTGGCGACAACGACATGACGCGCCAGGCGCGAGCCGGCGCTGGTGCGCACGGCCCAGTGATCGCCCTTGAACATGACGGCCTCGACGGAAACGCCAAACTCCACCGGCAAGCGGTTCGCCTCATGGAAATCGTTCATATGGCGGATGACGACATCCCGGTGCGGAAAGGCGGGGGTCCCCTTCGGATAGGCAAGGCCGGGCAGCGCGGAGAGATCGCGATGGGTGTTGAGGTGCAGCTGCTCGTGGCGCCGGCGCCAGGGTTCGGCCAGCCGGCTTTCCCTCTCCAGGATCACCGTCGCGACGCCGGCCTTGATCAAAGCCTGTGCGACAGCCAGCCCGGCGGCACCGGCGCCAATGACGATCACCGGCTCGACCGCCACCAACTGCTCCATCATCGTCCGGGTTGTCGTATCAGCCATGCACTCTCGAATCCCACTCACCTAGCGGCAACCCCGAAAGGTTCGCAGGCCGTTGTAACGGTTTGATCGCGCACAGGGTCCGAACGGCAACCCGATGCCGTTTCCAGGCCCCGCGCCGAGCCGCGATGCCGATCGGGAGGATTCCGTGCGCCCGGCGAAAACAGCCGGGGCGGCAGCGCGGCCAAAACGACGACATGACGGTTTCCCGCTTCTGTCCGAATACATCCAGCCCTATATGGCATATCGGCGGCATCGGCGATAATCAGGTCGCGGCAATGTGATTGATTCGAGGTCCGGGGGCTGGCGGACCTCTTCTGACGGCGCAGGAATCCGAACCCGTAACCCATTCGGCTTCCCGCAAGAAATCAAGGCGCCACGGCGGTCCAGCTTGCTATTCAAGGCATGCGGCGCCGCAGACGGCACGCGGAATCTCGACCATGCCCTCCTTGCGGATCTATTTCGACAAAATCCTCGAGGGCGCCTCGCCCAAGGTCGAGCGCCTGGCGCTGACGCATGTCGAGCGCCTGGCGCTGGTGCGCCGTCATGGCGACTTCTCGCTCGCTTACTCCACCGCCGTGCAGCAAAAGCTTTCCTATTTCGGCGACGCGAACGGCTACATCGCCTTCGGCACCAAGATGAGGCATCATTTCGCGCTTGGCGACCCTGTGGTGGCTCCGGCGCTGCGGCCCGACATGATCAGGCGTTTCGTCGAGGCCGCCGGCAGCCCGTGGTTCGTGCAGATCGGCGCGGAGACCGCGCGCGTGCTGGCCGGGCTGGGCTACAAGGTCAACCGGCTGGGCATCGACACCCGGCTTGTCCTGCCCGACCATGATTTTTCCGGAAAGCGCAACGAGACCGTGCGCTATTCCGAGCGCTGGCTGTTGAAGAAAGGCTTTTCGTTCGAGGAGGACAAGCGGACGGTCCATCTCGACGAGATCAAGCGGCTGTCGGACAACTGGCGCGGCGACCGCATCGTCAAGCGCTGGGAGATGGGCTTCCTCAATCGTCCCTTCAACGATCAGCTCGGCACCGACATGCGCCGTTTCGTGCTGCATGGCCCCGATGGCGAGCTCATCGCCCTGCTCGACTTCGACCCACTTTTCGCCGGCGGCAAGGTGATCGGCTATACCACCGCCTTCAAGCGCAAGCATATCGATGCCTCGCCGCATGCCGAGATCGGCCTGACCAAATACGCCGTCGACCGGTTTCGCGAGGAAGGCATCTCCGTGGTGACGCTCGGCCTGTCGCCGCTCGTCGACGTGGGCCCGAGCGGATTTTCAGAAAGCGACTTCTGGCGCAACACCTTTCAGCGCGCCTACGATTCGCCCTGGGTCAACCGCCGCAGGTTCAACCTGCAGGGACAGGCGGCATTCAAGCGCCGCTTCCACGGCGCCGAGGAGCCCGTCTACATCGCCTTTCGCGAGGGGACCTATATCGAGATGCTGGGGTTGCTGCGGCTGGTCAAGGCTATTTGAACTCTGCAGGACTTGGGTTCTCCGCCCCCACTTCCGTAAGCTCTATGTACATATCTTCCGTGACTTGCGTGACTGATCGGCGCGACACTTGATTGCCATGTGGCTCCCCCAATCCGTCGCTGCTTCGCAGGAGGGAAAGGAAGGGAGCCTCATTGGAAAAGCGTTGACGGCAAAAAGCTTGGCGCCTTTCCTCTACCCCGTCGATCGGGGGGTCCGAAGGACGGGCGAGACCCGTGGCTCGCCCCGGCAAGGTGGCTCGGCGAAGCCGAGACGGAGTGGGGGTCGACCAGCGCAGCGTAAGACAATGCATGCGCCAAGCTGCCACGCACACCAGACCAACCGCGTCAGTTGCGCAGCCGGTAGCCGGTCTTGAAAATCCAGGCGACGATCGCGATACAGACGCCCAGGAAGACCAGCGTCATGCCGAGGCTGACCCCGACCGAAACATCGGCCTTGCCGTAGAAGCTCCAGCGGAAGCCGCTGATCAGGTAGACCACCGGATTGAACAGCGTGATCGTCTTCCAGATGCCGGGCAGCATGTGGATCGAATAGAAGCTGCCGCCGAGGAAGGTCAGCGGGGTGATGATCAGCAGCGGTACCAACTGCAGCTGCTCGAAGCTTTTCGCCCAGATTCCGATGATGAAGCCGAACAGGCTGAAGGTCACCGCCGTCAGGACCAGGAAGGAGAGCATCCAGAACGGATGTTCAATGTGGAGCGGCACGAACAGCGAGGCGGTGGCCAGGATGATCAGGCCGAGGATGATCGACTTGGTGGCCGCGCCGCCGACATAGGCGATGACGATCTCCAGATAGGAGACCGGCGCCGACAGGAGTTCGTAGATCGAGCCGACGAATTTCGGGAAATAGATGGCGAAGGACGCGTTGGAGATCGACTGCGTCAAGAGCGACAGCATGATCAGGCCCGGCACGATGAAGGCGCCGTAGCTGATGCCGTCGATCTCGGTGATGCGCGAGCCGATGGCCGAGCCGAAGACGACGAAATAGAGCGATGTCGAGATGACCGGTGAGATGATGCTCTGCAGCACGGTGCGGAACGCACGCGCCATCTCGACCCGGTAGATCGCCCATACAGCGCGCAGGTTCATGGCTCTTGCCTCAGAAGATTGACGAAGATCTCCTCGAGCGAGCTGTTCTTGGTGTCGATATCGCGGAACTGGACGCCTGCCGCCTCGAGATCCCTGATCAGCGAGGCAACGCCCGGCCGGTCGCTCTGGTTGTCATAGGTGTAGGTGAGCTGGTTGCCGTCGACCGACAGTTCGAGCGCATAGCGCGAAAGCCCTTCGGGCACGCTGGCGAGCGGCGCGCGCAGCTCCATCGTCATCTGCTTGCGGCCGAGCTTGCGCATCAGCTCGGCCTTGTCCTCGACCAGGATGATCTCGCCGCGGTTGATGACGCCGACGCGGTCGGCCATGGCCTCGGCTTCCTCGATATAGTGGGTGGTGAGGATGATGGTGACGCCGTCCTCGCGCAGCCGGCGCACCATTTCCCACATGTCCTGGCGCAACTCGACGTCGACGCCGGCGGTCGGCTCGTCGAGAAACAGGATGCGCGGCTCGTGCGACAGCGCCTTGGCGATCATCAGCCGCCGCTTCATGCCGCCCGACAGGGTGATGGCCTTGGCGTCCTTCTTGTCCCACAGCGACAGGTCGCGCAGCACCTTTTCGACAAAGGCCGGATTGGCCGGCTTGCCGAACAGACCGCGGCTGTAATTGACGGTGGCCCAGACGCTCTCGAAGGCGTCGATGGTGAGCTCCTGCGGCACCAGCCCGATCAGGCTGCGCGCGGCGCGATAGTCCCTGTTGATGTCATGACCATCGACGGTGACGGTGCCCGACGAGCGGTTGACGATGCCGCAGACGATCGAGATCAGCGTCGTCTTGCCGGCGCCATTGGGGCCGAGCAGCGCGAAGATCTCGCCGCGCTCTATGTCGAGATTGACTTGTTTGAGCGCGGTGAAGCCGGTGGCGTAGGTCTTGGAGACCCCGGAAATGGACAGAATGGAGGGCATGGCTGAAAACGGCTGCCTGAAAGAGGTGACTTGATATAGGCCTGTTGTCGGCCAGTGCAACCACAAGTCAATGCCCTGCTGCCAGTTCTGGACATCGAGGCTCGGGGCCGGCTGGAAATGCATCGCCTGCAACCGGTAAAATTGTCCTGTGGCGTTGAGCCTCGCGGCAGGACGCCGCTTTGACCTGACCACGCTTCGGGCCTATCCTCCGCCAGTATTGGAGCAATTCCAGGAAAAGTGTAGCGCGCTTTCCCTTGGGAATTGCGTCGAAATAATAAGCAGCCGGAGCCCGCCATGGACCCGCTTATTCTGTCGCGTATGCAGTTCGGCGCGAATATTTCGTTCCATATCCTGTTTCCGACGATCACCATTGCGCTTGGCTGGGTGCTGCTGTTCTTCAAGCTGCGCTACAACGCGACCAATGATTCCGCCTGGATGCGCGCCTATTTCACCTGGGTGAAGGTGTTCGCGCTGTCCTTTGCCATGGGCGTCGTCTCGGGCGTCACCATGAGCTTCCAGTTCGGCACCAACTGGCCGGGCTACATGCAGCATGTCGGCAACATCGCCGGGCCGCTGCTGGCCTATGAGATCCTCACCGCCTTCTTCCTCGAGGCCGCCTTCCTCGGCATCATGCTGTTCGGCTTCCGCCGCGTCTCCAACCGCGTCCACACGCTGGCGACGGTGCTGGTCGCCGGCGGCACGACGCTCTCGGCCTTCTGGATCATCGCGCTCAATTCCTGGATGCAGACCCCGGCCGGCTTCGAGATGCGCGACGGCGTCGCGCACGCCGTCGACTGGTGGGCCATCGTCTTCAACCCGTCCATGCCCTACCGGCTGGTGCACATGCTGCTCGCCTCGGGGCTGACTGTGTCGTTCCTGATCGCCGGCCTGTCGGCGCTGCGCTACCTCCATGGCGACCGTTCGGAATCGATGTGGAAGGCGCTGCGCACCGGCGTCTTCACCGCCGCCATCCTCATCCCGATCCAGATTCTTGCCGGCGACCAGCATGGGCTGAACACGCTGGAGCACCAGCCGCAGAAGATCGCGGCCATGGAAGCCAACTGGAACACGGGGCCTAACGTGCCTCTGGTGCTGTTCGCGCTGCCCGACGAGGCGGCGAAGGAAAACAGATTTGAGATCGCCATTCCCGACGGCGCCAGCCTTATCCTGCGGCACAGCACCGACGGTGTCGTGCCGGGGCTGAACGATTATCCGGGCAACCATCCGCCGGTCTTTCCGCTCTTCTGGAGTTTTCGCATCATGGTCGGCACCGGGCTTTTGATGCTCGCCGTGTCGTGGTCGGCGGCCTTCTTCCTCAAGCGCCGGCATTCGCTGCCCAGGCCGCTCGCCATGCTGATGGTGCCGATGGCGTTGTCGGGCTGGCTGGCGACGCTCGCCGGTTGGTACACGACCGAGATCGGCCGCCAGCCCTGGCTGGTGACGGGGGTGCTGAAAACCGCCGACGCCGTAGGTCCGGTGGCCGGCAGCCATGTCGCGCTGACGCTCGCCATCTACCTCCTGCTCTATGTGCTGTTGCTGATCGCCTATCTCGGCGTGCTGGTGCACCTGGCGCTGAAGGCGGCCAAGGATGGCGATTCCTCGCCGCTGCCGGGCGTGATGAAGATAGCGATGTCGCAACCGGCGGCGGAGGAGTGAGAAAATGAGCTACGACTGGTCAACCCTGCTCCCGCTGATCTTCGCCGGCCTGATGGGCCTCGCCATCCTGATCTATGTCATCCTCGACGGGTTCGACCTCGGCATCGGCATCCTGTTCGCGGCGGCAGAAGACACCGAACAGGACACGATGATCGCCGCGATCGGCCCGTTCTGGGACGCCAACGAAACCTGGCTGGTGCTGGCCGTCGGCCTGCTGCTGGTCGCCTTCCCGCTGGCGCATGGCCTCATCCTCACCGCACTCTACATTCCCGTCTTCGTGCTTCTGGTCGGGCTGATCCTGCGCGGCGTCGCCTTCGACTTCCGCGCCAAGGTGCCGGCGGGGAAGAAACATCGCTGGAATCGTATTTTCTTCCTGGGCTCGGTCATCGCCTCGCTGGCGCAAGGCTATATGCTGGGCGTCTATGTGCTCGGCCTCGATGTCGGCGTGGGCGGCATGGCGTTCGGCGTGCTGGTGGCGTTCTGCCTGGCGGCAGCCTACGCGGCGATGGGCGCTGCCTGGGTGATCTACAAGGCCGAAGGCGAGCTGCAGAAGAAGGCGGTGCGCTGGCTGCGCACGGCCCTGGTGCTGACCGCGCTCGGCATGGCCGCCGTGTCGCTGGCCACGCCCTTCGCCAGCCCGCGCATCTTCGCCAAATGGTTCGTCTGGCCGGAAATGCTCTATCTGTCGCCGCTGCCGATCCTGTCGGCGCTGCTGTTTTTCTGGCTGTGGCGGCAGACCTTCGATCTGCCCAAGCCCGACGATCGCCATGCGATCCGGCCGTTCCTGACGCTCGCCGCCATCTTCGCGCTTGGCTTTGCCGGTCTCGCCTGGTCGTTCTACCCGTTCGTGGTGCCCGACAAACTGACCATCTGGCAGGCGGCGTCGGCGCCCGAAAGCCTCGCCATCATCCTGGTCGGCACCGTGGTGGTGCTGCCGGTGATCATCTTCTATTCGTTCTACGCCTACCGGGTGTTCGGCGGCAAGGCGACGGATCTTACCTACGACTGAGGCCCCGGCCGTTCGAACCGCCAGCCGCCTCAGATCAGCCCTGAGTCGCGCGCGGCGGCGGTGGCCTCGCCACGAGACACGGCATCGAGCTTGCCAAGCACCGCCGAGACATGGTGGTCGACGGTCTTGGGCGAAATGGCGAGATGCTCGGCAATGCGCTTGTTGGACAGGCCGCGCTCGATCAGCTGCAGCACCTCCATCTGCCGCTGGGTCAGGCCGGCGCTGTTGGCACGCGTCGTGCGGCGCGGCCCCCGGGCGATATGGATGACGCCGTTTTGCCGCATGATGTCGCGTACATGGCTTGCGACCGGCCGGGCGCCGAGCGCCTCGAGAATCTCCAGCGCCGTCCGCTGCGCGGCCTCGTCGGCCTGGGCGAGCGCCAGCGCGCGTTCGTAAGGGGCGTCGAGTTCCGCCCAGACCGCGGCCGCCCCACGCCAGTCGCCAGCCAGCAGCATCCGGTAGGGCGCGGCCATGCCTGATGCGTCGCCCGGATCGATGTCGGGTGCCAGCAGCTGCCGCCAGCCGGCCAGTTCGGCGAACACCGCCCGCGTCGGCGACAAGCCCTCGGCAAGGCCGATCAGCCGCAACGCCTCGTCCTTGTCCGCGTCGCCCAGCCAGGCCTGTTCGGCGATCACCGCCGCGTAGGGCAACAGACGTTGCAGCTCGGTTCCCTTTTCCAGGAACTGCTTCATCTCCGCCAGCAGCAGCTCAGCCGATGGGTCGCCGCGACGGACCCTTAGCCGCGACAGCGCCACGAGGGCCGGATAGCGCACGAGGGCCGCGGCATGATTGCCGGCGAGGACTTCAACCGCCTCGGCGGCCGCTTCGTCCCACCGTCCATGACGCAGCAGCAATTGCGCCCGCACGCCGCGCATGTAGTCGCGCCAGGTCGCGAGATCGTTCTCGACGCAATAGTCGATGCCGCGATCGAGGAAGGACTGCGCCTGGCTGTAGTCCAGCTGATTCATGCCGCTGCAGGCGCAGTTGGTGAAGGCACGCGCGGCGTGTTCCTGAAAATTCTGGGCGAGCGCGATTTCAAGGCTGCGGGCAAGACGCAGCCGCCCGCTGTTCGGGTCCACCCACTGCTCGGCGGCGCCGACATTGTTAAGCGCGTGGCAGACAATGTCCGGCCGGTCCAACTCTTCGGCAAGCCTGATCGCCGTGGCGCCCAGCGACAAGGTCTCGTCGAGCCGTTCGGCCAGCATCGCCAGCTGCGAGAGATTGGAATAGGCCATGGCCAGTTCCGGCCCGGCTGGCGCCGTCTCGAGCAGCGTCACCGCCTGGGCGCCGAACAGGTCGGCGGCCTGCCGGTCGCCGACCAGATAGGAAAACCGCGATAGCCACCGGAGGCTGTCACCTTCCCTGAGCACGTCGCCCAGCGCGCGATGCAGGGCCCCTGCGTGTTCCTGCGCCTTGATCGCCTCGTCGATGCGGCCGATCAGATGGCACTCGAAGGCATATTGCTCGTAAAGTCCGGCCCGGTCTTGCGCGGCCAGGCTGTCGGCCTGGCGCAAGGCGACCTCGTAGTAACCCGCGGCGTCGCGATGGGCACCGACACGAGAGGCCTCGCGGGCGGCAACAGGCGCCAGTTCGCGCACCGTGTCCAGATTGTGCGCCTCCACCGCGTGATGGACCAGCCGCGCCGTGGCGATGCCATTCCGTTCGCGCAGCGCGGACAGCGCGCGCTGGTTGAACTCGCGTCTGTGGCTGGTCGTCAGCATGGCCTCGATGGCGCGGCGGGCGATCTCGTGGCGGAAGGCATAGGCGTCGCCGAGATCGTCGAGCAGGCCATTGGAGACGCATTCCGCAAGCTGGCCGGCGCTGGCCACGCCGCACAGGCCGGTAAGGGCCCAGGCGTCGGCGCGCCTTGGAAACACCGAGACCGCATCGAGCATCGCGCGGGCGCCGGTCGACAGGCGTTCGGCGCGCGCCAGCACCGCTTCGCGCACGCTGAGCGGCAGCGCCGTTTCATTTTCGGCGCTCAGCAGTTCGGTGACGAAAAAGGCGTTGCCGGCACTTGCCCGGTAGATGGCGTCGCCGTCGCGGCCGGCGGCCGCGGCAAGCGACAACACCGCCCTCTCGCTGAGCAGCGGCACATCGATGCGCGCAACGCTGCCGGCCGGAATTTCGCCCAGCGCGCGGCGCACGCGCATCTGGCCCTCGCTGCGGTCGGTGCGCGCCGTCAAAAGCAGGAGGATGTGGGTGTTGGCGATGCGCCGGCCGAGAAATCGGACGAAGTCGAGCGTCGCGTCATCGGCCCAGTGCAGGTCCTCGATTACCAGAAGCGTCGGCTGGGTCCTGGTCTCGAAGACTTCGAGCGCATCGGAAAACACCGGCAACTTCTGTCCCTGCCGCACGTCGATCGCTTGCGGCATTGCCCATTGCGCCTCGCGGGCGAGATCATAGAGCGGCCCGAGCGGGTCGGGAATCGACAGATCCTCGCAGGCGCTGCGCAAAATTCGTGTGCCATCGCTGCCCGCGCCGATGAAAGCCTCGACAAGCGCCGACTTGCCGGCGCCCGCCTCCCCAACCAACGCCGCGACATGGCCGTGGCCGCGCGCCGCCTCAGCCAGAAGGCTGCCCAGGTGCTCCAGTTGTGCCTGCCGTTCCAGAAGCATCGTCATTCGCACGGATTGATCCGTTCTGCCGCCGCCCAAACCCCGATTCATGCGCCACGATAGGCGTGTTTGGTATCCGCTGTGTGGCTCCGAGGCCAATATGGGGAATCAATCGGGGAAACATGGGGAATGGTGCCGATGCGCGCCGCCGATGCGCATGGTCACACTCTGGCCGCGCTCGGATCGAGTGCGACGCAATAGAAAAGGGAAATCCCATGCCCCGTTACCTGGTTGAACGTACCTTTCCCGATGGCCTCAACATTCCGATGAACGATGCCGGCGCCGATGCGCTGGACGGCGTCATCATGCGTAATGCGGAAAAAGGCGTGACCTGGGTGCAGTCCTTCGTGTCCCCCGACAAGAAGCACACATTCTGCATCTACGACGCACCCTCGCCGGAAGCGATCCGCAGCACGGCCCAGAAGAATTCGCTGCCGGTCGACAAGATCACGGAGGTGCGGGTTCTCGACCCCTACTTTTACCGGTGACGGTGCGGCATCTCCCCCTGAGGGGGAGATGCCCGGCAGGCCAGAAGGGGTCGCCGGAGATGGAGCGCTAGCCTTCTTCTGTCGCAGGAAGTCGAGCCCGGTCGAACCGACCCCTCTGTCGCCTTTGGCGACATCTCCCCCTCGAGGGGGAGATAACCCTCATCAGTTGCTGGCCGACAGCACCAGCACCGGCTTGTCGCTGTAAAGCGCCGGGAACAGCGTCTTCAAATTCGCCACCTTGGGCAGGTCGTTGTAGACAATGTAGGGGTAGGTCGGGTTCAGCGTCAGGAAATCCTGGTGGTAGTTCTCGGCCGGGTAGAAGGTCTTGCCGGTCTCGATCGTGGTGACGATCTGCGCGCCGAACAGCTTGGCCTTGTCGAGCTGGGCGATGTAGCCCTGCGCGATGTTCTTCTGGGCATCGTTTTCGGCGAAGATCGTCGAGCGGTACTGGGTGCCCGAGTCCGGGCCCTGGTAGTTGAGCTGGGTCGGGTTGTGGGCGACCGAGAAATAGACCTGCAGCAGCTGGCCATAGGTCACCTCGGACGGATCATAGGTGATCTCGACGGATTCGGCGTGACCGGTGCGGCCGGTGCCGACCGTCTCGTAGACGGCGTCGTCCTTGGCGCCGCCGGTGTAGCCGGAAACGGCCTTGCTGACGCCCTTGACGTGCTGGAACACGCCCTGCACGCCCCAGAAGCAGCCGCCGGCGAAGATGGCCTTTTCGCTGCCCGTTGCGGCCTTTTCGTCCATCGCGGGCGGCGGGATCACCACCGCGTCCTCGGCTGAGCGCGCCGGGGTCTGCCAGAAGGCCGCCGCCGCCACCGCTGCGAAACCGAGCACGGCCAGCGCGCCGCGGGTAAAGAACGGTCGTGTCTTTTCGGTACCGGTCATGTCCTGATCTCCTGTTGTTGTTCCAGTATATACGAGGCAGGCCGCCAAGAGGTTCTCAATTTGCCGTGCGGCGGCCCCTGTCGGCGGGGCTCCCTCATCCGGCCCTTCGGGCCACCTTCTCCCCGAGGGGAGAAGAGGCTCGCGCCGGCGCCGACAGTCTCCTCTCCCCAGCAGGGAGAGGTTGGCCGAGCGAGGCTGGGGCGGCCGGCCCGGTTTACTGCGCCGGCTTCATCGCATCCGTCGCCGGTTTCATGGCATCCGCCGCGGGCTTCATCGCGTTGGTGGCCATCGGGTCGGCGGGCTTCATCGCGTCGGTCGCGGGCTTCATGGCATCCGCCGGCTTCATGGCATCCGTCGCGGGCTTCATGGCGTCGGTCGCCATCGCATTGGCGGGCTTCATGGCGTTGGTCGCGTCGTCGGCGCGGGCGCCGGCGACGAACATGGCGGCCGAAAGCGCGAAGGCGAGCGCCGGCAGGGTCAGATATCTGGTCATGGAAGTCTCCTTGGGTTTTGGCGCGCGCAAGCGGGCCGGGTGATGCGTTGCCGCGTTGCGCGGCCCCGTGCGGTAAAAGGGGATGATCAGTCGGTCGCGGCGGCCAGGATCGGCCCGCCGCCGGGTGACTGCACCAGCACGGCGGTGCTGAGGCCGCCGGAGGCCGCCGGCAGATCGAGCGTCTTGGCAGCGCCGGTCCAGCCGCCGAGTTTCGTCAGCGCGTGCACGACATTGGCATGCGGCAAGGTGCGGCCGGTGTTTTCGCCGCGCGCCACCGGCACTTCGACGACACCCTTGGTATAGCGCACCAGCCAGACGTCGGCGTGGCCGCCCGGTGCCGCGCCGGCGCCGATCGCGATCTTGCCGCCGCCGAGCGACAGCGACGGGCCGCCGGTCCTGGCCGTCGCAGCGATCAGATGTTCGATCTCGCCGGGTGCCGCGCCGACGACATCGGCATGGCCGTTGACCACCACTTGCGGCGTGAACGGCCCGTCATGGCCGAGCGGCGGCTCGTAGGAAACCTGGCGTCGGGTGAATTCCTGTTTGCCGAACGTGTCCTTCCAGCCGAGATAGTCCCAATAGGTGACGTTGAAGGACAGCGCCAGCACGCCGGGCCGGTCCTTGACCTTGATGAGGTTGGCATTGGCCGGTGGGCAGGACGAACAGCCCTGGCTGGTGAACAGCTCGACCACGGTGAGCGGCTGGGCGCTGGCCGCACCAAGCGCGGCGGCGAGCGCCAGCGTGGCGAGGCCGGACAATGCGAGGATCTTGCATGACATGACTGGCGACATCGGCTTGCTCCGTGGGAGGGCGCCACGATGCGCCGCTCATATCCCCACTTCGCCGCCGCCACGGGCTTCGTTACAACGCTCACCGGTTTGTGATTGAAGATGGTGGCGCGCGTGTTCCTTGCGGCCTCGGAGATTGGCGAAAACGGTGGTCGCATCCAATCTCCCCCCTTGTGGGGGAGATGTCCGGCAGGACAGAGGGGGGCGCCGTAGAGCGCTGATCGAGGTGAAATTCCACAATCATCGATCTTGGATTGACAGAGAGGAAATCGGGCCTAGCGGATGAACCTGTAAGGTCGGCGGGACAGCGCCCCCCTCTGGCCTGCCGGCCATCTCCCCCACGAGGGGGAGATCGGCAGTGTCACTGCGTCAGTGCGGTCTCCGAGGGCCGCTTGTTGTAGTCGCATTTGCCGGTGACGTTGTAGAAGAAGTCGGCGTTGCTGACTGGCGCGGGAACCGAGTTGCCGCCGTCTTCCCAAGCCTGATAGGCCGTCGCGCCGCAAGGCACGACGCTGAAGATGTCAACGGGTTGACCGGTGGCGGTCTCGGTCAGGCTGTTCGCGCTCAACCCGCTATAGAGCCGGTTGGACGTCGCGGGGTCGTTGGAGATCAGCTTTTTCGGGTTACCCGACGGCACATCCATCTGCAAATAGAGGCCGCCCATCTGGCTGACGTCGATCGCCGCGCCGGCGCTGTTGGCGGGATACATCGTATCGACACAGTAATATTTCGTGCCGCTCGCATCGGTCTTGAGGGTCACGCCCGTTGGCGGATTGTTGCCGACGGTGCAGACCTGGCTCTGGACAAGCGTGGTGACGGTGTTGCCGGCTGAATTCGTGGTCAAAACGTTGACGTTGGTGGTGCCGTAGCCCTTCGGGTCTTTGGTGTTGCCATAGACATAGTCGATCGTCATCAGCGGCTTGGCCACGGCCGCTCCGAACTGCGTGCCGTAGAGGGTCATCGTCTTGTTCCAGTAACCCGACACGCCGGTGACCTTGAAGGTCGCATTGACCAGCGCCGGCGGCTTGCTGACCGCCGAGGCCACGGCGATCGGCACGGTGTCGATCCTGGCGATCTGCATGAAAACGGTCGGCATGGCGAAGCTTGCCGTGGCCCGCGCGGTGGTGGCGGTGGTGGCGCTGCCAGCCACGAAGTTGGTCAGCGTCGCGGCGCCTTGTCCGCCATTGGCGGCGAAGGAATCCTGCAACAGCCCCTGGCGTTGCGCCAGCGTCGACGTGGTGTCCATGGTGGTGATCGTCAGGATCGCGGCATCGAGCGCCTGCTGCTGGTTGGACTTGGTCTGGACCGCGCCGGTATAGTCGACCGAGAAGCCGATGACCGCGATCAGCGGCATCAGGCTCACCAGGAAGAGCGGCATCATCGACCCGCTGCGGGAGCGGGCAAAGCCGCGCAAAACCCTGAACATTTCAAACCCTCGACGGACATTAGCGAGCGTGCAGTTACCACGCAGCCAGCAAACCAAGCTCTAATGTGATCGATCAAAGTTTATGCATTCTTGGCCCGCGGGCCGGTTTTTTCGATTCTTTTGCCGATTTCACCGCTTTGCGAGCGGCAAGGCGGCCCTTGGGCGCCAAGCCTTGCCGCCGCTTGCCGCCCCTGCTAAAGCGCGCGGCATGAGCACGCCCCTCGACCACATCCGCAATTTCTCCATCGTCGCCCATATCGACCATGGCAAATCCACGCTTGCCGACCGCCTGATCCAGTCGACCGGCGGGCTGGAGCTGCGCGACATGAAGGAGCAGGTGCTGGACTCGATGGACATCGAGCGCGAGCGCGGCATCACCATCAAGGCGCAGACGGTACGGCTGAAATACCGCGCCAACAATGGCGAGGACTATATCCTCAACCTCATCGACACGCCCGGCCATGTCGACTTCGCCTATGAAGTGTCGCGGTCGCTCGCCGCCTGCGAGGGTTCGCTGCTGGTGGTCGACGCCTCACAAGGGGTCGAGGCGCAGACGCTGGCCAATGTCTACCAGGCGATCGACAACAACCACGAGATCGTCGTGGTGCTGAACAAGGTCGACCTTCCGGCCGCCGAGCCCGAGCGCATCCGCGAGCAGGTCGAGGAGGTGATCGGCATCGACGCCTCCGGCGCCGTGCTGATCTCGGCCAAGACCGGCCTCGGCATTCCCGACGTGCTCGAGGCCATCGTCCACCAATTGCCGCCGCCGCGCGAGGGCGATGCCACGGCGCCGCTGAAGGCGATGCTGGTCGACAGCTGGTACGACGCCTATCTCGGCGTCATCGTGCTGGTGCGCATCATCGACGGCGTCTTGAAGAAGGGCCAGACCATCCGCATGATGGGCACCGGCGCCAAATACCTGGTCGAGCGCACCGGCGTGTTCACGCCCGCCCGCATCAATGTCGACGAGCTTGGCCCCGGCGAGTTCGGCTTCTTCACCGGCTCGATCAAGGAAGTGGCCGACACCCGCGTCGGCGACACCATCACCGAGGACAAGCGCCAGACGGCAAAGGCCCTGCCCGGCTTCAAGCCGGCGCAGCCGGTGGTGTTCTGCGGCCTGTTCCCGGTCGACGCCGCCGATTTCGAGGACCTGCGCGCCGCCGTCGGCAAACTGCGCCTCAACGACGCTTCTTTCTCTTATGAGATGGAAACCAGTGCCGCGCTCGGCTTCGGCTATCGCTGCGGCTTCCTTGGCCTGCTGCACCTGGAAATCATCCAGGAGCGGCTGGAGCGCGAGTTCAACCTCGACCTGATCGCCACGGCACCCTCCGTCGTCTACAGGCTGCAGCTCAATGACGGCACGATGAAGGAATTGCACAACCCGGCCGACATGCCCGACGTGGTGAAGATCGCGTCGATCGAGGAGCCGTGGATCCGCGCCACCATATTGACCCCCGACGACTATCTCGGCGGCATATTGAAACTCTGCCAGGACCGGCGCGGCATCCAGGCCGACCTGTCCTATGTCGGCAAGCGCGCCATGCTGACCTACGATCTGCCGCTCAACGAAGTGGTCTTCGATTTCTATGACCGGCTAAAGTCGATTTCAAAAGGCTACGCCTCGTTCGACTATCACCTGACCGACTACCGCGAGGGCGACCTGGTGAAGATGTCGATTCTGGTCAATGAGGAGCCGGTCGACGCGCTCTCCATGCTGGTCCACCGCACGGCGGCGGAAAAGCGCGGCCGCCAGATGGTGGAGAAGCTGAAGGAGCTGATCCCCAACCATCTCTTCAAGATCCCGGTCCAGGCCGCGATCGGCGGCAAGGTCATCGCGCGCGAAACCATCTCGGCGCTGCGCAAGGACGTGACCGCGAAATGCTACGGCGGCGACGTGAGCCGCAAACGCAAGCTGCTCGACAAGCAGAAAGAGGGCAAGAAGCGGATGCGGCAGTTCGGCAAGGTCGATATCCCGCAGGAGGCGTTTATCCAGGCGCTGAAGATGGGGGATTGAGAAGCCGGTTGGCGCGCATGGCGACCTCAAGCCCCCTGTAGGAGGGCGACGTGGCTCCCAGCGTCTATTGATTTACGTGCGGCGGTAGATACTATTCTGTTATGGGGAAATATTCATCAGAAGATGTAAAACGCTTAGCTGGATTCATACGGCACGCGAAAGACACTCGGCCTTTTTCTTTGTTGATAGGTGCCGGCTGCTCCAAAGCAGCTGGAATTCCACTCGCGCGAGAACTCATCAAGGAAATCAACGAAAGTTCTCAATTTCAACCGCACATCGCAAAGCTTAGCGATGATGATCGAAAAAGCTACGGGCGCCTTATGGCTTGCCTGAGTAAGAATGACAGAAAAGACCTACTCGGAAAATACCTAAAAGAAGCTAAAGTAAACTGGGCTAATATCGCCATAGCGGCAATGATGGCGTCTGGTTTTGTGTCAAGGACAATGACCTTCAATTTCGACAGCGTTCTTGCAAGAGCCTGCGGGATTTGCGGACTGTATCCAGCAACTTATGATTTCGTTACTGGAGCCTCCAGAACCACAGATCATATCGTTTCTCCAGCGATTATCCATCTTCATGGTCAGGGCTATGGTCTTTCCATGTTAAACTCCGATCAGGAGACAAAGGATCATGCTGAGAGGCTTCGCCCTTTGTTGATGGAGACAATAAGAACATCGCCACTTTTGGTCATCGGGTATAGTGGCTTGGCCGACGCGGTATTTCCAGTCATCGTAAGCGAGTTCGATGGGACAGAGCGGATGTTTTGGATTGGCCACGGCGATGACGCCGATGCAAACGTATCTCAGCTATTGGCAAAAAATCCACAACTCGCAGAATATTTTGGTGGCGCAGATGCAGATACGTTTCTTGTGCGGGTTGCTCAAGAACTTAACTGTTGGCCTCCGATGGTATTCCAAAATCCGATATCTCACATTAGAAATGAGATTTCTCCGATTACGAAATTTCCCATAGACGGAACGTCTGATGTTGGCGTGGACGTGTTGGAAGCTCTGCGAAAAAAGCTAGATCTGATCGAAATAGATCCAACCGTCGAAGATCTAGCACTTCGTGCTAGCATGGATCTCCTAAAGGGGGACTTTGGCGAAATTATAGCTGCTTCAAATAGAGGTGAGGACATCCCCCCGAGGGTACTGGCGGCGGCGTTGTTGGGAGAGGGAACCCAGATAATAGAAAAGGCAAGGGCATCCGGCGAGGCAGCTCTATTCGAAGCCGCGATTCAGAAGTTCAAGACGGCATTAGAAATACAGTCGGATAGCCACGAGGCCCTGACGTTCTGGGGTGACGCGCTGCTGGGCAAAGCCCGAGCCGCTGGCGAAACGACGCTGTTCGATTCGGCTGGCGAGAAGTACGAAGCGGCGCTCAATATCAAGCCGGACATTGCCGAGGCGCTGAACAATTGGGGTAACGCGATGTTGGCTAAAGCTAGGATAACCGGCGATACCTCGCAATTAGATGAGATTATCAGCAAGTACGAAGCGGCATTGAAGATTAAGCCCGATAGTTATGAGATGCTGAACAACTGGGGCAGTGCGCTGATGGAAAAAGCGGAGGCCACCGGTGATCCGGCCCTGCTTGATGTGGTCTGCGAAAAGTACGAGACGGCGCTGAAGGTTAAGCCCGACAGTTATGAGGCGCTAAATAACTGGGGCAATGCTCTAATGGCCAAGGCTAAGGCTAGTGCAGCTGGCAGCACGGCGCTGATTGACGCGGCCTGCGAAAAATACGAAGCGGCGTCGAAGATCAGACCCCACAGTTATGAGGCGGCGATTAACTGGGGCAACGCGCTTCTCGCCAAGGCCAAGGTTGCTGGCAATGCCGCGCTGTTTGATGCGGCCGGTGAAAAGTACGAAGCGGCACTGGAGGCTAAGCCAAATAGCTACGATGCACTGAATAATTGGGGCACCGCGTTGTTGGCCAAGGCCAATGCCACCGGGGATACGACTTTATTTGACACGATCCGCGACAAGCTCGAAAAAGCCCTGAAGATAAAGCCAACCGAAGCGTATAATATGGCATGTTTATGCGCGCTGGAAGGTAACACGAATAGCGCCAGGACTCATTTAGAAGCGTGCGCCGCTGTCGGCTCACTTCCATCCAGGGCACACCTTGAGACAGATACCGACTTAGCCAGTCTCAGGCACTTCCCTTGGTTTCAAGAAATTCTTAGGGACGCACCATAGAAATCGTTCTTCCGGCCGCCCGATGGTTTCGTCTCGGTGGCCGATGGCAAACTCGTGCTTGCATAGCATTGTGATCGCTGTAGACGCTTTCATCTGGCTTGGGCAGACCTCAATGCGCAGTAATTTTCTGGACACCGTCGCCACCGGCCTCGCCATCGGGGGCGCCTTCGGCCTTGCCGGCACCTTCATGGCGAGCGATGCGTTGCGCGAAACACTCTGGGCGATCGATGGCGTGCCGCTGGTGGTGGCGACGGCACTGCTGACGATGAAATACCAGCGCCTCGGCAATGATTGCGTGGCCGCGGGCTTCCTGACCTTCCTTGCCGGCGAGAGCCTGCTTCTGGCTGGCAACGCGGCTGGCTTGCCAGCCAGCGTGCCTTCCTATGTCGGCGGCATCCCACTTTGGGCGGCGGCTCTGATCCTGGTCAGCGTGCCGAATACGTTTGCGCTGTGGATGCGGCTGACCGCGCTCGTCGCCGCCGTGCTGTTCCTGGTGTCGGTGGGCATGGTGCTGTGGGGCGCGCGCCTGCTGCCGACCTCGGCGCCGCTGCCGACGGCAGGCTATCCCTTCCTGGTGCTGACCTTTGCTGGGTGAATCTGGACGCTGGTGGGGGATGGGCGGTGAGGGATGAACGCTGCTGTCGGAATCCGTGACAGGAAGACCGGCGTTGGCGCTGCCCCTCATCTGCCTGCCTGCATCCCGGCCCTTCGCTATCCCTTCGGGCGTTCGTCATTCGAAAAGCCAAGCAATTGGCTTTTCGTCCGCTATGCGGATCATTCCTCACCCCCGTAAACGGGGCGAAGGGGCTGGCATTGCCGCTTTCGCCAATCGCAGACGTTGCAGGAAGGGCGCCGGGTTTGCGGCCAGCCCTCTCGCCCCGTTTACGGGGAGAGATGTCCGGCAGGACAGTGAGGGGCGGCGCTGAGGGTGAAGGTGAGGCGCGGGCGCGACGCTGCTTCCCTGCTCCCCTTGTGGGAGAAGGTGGATCGGCGCGCAGCGCCGAGACGGATGAGGGGTGTTCCAGCGGAGTGAGGCGGTGGAAAGGATTGGGCGCACAGCGCTTAGTTCTGCAAGGCGGCGATCCGTCACGCACCCCTCATCCGTCTTGCCGCTTCGCGGCAATCCACCTTCTCCCACAGGGGGAGAAGGAAGAACGCCGCGCCAACCTCAACTTTCAATCCAGACCTTCTCAAAATGCTGCTCCAGCGCCTGGTGCTGTTCGCAGCCTTCCACCCCCTTGCGATAGGTCCGGTAGACCGAGCGCCAGTAGGGTTGAATGATGATGCCTGAGTCACGCAGGTTCCGCTCGATCTCGGCCATGATCTCCTTGCGGGCCTTGGGGTCGGGCATGGCCAGCGCCTTGTCGAGCAGCGCGTCGAATTCCTTCGAGGCGTAGGCGCTTTCGTTCCAGGCGGCGCCGGATTTGTAGGCCAGCGCCAGCACCTGGACGCCGAGCGGGCGGCCGAGCCATTCGGTGCAGGAATAGGGGAACTTGCTCCAGTCGTTCCAGAAGGTGGCGGCGGGCAGCACGGTGCGCTTGATTTTCAGGCCGGCCTCGCGTATCTGCGCGGCGATGGCATCGGCCGTGTTCTTCTGCCATTCGACGTCGACCGAAATCAGCTCATATTCGTGGTCCGCCTTGCCGGATTCGGCGAGCAGTGTCTTCGCCTGCTCGACATCGCGCTTGGCCGGGCCGATATCGGCAAACTCAGGATGCATGGGGCCGACATGGTGGTTGTCGGCGGGTTTGCCGCGGCCGTCGAGGCCGAGCTTCAGCACGGCGGAATTGTCGACGGCGAGCTGGGCGGCGCGGCGCAGCTTGACGTCGTCATAGGGCGCGTTGGAGACATTGAAGCGGGCAACGATGGTCGAGCCGGTGGCGATCTCGGAATTCTTCAGCCCCATCTTGTCGGTCTGCGAGACGGCATCGGAAGCGGTTTCGTGGTCGGTGTCGATCTCGCCGGATTCGAAGGCCGACAACATGGCGTTGGGGTCGGAGCCGTAGTCGATCCACCTGATACCATCCAGGTAGAACTCGCCCTTCCACCAGGGCTTGTCCTTTCGCTTCACCTCCGCACCCGTCTCGGCGTCCCATTTGACCAGCTCGCAAGGGCCGGTGGTGATGGCAAGCGCCTTCATGGGGTCGCCGTCGCCATCATAGGAGCGGTGCATGATCAGCGCGGGATAGTCGGCCATGCCGGCGATCAGCGAAATGTCTGGCTTCGGCAGGTTGAGCTTGATCGTGTAGTCGTCGACCTTCTCGATGCCGCCATCGACCGCCTTCTTGGTGTCGGCGTTGACCAGCGCGCCCATGCGCGCGGCGACCGAATTGCCGGCGACGCCGGCCTCGCACCAGCGGGTCAGGTTGTGGACGACATCGTCGGCGTTGAAGGCGCCGCCGTTCGACCACGAAATCCCCTTGCGCACGTGCAGCGTCAGCGTCTTGGCGTCGTCGCTCATCTCCCATTTTTCCAGGAGCCACGGCTCGAACGAGAAATCGGTGTTCCAGCGCACCAGATATTCGTTGCAATGGCGCGCCACGTTGGACATTTCGACGCCGTCGAAGGTGCGCGGGTCCTTGAAGCCCTTGACGTTCATGGCGACGCGCAAGGTTCCGCCCTTCTTGGGCTCGGCGGCGCGGGCCGGCGTCGCGGTCAGGCCGCCCAGGGCAAAAGCGCCGGCGGCGCTGACGCCGAGTCCGGCCATCAGCGCCAGATATTCGCGGCGGCTGATGCCGCCCTTCCTGAAATCGTCGGCGACGGGTCTGGCGCGCGGGTGCAGGTTCCTGTCGGTCAGCATGAATCTCATCATCGTTCCCTCTTTTGTTGGTGCATGCCGGCCGGACTGCGCAGGGGAATGCACGAAAACAGGCTCGCCCCGGCGAAATCGCCACGCGAGGCGGTCGCGACCACCGGGGCGTCGTTGCCTGAGAGGGAATGATAGGGCGAGGGGACGGCGCGGAGTGTTCGGGAATCCGCAGGAGTTATGCGGTGTTCCGCAGGGGGCGGGCACCCGCTCTCGCGGCTTCGTCATCCACGGGCGGAGCAAGGAGCGTAGCGACGCGGCGCAGACCCGAGGATCCATGCCGCGACCTTGCTGACGGGTGCAGCGGTGCAGAATTCTGGACCCGTGGCGACGCATCGGAGTCCCGGCATGGATCCTATGGTCTGCGCCGCGTCGCTTCGCTCCTTGCTCCGCCATAGGATGACGAAGGCATGGGGTGGCCTGTGCGGGGCGCGCCAACAAAAAACCCGGCGCGAGGCCGGGTTCTTCGACGAAATCCGTTCAGGCCGAGCTCAGCTCACCTGGACCTTCGAGGCGGCCTGGTCCTCGGCGATCTTCTGCTGGAACATCTGCGCGAAGTCGATCGGGTCGAGCATCAGCGGCGGGAAGCCGCCATTGCGCGTCGCCTCGGCGATGATCTGGCGGGCGAAGGGGAACAGAAGGCGCGGGCATTCGATGAACAGGATCGGCAGCATGTGCTCCTGCGGGAAGCCCGAAATGGCGAAGACGCCGCCATAGACCAGCTCGACGTTGAACAGCACTTCCTGGTCGAAGGAGGCCTTGGCGTTCAGCGTCAGATTGACGTCGAACTGCTTGTCGGAGAGCGGATTGGCGTTGACGTTGACGTTGATGGCAATGCCGGGGGCCTTGTCGCGGCCGCGCAGCGAGTTCGGCGCGCCGGGGCTTTCGAAGGACAGGTCCTTCACATATTGGGCGAGCACGTTGAGCGAGGGCTGCGTCGCGTTGCCGTTTCCGTTGCCGTTGGCGCCGACCGGCGCGTCATCATTGCTGGCCATGAGCCGTTTCCTTTTCCCCTGGGCAGCTTTGCTGACCGAATTGAAATCGGGCGTTGGCTAGCATGGCCGACATGACAAGACAAGGTTTGCCGCCTTGTGGTGGCGAGGGCATTTGCTTGAGGCTGCTTGTGCGTTCGAGAAGTCAATTGTCGAGGGCAGTGCTGCCCCTCACCTGCCTGCCGGCATCCTCTCCCCGTATAGGGACGGGGAGAGGGGTGCTGTCATCAATGGTTTCGCCAATCGCCAACGCTGCACGGCGCCAGCGGCGCATTCAGCCCTTTCTCCCCGTCACTATACGGGGAGAAATGTCCGGCAGGACAATGAGGGGCAGCGCCGACGTCGGGAACGGGGCGGCACGCCCCCTCAGTCGTCCTTCAGGCGCCGCCACGGCGAATTGTGGTCGGGGCCGCGCTTGAGATCGTCCTCGCGCGAATAGTCGCCGTCCTCGAGGTCAATGACCTTGTCGCGCTGGCGGCGGAAGCCGCCGGTGGAGAAATTGGTGGCGACCACAATGCGGCCCTTGAGCCTCTCCCAGGCGAAGTCGCGCACCGGCGGCAGGAACAGGAGCAGGCCGATGATGTCGGTGATGAAGCCGGGGATGATCAGAAGGATCGCCGCCACCACGATCATGGCGCCATGGGCGAGCTGGCGGCTGGGATCATGGCCGGCATCCATTTCGGCGCGGATGCGGGTCATGACGCCAAAACCCTGATGGCGCAGCAAAAGCACGCCGGCGATGCTCGAGGCCAGCACCAGGCCGACCGTCGCCAGCGCGCCGACCTGGCGGCCGACGACGACGAAACCGGCGATTTCCAGCAGCGGAAGTGCGAGGATGAGGAGGGGAAGGAAGGAAATGCGCAAGTCTTGCCTTCTCGATCGGATGTTTTTGCCGGTTGGCGACCAATCGCCGCTGGCACGGAGGCTGTTAGATAGGTATGCCTGCCTTTGATTTGAATGATTGCGCCTTGCGTTCTATATGCTTTGAATGGTGAACGCTATGCGACCGCAGCCTGTCGGCTGGATGGTCCGGCCTAGAGGCAGGGATTGATTGGCGGAAAATATGGGCTTCTTCGACTTCGGCACGATTTTCTTCCTGATCGCGGCGGTGGTGATCTTCTTCCAGCTGCGCAATGTGCTGGGCCGTCGGACCGGTAGCGAACGGCCGCCCTTCGACCCCTATACGGCCGCGCGCACCGACAAGGACGCCACGCAGAAGCCCGAGAACGTTGTGTCGCTGCCGCGCAAGCGGGCGCCCGGCGAGCCGGCGCCGGCCGACGCCTATACGGCGATCGACGCCTTCGCCAAGCCCGACACAGATCTCAACAAGGGCCTGCGCGCGATCAAGGACAACGACCCGTCCTTCGACCCCAAGGGCTTCGTCGACGGCGCCAAGATGGCCTATGAGATGATCGTCATGGCCTATGCCGACGGCGACCGCAAAACGCTGAAGAATCTGTTGTCGCGCGAGGTCTATGACGGCTTCGTCGCCGCGATCGGCGAGCGCGAGGCCAAGTCGGAAAAGATCCAGTCCTCCTTCGTCGGCATCGACAAGGCCGATATCGTCTCGGCCGAGATGAAGGGCGGCGAGGCGCATGTGACGCTGCGCATCATCAGCGAGCTGATTTCGGCGACGCGCGACCAGGCCGGCACGGTCATCGACGGCGATCCCGAGACGGTTGCCGAGGTCAAGGATGTCTGGACCTTCGCCCGCGACACGCGCTCGCGCGACCCGAACTGGAAGCTCGTCGCCACCGAAGAAGAAGACTGAGTCCGGAATAGGCGGGGGCTCCGGTGTCGCTGTCGCCTTCCTTCGCGGCAAAGTCTTTCGGCGACCTGCCTGGCTGGGGCGACGACGACCATCTGCCGGCCTTCGCCGCCTTTGCCCGTTCCGCCTTCCACGTGTTGGCAAAACCCTATCGCAGCGGTGCGCTGGGCGTCGATTTCGGCGCCTTCGCCGGGGCCTATGCGCAAGCGCGCGAAGCGCCCGCTACCAGTTCGTCCGAGGCCCGCGCCTTCTTCGAGCGCTTTTTTGTCCCGATGCTGGTGCGGCCGGAGACCGGCGTCGGGCTCGTCACCGGTTTCTACGAGCCTGTAGTCGAGGCCTCGCCGGTGCGGACGCAGCATTTTGCCGTGCCGTTGCTGTCGCGGCCGGCCGATCTCATTGACGTGGATGACGCCAACCGGCCCGCCGGGATGGATCCTTATCTGGCATTCGCGCAGCGGACGCCGGATGGACTTGCCGAATATTTCGACCGCGGCGCCATCGAGCGCGGGGCGCTCGCTGGCCAGGGGCTGGAGATCGCCTGGCTGGCCGACAAGGTCGATGCCTTCTTCATCCATGTGCAGGGCGCGGCGCGGCTCGCCATGACCGACGGCCGGCTCTGCCGCGTCACCTACGCCGCCAAGTCGGGCCAGCGCTTTACCGGCCCCGGCAAAATTCTGAGCGAACTGGGCGAAATCCCGCTGGCGCAGGTGACGATGCAGTCGATCCGCGCCTGGTTCAAGGCGCATCCCGACCGGATCGACGAGATCCTGTGGCAGAACCCCTCCTACATCTTCTTTCGCGAGGCCGCCGTGGAAGACGCCGCGCTGGGGCCGATCGCGGCCGCCAAGGTGCCGCTGACGCCGGGCCGCTCGATGGCGGTCGACCGGCTGCTGCACACATTCGGCACGCCCTTTCACATCGACGCGCCGACCCTCACCGCCTTCGACGAAACACCGTTCCGGCGACTGATGATCGCGCAGGACACCGGCTCGGCCATCACCGGACCGGCGCGCGGCGACCTGTTCGCCGGCTCGGGCGACGCCGCCGGCGAGATCGCCGGCGTGGTGCGCAACGCCGCCGATTTCTACGCGCTGGTGCCGCGCGCGTTGGCCGAGGGCGCGAAATGAGCAAGCGCCCGGACAGGCTCAGCGAGGACGACCGGGTGCTGTGGAACCTGGTGGCGCGCACCGCCAAACCGCTGAAGGGCCGCGCCGCCGTCGACATTCCAGACATGGCTGCCGATGCCAGGCCGACGCCGGCACAGCCAGCCCAGCCCGCCGCCAACGCGCCCGGCGCGGCAAAGCCCAGGGTGCAGCATGTTACGCAGCGGCTGGACGAGCCGACGCTGGACAAGCTGCAAAAAGGCCGGCTGCCGATCGAGGGCCGCGTCGACCTGCATGGCATGACGCAGGACGAGGCCTATTCGCTGCTGTTCTCGTTCCTGCACCGGGCGCATGCCGGCGGCGTCCGCTATGTGCTGGTCATCACCGGCAAGGGGTCGTCCTCGGGCGGCGACGGTGTGCTGCGGCGCGCCGTGCCGGCCTGGCTGTCGACGCCGGCGTTCCGGCCGCTGGTCTCCAGCCACGACCATGCCGCCCGCAACCATGGCGGTTCGGGCGCGCTCTATATCAGGCTGCGGCGGATCAGGGCATGAGGCCGGGCGCATGACGCCGTTCGGCGAGAGATTGCGGGCGCTGCGGGCCGAGCGCGGCGTCAGCCAGAAGGACATGGCGGCGGCGATCGGCGTCAGCGCCGCCTATCTCTCGGCGCTCGAGCATGGCCGGCGCGGCGCGCCGACCTGGACGCTGATCCAGAAGATCATCGGCTATTTCAACATCATCTGGGACGATGCCGAGGAGCTGGCGCGGCTGGCCGAAACCTCGCATCCGCGCGTGAAACTCGACACGTCGGGTCTGTCGCCCGCCGCCACCGAGCTTGCCAATCTCCTGGCCGAGACCATCGAGAAACTCGACGAGGCGGAGCTGCGCCGCATCACCGCATCGATCCGGGCGGCATTGGGCCGGTTGAAGTAGCCGAGTTTCATGACAACGCGCCCCGAGCGCAAAACGGTGCCCGCCGGCGACCAGCCAGCGGGCAGCCGTGGTGAGATCAGTTCTTGCCGGCCGTGCTGCCGCCATTGCCGCCACGGCCATGGTCGCCATGGTCGTGCCCGCCATTGCCACCGCCCAGACAGTCCGACGCGCCGGCCTCGCCGCAACAGCGGCCGGCCCACAGGTCGTTGAGGTTGGTGTTGGAACAGCTTGGAATGGTCTGGCCGGCCAGAGCCGATCCGGTCAGGGCCGAGACGGCAGCGGCGGCGAGAAGGGTGTTGCGCAGAAAAGCAGTCATTCGAGGTCTCCATGGTTTGGGTTTGTTCGGTTCACGGCTGTGTGTCGCCGCGCGAACGGAAATGGTTCATGGAGGAGCGGAAAATTTTCGGAATGAGTATGCGAGACGCGCGATCGGCGATGTCAGCGCCGCCCCTCATCTGCCTGCCGGCATCTTCTCCCCGTAGAACGGGGAGAAAGGTCGCTGTGGCAACCTCGCCACCCTTCCTGTACCGGTAACAATTGGCGAGATCGGCGATGACGGCTCTTTCTCCCCGTCACTATACGGGGAGAAATGCCCGGCAGGGCAATGAGGGGCGGCGCTGCCCTTTGTTATGGATAAGTGAAGACAGGGTGGTGCGCACGAGAGCTGCCGCGATCCGAAGGGCAGCGCTCTCTGCTACTGCACCGACCCCACCAGAACCTGCTGGCCACCGCGGATCGAGACCCAGCGGCCGGTGTTGTCGATCGCCTGGCGCTTGAGGAAGCGGTAGCCGGTCTGGTCCCAGGCCTTGACCTTGTCGGTCAAATTGTCGAGCACGTAGTCGCCGCCATCGGTGCGCACCGTCAGCACCGCGTGGCCTTCGCCGTCGGGCTTGCGCACCACGGTGATCAGGAGATCGGCGAGCGACACGCCCATGCGCGACAGCTGGCGACGCTTCTCCAGCACATAATCCTCGCAGTCGCCGACGCCCCTGTCGGGATAGGCCCAGACCTCGTCCTTGCCGTAGATGTCCATGTCGCTCATCGGCTTGACCGATGCATTGACCCTGGCGGTGACGTTGGCGAGCTTGCGCATCAAGCCGTCGGTGAGGGCCGCCGGCGCGAGGTTGGCCGGACGGATCGAGCATTCGCCCGGATGCTGCTTGCAGAAATCATAGTGGCCGATCGGCTGCGAGGTAAGGCCTCCGGTCGCCATGGCGCCCGACGCCCAGGCCGGTGCCATCCAGCCCCCCGTTAACGCAAGCCCGGCTGCCACGCATACGCGCAGCCTTTGCATGGTTGAGGAATTCATTGTCCCCGCTCGCCCTGTTGTTAACGAAACGTTAAGGGCGATTTACACTCCGTGTCAATTACGACGACGGCCTGATTTGCAGCATGGTTACCCGCAGGGGAGAACAGCGTCTATTGTGCAACAGAATCGGGCCACCGGCCCGGTTCCGTTTCACAATTGCTACCGCTTTGCGGTGCGGACCAGCTTCGGCTTCACCGCGACGCGGTTCTGGCGGCCATAGCTGGTGATGAAGTCGACGATGCGCGGCACGATCTCGGAGCGGAAGCGCGAGCCGTTGAAGACGCCGTAATGGCCGACCGCCGGCTGCATGTAATGCGCCTTCCGGTCGGCGGGGATGTTGACGCAGAGATCCTGCGCCGCCTTGGTCTGGCCAAGGCCCGAAATATCGTCGTTCTCGCCCTCGACCGTGAACAGGGCGACGTTGCGGATGGCTGACGTGTCGATCCTGGTGCCGCGATGCGTCATCTCGCCCTTGGGCAGCGCATGGCGCACGAAGACGGTGTCGACCGTCTGCAGGTAGAACTCGGCCGTCAGATCCATCACCGCCAGATATTCGTCATAGAAGTCGCGGTGCTTCTCGGCATTGTCGCCGTCATGCTTCACGAGGTTCATGAAGAAGTCCTTGTGGGCGATGATGTGGCGGTCGAGGTTCATGCTCATGAAGCCGGAAAGCTGCAGGAAGCCGGGATAGACCTCGCGGCCGAAGCCCGGCACCGGCCAGGGCGCGCGCATGACGACATTGTCGCGGAACCAGTCGATGCCCTTTTCCTTGGCGAGAAGATTGACCGCGGTCGGGTTGCGGCGGGTGTCGATCGGCCCGCCCATCAAGGTCATCGTCGACGGGACGAAGGGATCGCCCTTCGTCTCCATCAGCGCCACCGCCGCCAGCACCGGCACGGAAGGCTGGCACACCGCCATCACATGGGTGTCGGGACCCAGCGTGTGCAGCATGTCGATGATGTAGTCGATATAGTCGTCGAGATCGAATTGGCCTTCGGCCAGCGGCACCATGCGCGCGTCGACCCAGTCGGTGATGTGGACATCGGCATAGGGCAGCATCGCCTCGACCGTGCCGCGCAGCAGCGTCGCGTAATGGCCCGACATCGGCGCCACGATCAAAAGCTTCGGGTCGGCCTTGCGGCCAGCGGGAACGTCGCGCTCGAAGCGGACGAGATTGCAGAACGGCTTCGCCCAGACGGTCTTTTCGCTGACCGCGACGCTCTTCCAGTCGACCACGGTCTTGGCGAGGCCGAATTGCGGCTTGCCGTAGCGGCGCGTGGTGCGCTCGAAGAGTTCGGCGCCCGCCGCGATCGAACGGCCCCAGGGCGTGTGCGAAACCGGGTTGAGCGGGTTGGAATAGAAGAGCCGGACCGCGTCGGCATAGAGCCGCGCCGGCTGCAGGGCGGCGTGGTTCATTTCGTAGAGCTGGTAGAACATCAAGAACCCCGCTGCTGCCTCGACCGAAGGGACGACGAGCAGCGCCGAGCCCTAGATGTCTCGCGGGAAAGTTAACAACTAATTGCTGCGATGCAATACGTCACGTGGCGTGACCAATGCTTCTTTCGTCCGAAGCCTTGGTGCAGCCGCCTTCAAGGGCGCAGCCGGCTCAATGTGCACCGCCGAAATGTGAAGGATATGTGTCCGGCCCCTCATGCCGGACACCCCGAACCGTCAGACGCGCGCCATGCAGATCGCGGTCTGACCGGAGCTGATAAAGCCGAGCTGGCTGGCGGCACCCCTGGAGAGGTCGAGCACGCGGCCCTTGATGAACGGGCCGCGATCGTTGATGCGCACGATGACGCTGCGGCCGTTGTTCTTGTTGGTCACCCGCAGCTTGGTGCCGAAAGGCAGCGTGCGGTGGGCGGCGGTCATCGCCGAGGGGTTCATGCGCTCGCCGGACGCGGTCTTGGAGTGCAGCGCGTACCAGGAGGCGCGGCCACACTGGCCGGCGGCGGCAGTTGCCGAAGTGGCGGAAGCACCGACCATCAGGCCAGCAGCGATCGTTACCGCGGCAAGCGCGGTCTGTTTCGTGGTCTTCATATTTGGGGGATGGCTCCGTTTTTTGACAGACCCAGCCGTTAGGTCGAGAATAAGGCAGGAAATGCGGCAGTGATCTGGCGGTTCCGTGGCGAGATCACACGTTTGGAGTCACAGGGTAACAGTCTGTCAGGGATTTTCTGGCGCGAATTGACCAGTTTTCGATCATGTTTTGATCGGCACGAAGGACTTTGATGACAGATCCGGCGTTGATCTTCAAATAGAATCCTGGACGATCTGGCCATTTCCTTCGGCTCTTTCATCGTGGCCACGGTGCCGCAATCGATCGACTTTCAAAAGTAGGGTGCGACAATGAGACTGACCAAAAATGTGCTGGCCAAGAACCTGCTGGCGTTGATCGTGCTGGCTGTCGGTGCGCTGTGGTCGCTGCAAGGCATCGGCGTGGTCGGTGGCAGCTTCATGACCGGCCAGTCGCAATGGCTCTATATCGGCCTCGCCGCCATGCTGGCCGGCCTGATCGGACTGTGGTGGGCGAACCGTTGAGGCGGTGAGCCGCGTTCACTGCGACCAGTATTGCCAGGCCCAGTAAAAACTCTCGTCGCGCGGGGGCAGGCGGTCGTGGCCGGCCCGGAACCGGACCGGCGCCGGCGAGCGCGGGGCGTCCTCCTTTGTCGCCTTGTCATCGGAGGCAAGGCCGAGCAGCCAGGAGCCGACATGGGCGAACAACACGGCGGTGGAATGGGGCATCGTCATTCTCTTTTTCCGATCATTCCCGTCCCGCCCACGGGACGAGCACGCGCTCGATCCGGCGGATGGTGAATTCGAGCACGAAGGCGATGGCGGCGATCACCAATATGCCCATCACAACCACGTCGGTGACGAGGAATTGGGCCGCCGACTGGATCATGAAGCCAAGTCCGCGCGTCGCCGCCACCAGTTCGGCCGCGACCAGTGTCGACCAGCCGGCGCCGAGCGCGATGCGCAGTCCGGTCAGGATCGAGGGCAGGGCGCTGGGCAGGATGACATGGCGGACCACTTGCGCGCGCGTCGCGCCAAGCGAGCGCGCGGCGTTGATGCGCTCCTGCGAGACACCCCGAACACCCGATGCGGTCGACAGCGCCACCGGCGCCAGCATGGCGACGGCGATCACCAGGATTTTCGACGGCTCGCCGATGCCGAACCAGATGATGACCAGCGGCAGATAGGCCAGCGGCGGGATCGGTCGCAGGAATTCGAGTAGCGGATCGAAGATGCCGCGCCCCGCCGTGCTGATGCCGATGGCGAGGCCCACCGGCACGCCGACGAGGATGGCGGCGAGGAGTGCCGTGAACACGCGGCCCAGGCTGGCGACGGCGTGCTGCAACAGCGTCGCGTCGACGAAGCCATCGCGAACCACAACGAAGAATTTGTTCCACACGGCGGCTGGCGAGGGCAGGAAGACCGGCGAAACGAGTTGCAGGCGGGCCGACAACGCCCATACCGCCAGCACCACCAGAATGGTGATCGCGCTGATCATGCGCGCCGAGACGCCTTTGCGCTTCGGGGCGGGCGGCGACCATGGCACCGACAGGCCATCGACCTCGTCGATCTTCCGGCTCGATCGCTCCGTATAAGATGTCACGGTCATGCCGCCTCTCCCTCGAAGATCGCGTCGGTCAGTTCGCCGCGCGCCGCCGCGAAGGCCGGATCGGCCTTGATGGCGCGAATCGGCTCGCCGGAGGCATAGCGCCGGGAGAAGCCCGGCTCGAAGGTTCGCACCACGCGTCCGGGGCCGGGCGCCAGCACGACGACGCGGGTGGCGAGCACCAGCGCCTCCTCGATGCCGTGCGTGACCATCAGCACGCCGGCATGGCTTGCCGTCCACAGATCGAGCAGCGTCGTCTGCATGCGCTCGCGCGTCAGTGCGTCGAGCGCGCCGAGCGGCTCGTCGAGCAGCAGGAATTGCGGTTCGGCGGCGAGCGCCCGGGCAAGGCCGACACGCTGGCGCATGCCGCCGGACAGCTCCCAGATGCGCTTGTCGCCGGCGTCGCCGAGCTTCACGAGGTCCAGCAATCGGTCGGCGCGCCGCGCCCGTTCGGATGGCCTCACCCCGCGCAGCCTGAGCGCGAAGGCGACATTTTCGCGCGCCGTGAGCCACGGAAACAGCGCATCGTTCTGGAACACCACGGCCCGGTCCGAGCCGGGCCCGGTGATCGGCCGGCCGCCGATCGAGGCCGTGCCGCGCGCGGGTGCGACCAGGCCGGCGGCGACATTGAGCAGCGAGGTCTTGCCGCAGCCGGAGCGGCCGACAAGCACGACGAAATCCTCCCTGGCGACAGTGATCGACACACGCTCGACGGCGGGTGCCGGCTGGCCGTCATAATGGATCGAAATCTTGTCAAGCACGAGATGCGGCATGGGGTCCTCGTATCTGGAGGAAGATTTGCCCGCCCCCGGAACCGCGCCTCGTCAGCGGCTCCGGGACAGGCGACACACGGCGTCAGGAAGGTGGGTCGCGCGTGTATGCCGTCAGTTCGAAGCCAGCGCCTCGGTGACGTATTTCGAAGTCACGTATTTCGAGTAGTCCGGCAGCACGGCGTCGACCTTGCCTTGCTCCTTGAGGAAGGCGGATGCGGCCGCGACCGCCTTGACCGTGCCGCCGCCGAGGAATTTGTCCGAGGCCTGCTCTTCAAGCGTCGGGAACACGTAGCCCTTCAGGAGCTCCGGCACCTCTTCCAGCTTGGCGCCGGTGAGCTTGGCGATCGCCGCGGCCTGCGGCGACGACACTGACCAGGCGTCGGGCTTGGCGAGATATTCGGTATAGGCAGATCCCGTCACCTTGACGAAGTCGCGCACGGCTTCCGGGTTCTTTTCGGCGAAGTCGGTGCGCACGATCCAGGCGTCGAAGGTCGGCGCGCCCCAGGCGGCGACCTGCGAGGAATCCAGCACCACCTTGCCCGATGTCTTGATCTGGCCGAGCGCCGGATCCCAGACATAGGCGGCATCGATATCGCCGCGCGCGAAGGCGGCGGCGATTTCCGGCGGCCTGAGGTTGAGGATTTCGACGGACTTCGGGTCGACATTCTCATGCTTGAGCGCGGCAAGCAGGCTGTAATGCGTCGTCGACACGAACGGCACGGCGACCTTCTTGCCGGCGAGGTCGGCGACCTTTTCGATGCCGGCGCCGTTGCGGGCGACCAGCGCTTCCGACGGCCCAATCAGGCCAACGACGAAGATGGCCTGGATCGGCAGTTCGCGGCTGGCGGCGGCCGCCAGCGGGCTCGAGCCGACATAGCCGATATCGACCGAGCCGGAAGCGACGGCGGCGATGACGTCGGCGCCTGAATCGAACTTGCGCCAGTCGATGCTGGCCTTGGTGGCCTTTTCATAGGCGCCGTCGGCCTGCGGCACTTTCGAGGGCTCGACCACCGTCTGGTAGCCGATGGTGATCTTGAGGTCATCGGCCATGGCCGGGCCGAGGAAGGCGGCGCCGGCAAGGGCCGCCGAAGACAGCAGAATGATGCGGCGTGAAATGCTGGACATGAAAGGCTCCGTGAAAAGAGAAAACCCGGATTGCCTGTACATAGTCAGCTAATTCTATGGTTCTTGTAGAGTTAAATCCTTCCAACAGCGCGGCGTTTGTTGGAAAAAAGCCACTGGCGGCTTGCCGCCGAGGCGGATGTGGCGGCTATGGCGCACCCTTCACATCGCGGCGCGGCGTCGGGTGGCGGTGAAATCCTCGGGCTGGGACCGTCACTGTCCACCGAACGGTGGATGACCCGAAATTCTTTTCGTGGTGGTCTGCGTCCACCTCTGTCCCAGATCCGATGGGAATCCATACATCACTAGTTTTTGGAGAATACGATGACAATTGAGGACGATTGCGAATGTAATACAGTTTGTCCGCAATACGATCATTGCATTTGTATTTATCACCACGACGAAGGATATTGTGACTGCACTTGCGGGCCCCTGCAGATCTTATCTGAGCGAGTCGCAAAGCGGGCGTCGCACAGCATTATTAATATCTGTGTAAAGGGTGCCGAATTGTCGGCCGTGGCGGAGTTCCTGAGTAGATACAGCGAGGAAGAATTGTTCATCCCAGCTGCGCGCGCGAAGACGAAAATTTCGCTTGAGATCAAAAAGACAACACTTGCCAGCGTGATCGAGCAAATTGGTTTGCGGATCGGACTGCCTGGTTGAAATGAATTCTCGCGGCAGGGCCGCCTGAGTTCTTTTCTACGCCAGACCAGCCAAAGGTGCCGCAAGCGACGCCGCGAGCTGAACCAACTCCGCCTGTCGTCGCACGCCGGTCTTCTCGAACAGCCGCAGGAGATGCGTCCTGACCGTGCTGCGGCCGATGTTGAGGACTTCGGACGTCTCCTCCACCGTGCGGCCGGCCGCGATCTGCTCGAAGACACGTGCCTCGGCAGGCGTCAAACCGAACAGCGCCGCCACCAGCGCGGTCGGCGCGACGAAGGGCGTATCGGCACGCGCCACGAACACCGCCGCGACCACGCTGGCATCGAACGAGCCGCGCCCAGGGCGCAGCGGCAACACATGCAGGGCCCCGGCCGAGTCGTCCTGCCAGCGTACCGGAACACCCAATCCCTTGCGGGCAAGCGCGCCCTCGTCCCGTGCCGCCTGGGCCACCGCGACGGCCAACGCGCTGGATACAGCCGAGACATTGGCGACGAGAACGCCGTGGCGGACGCTCAGCAGGCCGCCCGTGGCGAGAAGCTCGAGCGCCGCCGGGTTGGCATGCACGACCTGCAGATCGGCGGTGGTGAGAAAGATCGGCGCCGTCAGCGTGTCGAGCACGGTCTGGAAGGTTGCCCTGGCGATCGCCGCCATGTCCAGCAGCCGGTTGATCGTCGCGGCGCGCTGGAGATGCGGGATCAGCAGCTGGGCGGCCTCGATCTGCAGATCGTTGATGGGAGCGGCACCGACATGGCGGCTGAAGGCCAGCGAGCCGAGACCACCCCCATCCCGCGCGAGCGGCAGTGCCAGGGAATCGATCATGCCTTGCGGTTTGCCGCACTCCACAAAATAGCGGTTCGTCGTGGTGTCGAGGTCGGGATTGAGCTGGCTCAACACCGCCGGCCGATCCATCGGCAGCGAGCCTACCACCGCCATGCCACCCCACAGCTCGAGGACTTCAGCGCCGTAGCTGTTCATCTGATCGACATAGGGCTGCGGAATGTTGCTGGTCACGTTGACCAGCACCTCGCCCGACGGCAACGCTTGCAGGCGGATGGCGGCGGTCGCGAAGCCAAGCGCGATGCGCATCTCCTCGATTGCGACGGACCAGCGTGAGGGATCGATCGCGGCGTCGTAGATCAGCCCGATCAGTTCGGACAGCCGCTCCATGGAGAGAGGAGACCGCATCACCACCTGCTTCTGCTGCAAAGCAACAATTCTTGCTGCATGGCAAAATGAACGCATGATCCGAAGCGGGCAAGCCCAAACTGGAGCACTCCCGCGCGGCGCGAAAGCGGAAGCGCCCGTGACGGGTCCGCCGGTGGCTTCTATCCAGTGCTGGCGGCCAAGGGTGCCGCAAGCGACGCCGCGAGCTGAACCAACTCGGCCTGTCGCCGCGCGCCGGTCTTCTCGAACAGCCGCAGGAGATGCGTCCTGACCGTGCTGCGGCCGATGCTGAGGACTTCGGACGTCTCCTCCACCGTGCGGCCGACCGCGATCTGCTCGAAGACACGTGCCTCGGCGGGCGTCAAACCGAACAGCGCCGCCACCAGCGCGGTCGGCGCGACGAAAGGCGTATCGGCGCGCGCCACGAACACCGCCGCGACCACGCTGGCATCGAACGAGCCGCGCCCAGGGCGCAGCGGCAACACATGCAGGGCCCCGGCCGAGTCGTCCTGCCAGCGTACCGGAACACCCAATCCCTTGCGGGCGAGCGCGCCCTCGTCCCGTGCCGCCTGGGCGACGGCGACGGCCAACGCGCTGGATACGGCTGAAACATTGGCGACGAGAACGCCGTTGCGGACGCTCAGCAGGCCGCCCGTGGCGACAAGCTCGAGCGCCGCCGGGTTGGCATGCACGACATGGAGGTCGGCGCTGGTGAGAAAGATCGGCGCCGTCAGCGTATCGAGCACCGCCTCGAAGGTCGACCGGGCGATCGCCGCCATGTCCAGCAGCCGGTTGACGGTCGCCGCGCGCTGAAGATGGGGGATCAAGAATCGGGCGGCCTCGATCTCACGCTCGCCGATCGGCCCCGCGCTTTCGTGGCGGCCAAACGCCAGCGAGCCCAGACCGCGCTCGTCGAATGCGAGCCCGAGCGCCATGACGTCGACGAGACCCTGCGGTTTGGCCCACTCCAGGGAGTAGCGGTTTGTCGTGACGTCGAAGCGCACCGCGTCCGGATTGACGCGGCTCAATACCGCCGGCTGATCCATCGGCAGAGCGCGCAACGCCGCCAGCCCACCCCATTGGTCGAGAACCTCCCCGCCATAGCCGGCCATCCGGTCGAGATAGTGCTGAGGAATGTTGCTGGTCACATTGATCAGCACCTCGCCCGACGGCAAGGCCTGCAGGGTGAAGGTGGCGTTGTCGAATTCGAGCGCCTTGCGGATTTCGTCGATCGCGACAGGCCAAAGCGAGGGATCGATCGCGGCGTCGTAGATCATCCCGATCAGCTCGGACAGCCGACCCAACGAGAGAGAAGAAGGCATCTCACCCTATCCTTGCTGTACCGCAGCAAAATTAAAACATGATCCGGATCGGGCAAGCCCTTTGATCATCTCCCGACGGAGATGGTCATCCGGCCTCGGGCGCTACCATCGAACTCCGGCCGTCGCTATCCACCGAATGGTGGAAGACGCGGCATTCTCTTTGTGTTCGGTTGCCCCCGTCGGGTGCTGCGGTCCTGCGCGGAGTTCGAGGGCGTCGGTGTTTGCAAGGCGAGTGCTGTTCGGGGACGGCAGCACAGCCGCCAAGTGCGCAACTGCTTGATTGTCAGCCCAGCCATGGCCGGAGCACCTCCCGCCCGGCTCGGCCAGCGTGCGGGACCGACAGCCGCCGGCAGGGGACTCGGTCGATTAATTGGCAATGAAGCGAGGGCTTTGAGCGTGATCGCAGAAAAGATTGGACGCGTGAGCGTATCGGAAGACGTCGCTGCCGAGACAAAAAGCGAAACAGCCACGACAAGGCGCCTAAGTCGAAAAGGCAATGGACTAGTGTCGGCCGCGACGGCGGTTTTCGGGCGCGTGGCATCCTCCCAAGTGCCCGCCCTCGGGACAGCAGTGGTGGTGGCGATCGCGGCCACCGGCTTTGTCGCCTTCACGCCGGGCGCAGCACGCGCCGGAGTCATCTGCTCGGATTTCAATGGCGTGGACGGTGGAGCGGCCTATGCGGGAGGCTCGACCCGCTCCACCGCATGCGGATACTTCGCCAACAGCAATGGCGATTTCTCGACGGCCATCGGCCAGGGTGCGGGTGCCATTGCCGACAACAGCGTGGCGCTCGGCAACCTCGCTAACGCGGGCGGTTACTATGACCCCAATGGCAGCCCCACTATCAACTATGAGAATTCCAACACGACAGCCATCGGCGCCGGGGCTCAGGCCGGGGCCCGAGGGGCGGGCGGGTCAAATGCCACCGCTATTGGCGCTTCGGCCAAAGCGAACGCTTTGAACTCCACCGCGCTGGGCGCGGGTGCGACCGCCCTCCAAGACCACTCCATCGCGATCGGAGCGGGCGTTACGGCGACGCGCAAAAATCAGGTCATGCTTGGCGCGGCCAGCAACACCTACACGCTGGCCGGGATCACTTCGCAGGCAAGCACGGACGCGCAGTCCGGCCCGACCTATCTGGTGACGACGGACGCCGGCGGCAATCTGGCGGCGTCGACATTCGATGTGGCCACGCTTACAAATCTGCCTGCACAGGTCGCCCAGAACGGCATCGCCATCGCCGACCTGAACAGCACGGTAAGCAGCCACACGACGCAGATCAACGCCAACACCACCGAGCTCGCCGACCACGAAACGCGCATCACCAACAATACCTCACAGATCAGCTCCAACACCCAAGAACTCGCCAATCATGAGACGCGTATCACCAACAACACCAACGAGCTTGCGGTGCACACCAACGAGATCGCGGATCTCGATACCAGGGTGACGACCAACACCGCCAACATTACCCAGCTCGACGGCCGGGTCGGCGATCTCGAAGCGGGCTTCCGCGACCTTGGCGATCAGATCAGCGAAAACCGCACCGAGGCCCGTGCCGGCACCGCGCTGGCTCTGGCCACGGCCGGGCTGCGCTATGACGACAGGCCGGGAAAATTGTCGCTGGCCGGCGGCTTCGGCAACTTCAAGGGCCAGTCGGGCCTGGCGCTCGGTCTAGGTTACAATCCCAGTCTGGATTTCCGGCTCAACGCCGCCTTGTCGGCGACCACCAATCGCGGCGATGTCGGCGTCAGCCTCGGGGCTTCGTGGACGCTGAACTGATCACGAGTGCGAGGGGGCCGCTGGCGGCCGCGTTCCCACAGACGCGGTCGCCAGTATCGCCCGCCGCCGGCTCGATTGCGACCGCGGAGGTCAAATGAAGCGCCTACACTGTTCGGCGACAGGGCGGACCCGGGCCACCCTGGCAGCCTTGCTGGCGGCCGGCTTGATGGCGGCATCCCCGGGCGTTGCGTGGGCGCAGACGAAAAAGACCGAGAAGGGCGACAAGGTCCGTGTGGCCCATGCCGCCGGGATCGATCGCAACGGCGTGCTGATCCTGATCCGCGGCACGCTTCTGGCGCTCGACCAGGCCAACAAGACCGGCAACTACACGGTACTGCGCGATCTCGGCTCGCCGAACTTCCAGGCCAACAGCGCGGCAGGGCTCGGCGACATCTTTTCCAACCAGCGCAAGCAGGCGCTGGATTTCGGCGCGGTGGCGGTGCTGGAGCCGCAACTGACCCTGCTGCCGCAGATCGAACCGAACGGCATGCTGCACATGGCGGGCTTCTTTCCGTCCGTGCCGATGCAGGTCAATTTCGAGCTTTTGTTCGAACCGGCGAACCGTCAGTGGAAAATCTACGGCGTGTCGGTGAACCTCACCTCCGGGTCGCCGCAGGCGCCTGACACGCCAGTCGCCGAGCAACAGAAACCCGACGATGCCGGGCCGCCGGACGCCCCCTCTATGGCGGTGTCGCCGAAGACGAAAACAAAGCCGTAGCCGCGCGTTCGCGCTGTTCATCGTTTCAAGGAAACACCGACAGCTCGATCCTGCCCGTTTCGACCTGCAAAACCTCAAACGCGCAGGGCGCGTGCGAACAGCGACAGCGCAAAGATCAGCAGGCCCGAGCTGAACACGAGATTGACATAGCGCAGCCCACGCCCGTTCAGACGCTTGCGCAGATGGTTGGTGGCCAGTGTCAGCGTTGTCCACCAGGCCGCCGAGCCGAGCAGCACTCCGGCCGAAACAAGCGCCAGGGTTTTCCAGGATGGTACGCCGGCCCCCAGGATTCCCGGCGTAAGCGTGAGAAAGCCGACCAGCGTCATCGGATTGCCCAGGGTCCAGACCAGCCCCGTCAGATAGGCCCGGCCCGACGGCATGCGCCGCTGCAACGCCGTGTCGAGCGACGGCGTCAGCCGTGCCGCCGTCAGCGACATATAGAGCAGAAACATGCCGGCGCAGAGCTGCAGCAACATGTGCCAGCCCACCAGAACCTGCGCCACCGCCCCGAGCCCGGCGGCGGCAATGGAGGCATAGACCGAGTGCGTGGTCGCCGCCCCGTAGCCGGTCGCCAGACCCGGCCCGATGCCGCCCGTGATCGTGCGCTGCACGCACAAAAGGCCGGTGGGGCCGATGGGGGCCGCGACCGCAAAACCCAGCAAGGCGCCTCGCATCGCACTGAGGAAAAGTTCCGATGTACCCGACATGTTGACAGATCTTCCTTGGGCCGCACGTCGTCGGGGTTTCGGCCAGCAAGACCTCGGCCGTATACCAACCGTGGCTGGCAAGGGCCGCCCCGCTTTCGTGAGTTGCTTCGAACATTGTTTCGGAAGGTCGACCGTCGGCGGGGCTGACAAGCGGTCGTCTTGACGTTCTCTCCAAATATTAGAAGGTTCTAACTCAAGTGCGTTCGTGTATAGACGTCGTCCTATCCCCTGAGCCGACGCGCCAACTGGCGGTGGAGAAAATCTAGAACTCTCCTGATGCGCGTCGCACGGCTCCGAATTCAGTCTATCCTTGGGCCGGCGCAGCCAATCACAAAAGACGCGGCGCGGCGTCCACCATTTGGATTAGGCTTGACTCCCAGCTTTCATTTTTTTCTAATCGCTTTCAGTTGGCTTTCGGTGCGCCCCCCACCTCCCTGTCGACTCCAGACATGTGAAATCGCGAAAGCGACCGAGGATTGATCCCGTTGAAGCGATATCAGGGCAGCACGACGCCATGCTTGACCGTGGCCGCCAACCCGCGTTGGCCGGCATGACCGGCCGGTCCTATCCGGCGGAGCGCATTTCGGAACTCATCGGCACCATCTATGATTGCGTGCTCGACCCCAGCCGCTGGCCAGCGGTCGTCGACAGCATTCGACGGGAACTGGAGTTCTGCTACGCGGTTCTCGGTGTGTATCCGCTCCCGGGAGGGGAAGTGACGCTCGGTGTCGCGACGGGCATCGATTCATTGAAGCTCGGCGAGCTTCCTTCCTATGGCCAGGACCTGGTCGATCTCTGGGGTGGCGACACCAAGGTGAAACAATATCCGCTCGAGGAGCCCATCGCGCAGTCCCAGGCGGTGCCGGATGCCGCGCTGGTCGCCAGCCGCTATTTTCGCGAATGGGCTCAGCCGCAAGGGGTGGTCGACGCGGTCGCGATCGGGCTGGAGCGCAATTCGCGCATGGTTTCCACGCTTTCGTTCGGCCGGCATGAAACGGTCGGCATTGTCGGCAACGGGGAACTCGATGCCTTGCGTCTTCTGGCCCCGCACTTCCGGCGCGCCATCGCCATCAGCCAGTTGCTCGATTTGCAGTCGATCGCCGCGGCCAACGTGGCCTCCGTGCTGGACGGTCTCTCCGTAGGCGTCGTGCTGGTCGACGAACTGATGGCCTTGATCCGTGCCAATCCGGCAGCCGAGGAGATGCTGACCCGCAAGGACCCGATCAAGGTCAGCAACGGCCGCGTCGTCGTCTCGGATGGCTCGCGCGAAATGTCATTGGCGATCGAGGATGCGGTCGCCCAGGCGGCCGGCGACGAGGTCGCACTGGGGCGTCGTGGCGGCAGCGGTTTTCCGACGCGTGGTCTCTCCGGCGAGCCCCGCATCATTCACGTGCTGCCGCTGAAAAGGCGTGAAAGCCGGCCTGGCCTGTTCCGCCGCGCCACCGCCGCCCTCTTCATCGCCCCGGCCGACAGGCCGTTAAGCCTTCCCTTCGATGCCTTCGCCGCCCTCTATGGCCTGACCCCGGCGGAGGTGCGGGTCGCCGAACTGATCGTCGCCGGCCGCACCCAGCGCGAGATCGCACGTGGCCTTGGCCTGGCCGGCGCGACGGTCAAGAGCCATCTCCTGCACGTCTTCGAGAAGACCAATGTCCGCCGCCAGGTCGATCTCGTCAGGCTTGTCGCCGCCTTGGCATCACCCTTGTGAGCTGTCGGGCGGGGAGACAGCCCGTACGCCTCGCCGCTCGAAACATCTCCACCACAATCGGTGGATATCGAGATCCCGAATCCCGCCTATTGAAGGCAACAGGACAGGGAGTTGCCGATCCAGTCGCGCTGCAATTGCTGCCGGAATTTCCGATTTCGAGAGTTTCGCGCAAATCCATGCCTCAAATAGAGATGGAATTGACAAACGATTTCGCGTCTTCGACGGTAAGTATAGTAATCTTATCGACATAGGCAGTTGGATGGCGGATCAGCGTATCGTGGCGATCACCGGAGTCACCGGTTCCCGGGCGCAGGCCTGCCCGCATGGAAGCCTCGTTTCTGTGTCGCCGGGGTCGCAAGGCGAGCCTAAAATCGCCGCAACGGTTTGAAAACCAAGCAAGATCAACCGAAATTGGGTTGTATATCATGTCACTAGAATTTATGTGTCATGGACGCTTCGGTGCGGCGGGGAGGCACGCCAGGCGTTTCGCAGGGATGGCCTGGGGCCGTCGCACGACAAGAGAAACGTTCGGTTCATGCTCACCAAAAAAGGCAAGTACGGCCTCAAGGCGCTCGTCCATCTGGCGCGGATGCCGGCCGGACAGCTCGCTTTCGTTGGCGATATCGCGACCGGCAACAACATCCCGAAAAAATTCCTCGACGCCATATTGGGCGAGTTGCGCAATGCCGGATTCGTCCAGAGCCGCAAGGGCAAGGATGGCGGCTACCGCCTGGCGCGACCGGCCGACGAGATCAAGATCGGCCACGTCGTGCGCGTGCTGGATGGTCCGCTGGCCCCTATCCCCTGCGCCAGCCGTACCCAATATCAGCGCTGTGAAGACTGTAACGAGGCGACATGCCAAGTCCGACATCTGATGCTCGAGGTTCGGCAGGCGATCGCCGAGGTGCTCGACCAGCGCAGCCTCGCCGAGATGCGCGATATCGCCGACGACCTGCCGGTCGTGCCGGGCATGACCGACCTGGCTGTCGTGGCGAAGGTCCAGGCCTGAAGCCGTCGCCTCGCAAGAGGCTCGATCGCGCATGACCGGCCGGACCAACTCGATCAATTCCATCATCATCGTCGGCGGCGGCGCCAGCGGCGTCGTGCTGGCCGCGCATCTGTTGAAATCGCCGAATCCGGACCTGCGTGTCACGCTGATCGAAAAGCGCCCGCATTTCGGCCAGGGTATCGCCTATTCGACGCTGCTGTCGGCGCATGTTCTCAATGTCAGCGCGGCCGGCATGAGCGCCTATGCGGACGATCCCGGAAATTTCTGGCGCTGGCTGCAGGGGCGTGGGCTGATAGGCCCGGAGCAGACGCCGCAGACGCCCTTCTATGCGCCGCGCAGCATCTATGCCCGCTACCTCGGGGAGTTGCTCGACGAACTCGAAGCCCGCGAACAGCCAACCGGGCGCCTGCGGCTGATCCATGAGGAGAGCCGCTCGATCACACCGACCTCGTCCGGCGTCGATGTGGCGCTTGCCAATGGCACCAGCGTCGTCGCTCATCTGGCCATATTGGCGACCGGCCATGACGAACAGCCGGCGCAAGGCCATGCGATCAGAATGGGCTCGGAAGCCGACACGGAGATTACCCCGGACAGCCGGGTGATGGTGCTGGGCACCGGCCTCAGCATGGTCGACGCATTTCTGGCGCTGGAGCAGCGCGGCCATCGCGGCGATATCGTCGCGGTGTCGCGGCGCGGCCTGCTGCCCTCGCCGCACCGCAAGGGCAACCCGATCAAGCTAGACGTCGCCGACATCCCGCTCGGCACCCAGCTTTCCTATTTCGTCGGCTGGTTCCGCGACCTGATCCGCGAAAACCAGAAGGCGGGGGTCGACTGGCGCGACGTCGTCGACGGCCTGCGGCCGTTCAACCAGAAGATCTGGCAGAACTGGCCCGCCTCGGCCAAGCGCCGCTTCGTCGAACACACCAAGGCCTGGTGGGACATCCATCGCCACCGCATGGCGCCCGAGGTCTACGCCAGGGTGACGGACGCCGTGCGGTCCGGCCGCATCCGGCCGGTCGCGGGGCGCGTCGTCGCCGTCACGCCGGGCGACGGTTTCGCGGTGGAGGTCCAGTCGCGCCACACCCAGCGCCTCGAAACATTCGAAGTCGCCCGCATCTATGATTGCTCCGGCATCGTGCGCGACATCTCGACCTCGTCGAACAGCGTGGTGCGCTCCCTGGTCGACCGCGGGCTGGCGCGGCCGGATCCGCTGCGTATCGGCCTCGACGTCTCGGCCAATTGCGAGATCATCGCCGCCGACGGCTCGGTTTCGCGGAAAATCCTCGCCGTCGGGCCGCTGACGCGCGGCACCTTCTTCGAGATCGACGCCATTCCCGATATCCGCGTCCAGTGCGCCAGGCTGAGCAAGCAGTTGCTGGGGTAGGCAATTCGGGCGGCGATCACCTATTTGGCGGAACCGTATCCGCCTCGACTCGTGAGCCTTCCGCGATCACACCATGTTCAGTTGAGCGCGGTCTGGTATTCATTCCGCGCTGCCCTATGTCGGGCTGAACAACTTCCGTTCTTAACTATAAGACGGCGGGACTAAAGTCTTGCACGCCAATAGGCCTTGGTCCGAGGGGCCTTCGAACGTTCCGTGCTTGTCCATTTGACGTTCCGTTACTTTAGTCAATCGAGATATATGTAGCTTGATACAGTTTCGCGTGATGGCGATGCAAATCGGCTTGCAAAAAGGAACCGATCCGTCTGCCGTCCCCTTCAAAGCCCGGTTTCAAGGCGCGGCCTTTTCCACAGAGGTCGGACCGATTTCCTTGACGGGGTTGCGACGGCGGATCGGCCATGAGGCGACCCGACCCGGGAGAAAAGAATGGCCGGTGCGGGGATGCTTGGGTTGGAAGCGGGTCGCACCGGCCATTGCGGGTTTTGGCTTCGATTAGGGATCGTCCCCCGCACGACCAAGCTATACTTACATTAGCTATAGCTCAACTAAGACTGAAGTCCCTTCCTACCCCGAGGCGCCCGGATGGCGATTGCCGGGGTCGTCGAGGTCGGCGCTCTGAAGCGCCGCTGGAATTTCATTCCTCGTCTGGCCCCCGGATTGGCACGATCTATCTTCTTTCCAACTGCGATCGGCTGGAAAAGACGCTAGGTTGATCCAAGGAGGCTCCGACATGAGCGAGCACAGAAAAGCCACGGCCGACAATGCCGCCTTAGCTAGCGCCGCGTCGGACGGCGCAATGTCGCGGCTGCGCCCGCCCTATGCCTCGGTGCTCGACCTGATCGGGCAGACGCCTATTGTCGAATTGACCAAATTCGACACCGGAAAATGCCGGCTGTTCATCAAGCTCGAAAGCCAGAATCCCGGCGGCTCGATCAAGGACCGCATCGCGCTGTCCATGATCGCGGCGGCCGAGAGGGATGGCAGGCTGAAGCCCGGCGGCACCATCGTCGAGGCGACCGCCGGTAATACCGGGCTTGGCCTCGCCCAGGTCGGCATTCCCAAGGGCTACCGCATCATCCTGGTCGTGCCCGACAAGATGTCGCGCGAAAAAATCCAGCATCTGCGCGCGCTCGGCGCCGAGGTGCGCATGACGCGCTCGGATGTCGGCAAGGGCCATGCCGAATACTATCAGGACATGGCGGAAAAAATCGCCGCCGAACTGCCCGGCGCCTTCTACGCCAACCAGTTCGCCAATCCGGCCAACCCTCTGGCGCACGAGACGACGACCGGCCCGGAAATCTTCTCGCAGCTCGACGGCAATGTCGACGCGGTGGTGGTCGGCGTCGGCTCCGGCGGCACGCTGACCGGGCTTGGCCGTTACTTCGCCGAAGTGTCGCCGAAGACGGAGATGGTGCTGGCCGATCCGGTCGGCTCGGTGCTGGCGCCCTTGATCAAGACCGGCAAGATGGAAGAGGCGGGCAGCTGGACGGTGGAAGGCATCGGCGAGGATTTCGTGCCGCCCAATGCCGATTTGTCGCTGGTCAGGAAAGCCTACTCCATCACCGACAAGCAGAGCATGCTGGCGGTGCGCGATCTCTTGTCGCGGGAAGGGATTTTGGCCGGCTCTTCCTCCGGCACGCTGCTCTCGGCGGCGTTGCGCTATTGCCGCGAGCAGACGGTGCCCAAGCGCGTCGTGACCTTCGTCTGCGACAGCGGCAACAAATATCTGTCAAAGGTTTTCGACGATTTCTGGCTGGCCGAGCAGGGGCTGGCCGAACACGAACAGCATGGCGACCTGCGCGACCTCGTCATGCGCTCGCACCGGACCGGCGACACTGTCTGGGTCGGGCCGGACGAGAGCCTGCTCAACGCCTATGGCCGCATGCGCCGCTCCGATGTCTCGCAATTGCCGGTGCTGGACAATGGCAAGCTGGTCGGCATCGTCGACGAGAGCGATATTCTCGCCCATGTCGACGGTCCCTATGACGGGCGCTGGGAGCGTTTCAACGGCCCGGTGCGTACGGCGATGACCTCGAACCTGCACACGCTGCAGGCCAGCCAGACGCTGGATGCGCTGCTGCCGGTGTTCGACCGCAACGAGGTCGCCATCATCTTCGACGGCGACGAGTTCGTCGGCCTGATCACACGCATCGACCTGATCAACCATCTGAGGCGCGCCCGATGACCAAACACACCCCGCCGGCCGGCAAGAACCGCCTGGCCTTTTCGACGCGCACCATTCATGGCGGCCAGAGCCACGACCCGCAGACCGGCGCGGTGATGGTGCCGATCTACGCCACCTCGACCTTTGCCCAGCAATCGCCCGGCGTGCACAACGGTTTTGAATACGCCCGCAGCCAGAACCCGACGCGCTTCGCCTTCGAGCGCGCGGTGGCGGACCTGGAAAGCGGCTCGGCCGCATTTGCTTTCGCTTCCGGCCTGGCGTCGATCGCCACGGTGCTGGAGCTGCTCGATTCGGGCGCCCATATCGTCGCCACCGACGACATCTATGGCGGCTCCTTCCGGCTGATGGAACGGGTGCGCAAGCGCTCGGCCAACCTGCAGGTGAGCTTCGTCGACTTCACCGACCTTGCGGCCGTGGAGGCCGCGATCCGGCCGGAAACAAAAATGCTGTGGGTCGAAACGCCGACCAACCCGCTGCTGCGCATCGTTGACCTCGAAGGCGTCGCGACGCTCGCCAGGCGCCGGGGCATCCTGTCGGTCGCCGACAACACGTTCTGCAGCCCCTATATTCAGCGGCCGCTGGAACTCGGGATCGACATCGTGGTGCACTCGACGACCAAATATCTCAACGGCCATTCCGACATGGTCGGCGGCGTCGCCGTGGTCGGGGACAACAAGGATCTCGCCGACCGGCTGAAGTTCCTGCAGAACGCCATCGGCGCCATTTCTGGCCCGTTCGACAGTTTCCTGGCGCTGCGCGGCTTGAAGACCCTGGCACTCAGGATGGAGCGCCATTCCAACAATGGCCTCAAGATCGCGCAATGGCTGGAAGCGCGAAAAGATGTGCGCCGCGTCATCTATCCCGGCCTCGCCAGCCATCCGCAGCACGCCATCGCGGTCCAGCAGATGAATGCCTTCGGCGGCATGATCACGGTTGTGCTGGACCGCGATCTCGCCGGGACAAAGCGTTTCCTCGAACGCACGCAATTGTTCACGCTGGCCGAAAGCCTCGGCGGCGTGGAGAGCCTGATCGAACACCCCGCGCTGATGACGCATGGCTCGATCCCGGCGGAGAAGCGCGAGGAGATCGGGATAACGGATTCGCTGGTAAGATTGTCGGCGGGCATCGAGGACGGTGATGATCTGATCGCGGATCTGGAGCAGGCGCTGCGGGGGTGAAGCCGCTTCGCTGAGATCGACAATCGCCAAAGCTGGCGCCGCCCCTCATCGCCCTGCCGGGCACTTCTCCCTGTATAGTGACGGGGACAAGGGGCGTCTGCGACCTCAGCCCTCTCTTTGCAATGTCGGCGATTGGCGAAGCACGTGATGACAGCAGGCAGGGGAGGGGCAGCGCTGACGGCTCACAATTAGCAGTTAGCCCCCAGTCCAATTGACCCCGACCGCCATTCGCCCGAGATGTAGCGCCCATGGCCATGCGCGACCCGCCCAAACCCACCGAGCCCCTCACCTTCGCGGTGCTGGTCTTCCCCGGCTTTCCGATGATGGCGTTCAGTTCCGTCATCGAGCCGCTGCGCGCGGCTAACATTCTGGCCAAGAAAGCGTGCTACCGCTGGATCATCGTCGGCGCGACTGAGGGACCCGTCGAGGCTTCGAACGGGGTCGTCATCCAGCCGGGTTTTTACGCGGAGGCCGCGCCCAAGGTCGACCGCATCGTCGTCTGCTCGGGCGGTGACGCCGATCATCTCGTCGCCGAGGACGCGGCGAGCTGGATCCGCCGCAGTCTACGCAATGGCGCTCATATCGGCGCGGTGGCGGACGCGGCGTTCTTCCTGGCGCGTGCGGGCCTGCTCGACGGCCATGCCTGCACCTTGCACTGGACCAGCCAGGCTGCCTTCACCGAGGCCTTTCCCAACATCGAGTTGCGGCGCGACCTCTACGTCATCGACCGCAAGCGCTTCACTTCGGCGGGCGGCGTCGGTAGCCTCGACATGATGCTGGAGATCATCACCCGGGATTACGGCGCCGAGCTTGCCGCAGGCGTCGCCGAATGGTTCGTGCACAGCCAGCTGCGCTCCAGCGTCGACCGCAAGCTGATGCCGCTGCGCCTGCGCACCGGCGTCCAGAACGAACTGGTGCTGTCGGCCATCGCCATCATGGAGGACGCGGTGGAGGAAAGGCTGGGGATGGCCGAGCTGACCGCCAAGCTCGGCGTCTCGTCCGACAAGCTCGAACGCTCCTTCCGCTCCGAACTCGACATCTCGCCCAACGGCTACTACCGGCGGCTCAGGCTGAAGCGTGCCGCCGATCTGCTGGCGCATTCGACGCTGGCCGTCCGCGACGTGGCGCTGGCCTGCGGCTTTGCCTCGATGTCGAGCTTTGCCCGGGCCTTTCGCGAGGAGCACGGCCATCCGCCGAAGCTGGCGCGGCGGCATTAGGCGCGCGCCGGCGCGGGGAGACGTTGGCGGGACAGCGCCCCCCTCTGTCCTGCCGGACATCTCCCCCTCTTGGGGGAGATTGGCTGTCATCTCCGCTTTCGCCAGTCACAAACGTTGTTAGAAGGGCGCCGCCCGAACAGACTGCCGATCTCCCCACTTAGGGGGAGATGTCCGGCAGGACAGAGGGGGGCGCCTGCCTCTCTTGTTCCTTCAGCGGCATCCCGCACAACCCACGCGGTTTTCCGCACAATCCCTCGTCGCCTCCTGCGCCATGGTCTGAGCCTGCATTCCATCCAAGGCCGAACCCATGAGCATCGTCGTATTCGAACCCGACAGCACCGAGGACGTCGACTTCAAGGATCGCATGCGCCACCCGGCCGCCGCCGATCCGGCCGGCGGCATGTGGCTGTCGGACACCGAGCCGTCCTTCATCGATGCCGATGCGCTACGCAAAGGCCGGCTGGCCAAGCTGCGCAGCTGGATGCGCGAGGCCGGCTATGGCGGCGTCGTTTTGTTCGACCCCTACAACCAGCGCTACGCCACCGGGTCGCGCAACATGTTCGGCTATTTCCTGCGCAACTCGACCCGCTATTTCTTCATTCCGACCGAAGGGCCGATCGTGCTGTTCGAGTACCCGCAGAGCTACCATGTCTCCATGGTGCTCGACACGATCGACGAGGCGCGTCCTTCCAAGCTCGTCTGGTCTTCGGTGTCGGGCCGCGACGATGAAACCGCCGGGCCGTTCGCCGACGAGATCGCCGAACTGCTGAAAAAACATGGCGGCGGCTCGATGAAGCTCGGGCTCGACCGCTGCAGCCATCTGCAGGCGCTGGCGCTGGAAAAGCGCGGCTGCGCGGTCCGCGACTGCCAGGGCGAGATTCTGGCGGTGCGCGCGGTGAAGACGCCGGAGGAGGTCAAATGCCTGCAGGTGTCGATGGCCGGCGCCGAAGCCGCCGTCTATGCCGTGCGCGAGGCGATCAAGCCCGGCGTCTCCGAAAACGACCTGTTCGCCATCATGTATGGCGAGGTCATCCGCCAGGGCGGCGAGTTCATCGAGACGCGGCTGCTCACCTCCGGCCAGCGCACCAATCCGTGGTTCAACGAGGCCAGCGGCCGCAAGATCAGGCCCGGCGAGTTGCTGGCGCTCGATACCGACACGATCGGCTGCTATGGCTATTATTCCGATTTTTCCCGCACCTTCCGCTGCGGTCCGGGCAAGCCGACGCCTTACCAGAAATCGCTCTACCGCATGGCGCACGACCAGGTTCAGCACAACATCTCGATCGTCAAACCCGGCATGGCCTTTCGCGAAATAGCCGAAAAGGCGTGGAAAATTCCGGACCGCTTCGTCGACCAGCGCTACACCTCGGTCATGCACGGCGTCGGCATGCATGGCGAGACACCGTTCATCGCGCATGCCATGGACTACGAGACCTATGGCCGCGACGGCCATATCGTGCCAGGCATGGTGGTGAGCGTGGAAAGCTATATTGGCGAGAAGGGCGGCCGCGAGGGGGTCAAGCTGGAGGACGAGATCCTGATCACCGAGACCGGCACGGAGCTTCTGTCGCGCTTTCCCTATGAGGATGCGTTTCTGGAGAGAGAGGTTTGACGCTGGTTGCTCATCTCGGCGAAGTATCACAGATGAAGAACGAGCGCCTCGTTCCGTGGCGCCCCCCTCTGGCCTGCCGGCCATCTCCCCCTCAAGGGGGGAGATCGGCAGCTTCGCTTGCAGCGCTTTTTCCTGAAACGCTGGCGATTGGCGAAAGCATTCGCAACCGCCAATCTCCCCCCTTGAGGGGGAGATGCCCGGCAGGGCAGAGGGGGGCGCTGCCCCTCCAGCGTTTGGAGGTATCTTGGGGCGAAGGCCCATCAGTATGAAAGCCCCCATCTCCATCAAGGGCGGCACGGTGGCCGCCGTGTTCATCGACCTGCAGGAAGAGCACCGGCAGGACCCGCGCTACCTCGTCGAGGGCTATGAAAACATCCTCGCCAACGTCCAGCGCCTGCAGGCGGCGGCGCGGCAAAGCCACGTGCCGCTGCATCACTGGGCCTATATCGTCGATCTCGACAGCCAGGACCGGCCGTTTCATCCGGTCGGCGAGGACGGCAAGTCGGCCTTTTCCGACAAGAGCGACCCGCTGACCGAAATCTGCCATGAGGTGGCGCCGGCGCCGGGTGAGGCGCTGCTGATCAAGGCCGAGGCCAGCGCCTTCCGCTCCGGTCCGGCCGCCGACCGGCTCAAGGCTTCAGGCATCGAATGGCTTGTTGTCGCGGGCGTGTGGACCGAGGCCTGCATCGACGCCACCGTAAAGGATGCGGTGGCGAAGGGATTTCGCGTGCTTCTGGTCAAGGACGCCTGTGGCAGCGGCAGCGCGGCGATGCACCAGACCGGTATCCTCAACCTTGCCAACCGGCTCTATGGCGGCGCGGTGACCGACACCGACGGCGCCTGCCGGCTGCTGGCCGGCGAGACCGCCACCGTCTGGCAGGTCGAGGGCTCGGTACCGCTGCGCTTTAGCTTCGACAACGCCGCCCGTCTCTATGCCGAGCTTTGATGGGCGCCTTGGGCTGAAATGACCAGCCGCGGCAAATATGAAACCTGGCTCGACCCTGCGCTCTGGGCCTATATCGACAGCGTCAACGCCTTTTATCCGCCGCGGATATCAGGCCTGCCGGTCGACAAGCAGCGCGCGGTCTATGCCAGGATGTGCCGCGCCTTCCACCAGGGCCGTCCGCCCGGGGTCAAGGCCAGCGACAGCCTGGTTGCCGGTTCGAAACATGACATCCCGGTCCGCCGCTACCGGCTCGCCGGCGCGGCGCCGCGCGCGACGGTGCTCTATTTCCACGGCGGCGGCTTCATCCTCGGCGACCTCGAAAGCCATGACGACATCTGCGCCGAACTTTGCGCCGGCACCGGCTTCGACGTGCTGTCGGTCGACTACCGGCTGGCCCCCGAACACCTTCATCCCGCCGCCTTCAACGATGCACTGGCGGCTTTCGAATGGGCGGCCGCAAGCAGTGAGCTGCCGCTGGTGCTGTGCGGTGAAAGTGCCGGCGGCAATCTGGCGGCTGGTGTGGCACAGGCCGCGCGTCGCCATCCGCGCGCCGCGATCGGCCAGGTGCTGATCTATCCCGATCTCGGCGGCATCGAGGCGATGGGCTCCTATATCGAACACGCCGACGCGCCGCTGCTGTCGACAGGCGATGCCGCCTTCTACCGCGACGTCCGCTCGGCGAGGAAGCAATCGCCCGACGATCCGACCTTCTCGCCGCTGCGCGACACGGATTTTTCCAGCCTGCCGCCAACGGTGATCATCACGGCCGAATGCGATCCGCTGTCATCGGATGGCGAGGCCTATCGCGACCACATCCTGGACGCCGGCGGCAAGGCATGGTGGCATGAGGAGCCCCGCCTGGTGCACAGTTTCCTGCGCGCCCGCACCACGGTGCCGGCAGCGGCGCAAGCCTTTGCGCGCATCATCGCGGCGGTCGCCGCGCTGGGTCGAGGTGAGTGGCCCTACTGAAGGTCCGGGTTACGAAGCCGTCGCGGCGCTTGCCTCGGAAGACGCTGCTTTCAGCCACAGCGTCTTTTCGCCGAGCGTAGCGACCATGGCGGCGTGGGCCGCGCGCTCGGCTTCGGTCAGCCGTGGCACGAGCGGCGCCGGTCGTTCGGCGACGATGATCTCGATATGGCGGACATTCTCGCCCTGGGCCGGCGCGGTGGCGCTGTCGAGAATGAGCGCCGCCTGCTTGCCGCCGATCAGCTCGATATAGACCTCAGCCAGCAATTCGGAATCGAGCAGGGCGCCGTGCTTGGTGCGCTTGGTGTTGTCGATGCCGTAGCGCCGGCACAGCGCGTCAAGCGAATTGGGACCCATCGGGTGCTTGCGGCGCGCCAGGGCCAGCGTGTCGACGACAAGCCCGTTGTCGACGGGCGGGTGACCGAGCCGGCCGAATTCGACATTGAGGAAGCCGATATCGAACGTGGCGTTGTGGGCCACCAGCTTGGCGCCTTCGGTAAACCGCAGCCATTCCTCGGCGATTTCGGCGAAACTCGGCTTCCCTGCGAGGTCGGCGGCGCTGATGCCGTGCACGGCCTGCGCCTCGGCATGGATCGCGCGCCCCTGCGGGTTGATATAGTGATGGAAGGTCCTGCCGGTCGGAAACCGATTGACCAGCTCGACGCCGCCAAGCTCGATCACGCGGTCGTCGCGCGCATCAAGGCCGGTGGTTTCGGTGTCGAAGATGATCTCACGCATCGAATCAGGTCGCTCCTAGGGGGCAGGATCGCCAGACCGGAACAAAATGGCAATGGGCAATGCTGACGGCATGCCGTCAGCAGCCCCGCTTATCCCCGAAGTTCCGCAATGATGGCCGCTACCGCGGCACGCGCGGCGTCCAGCCCGTTACCAGTGTCGATGACGAAATCGGCCAGCCGGCGCTTTTCGGCGTCCGGCACCTGCTTGGCCAGGATCGCCGCCAGTTTTTCCTCGCTCATGCCGGGCCGTGCCAGCACGCGCTGGCGCTGGATTTCGGGCGGCGCGGTGACGACGACGACCTTGTCGACCCGGCCACGGCCGCCGGTTTCGAACAGCAGCGGGATATCGAGGACGGCGATCGATTCGCCGGCGTTACGATGCTTGACCAGAAAGGCGTCGGCATCGGCGCGGACCAGCGGGTGGATGATGGCTTCGAGCTTTTTCAAGGCAGCCGCATCGCCGAGCACACGGGAGCCGAGTTTTGCGCGGTCGACGCTTCCGTCAGCGGTGGTGCCGGGAAAGGCGGCCTCGACCAGGGAGGCCGCCTTGCCGGCATAGAGGCGGTGCACCGTCTGGTCGGAATCATGCACCGGCACGCCGGCCTCGGCGAACATCCTGGCCGTGGTCGACTTGCCCATGCCGATCGAGCCGGTGAGACCGAGCACGATCATGGTTTCGGCGCCAGATCGGCAACGATGAGCGCGCGGAGCGCAGCCGTGACCTTCGGCCTGACGCCGAACCAGCGCTCGAAGCCGGGCACCGCCTGGTTGAGCAGCATGCCGAGCCCGTCGACGGTCTTCAGCCCGCGTCCCCGCGCGGCGGCGAGCAGGGGGGTTTCGAGCGGCACATAAACGATGTCGTTGACCACGGCATGGTCGGGCAGCAGCGCGGGGTCGGCGGGCAGACCCCTGGGGTCGGCGGGCAGGCCCTCATTGCCCTGCATGCCCAGCGCCGTGGTGTTGACCAGCAGGCCGGCATCGCGCAGCAATTCGGCGGTCGCGGCCAATTCATGCGCCGAAACGCCGGCGCCAAAGCGGTCGCGCAATTCGAGTGCCCGGGCGAGCGTGCGGTTGACGATGCGGATGTCCTTGAGGCCGCGCGTCTTCATTGCGTGGATGACGGCGCGGGCGGCGCCGCCGGCACCCAGCACAACGGCCGGGCCATTCGACGCCCAGTCCGGAGCGTAATCGTCGAGATTGGCGGCAAAGCCATGGCCGTCGGTGTTGCCGCCCCACAAGGTGCCGTCCTCGAGCCACAGCGTGTTGACGGCGCCGATCTCGTCGGCCGCATGGTCGCGGCGCGCGACTCCGGTAAAGGCGGCCTCCTTGTGCGGGATGGTGACGTTGCCGCCGCGATAGCCATTGGCCTGCAGGCTCGCCAGGAAATCGGCGAAGTTCTCGGGCGCGACATCGATCGCTCGGTAGCTGCCGTCGATGCCGTGTTCGGCCAGCCAGTGGCCGTGGATCATCGGCGAGCGCGAATGTTTTATCGGATGGCCGGTAACGAAGGCTTTCTTCATTGCCTCAGCCATCGATGGCTCCCAGTCTGCGCAGTTCCGCCAGCAGCGGCAGCAGCGGCAGGCCGACAATGGTGAAATGGTCGCCTTCGATTTTTTCGAACAGCTGGATGCCTTCGCCCTCGATCTGATAGGCGCCGACGCTCGACAAGGCCTTGGCGCCGACCCGGGCGAGATGGCGGCCGATGAAGGCCGGGTCGAGCTTGCGCATGGTCATCGAGGCGATGCCGACATGGCGCCACAGCACATTGCCGTCGCGCACCAGCACGGCGGCGCTGTTGAGCTGATGGGTCTTATCAGACAGCGCCAGGAGATGCCGTCGCGCGCCTTCCATGTCGGCCGGCTTGTGGAACACCTCGTCGCCGAGCGACAAAGTCTGGTCGCAGCCAAGCACCAGCGCGCCGGGCCGGCGCTCGCTGACTTCGGTCGCCTTGGCTTCGGCCAGCACCAAAGCGACGTCCTCGGGCGAGGCGCCGCTGTCCTGCAACGGCGCTTCCAACGCGCGCTCGTCGAGCGTCGCCGGAACCGCCTCGATATCGACGCCGGCATTGACCAGCATCGCCTTGCGGAACGGACTGCCTGAAGCGAGGATGATTTTTTCTGTCATTTTTGCACTCGGGCGCAGATACAAACGCGGTTGGCGTATGAGGAGCTTTACTCTGTAAGGTTGGCGCCGCCCCTCATTGTCCTGCCGGTCATTTCTCCCCGTATAGAGACGGGGAGAAAGGGGCAGCTTCAGTGCAGCCGCTCTTTGCGGCAACGCTGGCGATTGGCGAACCATCGACGACAGCGCCCCTCTCCCCGTCACTATGCGGGGAGAGGATGCCGGCAGGCAGGTGAGGGGCGGCGCCGACCTCCGCTAAAGGTGACTCGGAAAACTCACTGTCCGCTCATCTACCTCGTCTTCCCGCGCAGGGCAACGATGGCCGCGGCCGTCTCCTCGATCGAACGGCGGCTGACGTCGATCATCGGCCAGCCATGGCGGGTGCAGATCTGGCGGGCGTAGGCGAGTTCCTCGTTGATGGCGGCGCGGTCGACATAGTCGGTCGGCACATAGGTGCTTGAATTGCCGAGGATGCGGTTCTGGCGCACATGCGAGATGCGCTCGGCGGTGGCGATCAATCCGACGACCAGCGGTGTCCTGGCGCTGACCAGGCTTTCGGGCACCGGCACGCCGAGCACGATCGGGATGTTGGCGGTCTTGATGCCGCGGTTGGCGAGATAGATGCTGGTCGGCGTCTTCGACGTCCGCGATATGCCGATCAGCACGACATCGGCGTCATCCATATTGGCCGGCAGCTGGCCGTCATCATGGTCCATGGTGAAATTGAGCGCGTCGATGCGGCGGAAATATTCGGCGTCGAGAACATGCTGGGCGCCGACGCGGCGGCCGGCCGGGGTGCCGAGATAGGACTGGAAGACGGTCAGTACCGGCTCCAGCACCGACACGCAGGGCAGGCCCATGGCCGCGCAGCGTTCGTCGATGCCGCGCGCCAGCTTCTGGTCGACCACCGTATAGAGGATGATGCCCGGCTCCTCCTCTATGTCCTCGAACACCTTGGCGACCTGCTTTTCGGTGCGGATGAGCGGGTAGATGTGTTCGATGGCGCGCGCATCCTTGTACTGTGCCGAGGCCGCGCGGCCGGCGGCGAGCAGCGTTTCCCCCGTCGCGTCGGAAATCAGATGCAGGTGGAAGAAGCTCTGGGGTTTGTTCACAGGGGGTCACCTGGGGCTGTGGGCGGATGTGGATAAGGTTGGACAGGCGGGTGCACTGGCCAGGGGCGACTGTATCAGATGGCGGTTTGTCCACAATTCGATGCGCTGTCAGCTTGGCCGGGCGGCTGGGGACAAGTCCGTGGACGAAGCATTTTGCCTTTCGCTCGTCCACAGGGCTGGTTCCAAGGGCACCGGACTTAGCGCATTGACTCGCCTGCGCGATTCCTGATTGTCCCCAGAACCCTGCAATGCGCGACCCGCAATGCGCGACAATATGCTTGCTGGCGTTTTGGCGGTCAAAGCGGGACAGGTGACAACCACCACAACCAACAGACTCTTAGAATCAGAAGACTCTTTATAAATAAGATATTTGATTAAGAGGAAGCCGGGAGAGGCGAGCGCTCGATGCCTGCAAGACGGATCATGCTGGATGTCCTGAAAGGCGAGGCGGTGTTTCCTCCTCCGCTCTGGATGATGCGCCAGGCCGGACGCTATCTGCCGGAATATCGCGAAACGCGTGTACGTGCCGGTTCGTTCCTGGACCTCTGCTACAATCCCGACCTTGCCGTCGAGGTGACGATGCAGCCGATCGAACGCTTCGGCTTCGACGCTTCCATCCTGTTCTCGGACATTCTTGTCGTTCCCCATGCGCTAGGCCGCGACGTACGCTTCGAAGAAGGGCGCGGGCCGCTGCTGACACCGATTTCGGCGAGCGAGATCGCGGCGCTCGGAAGCGACATGTTTCACGTGAATCTCGAACCGGTCTACGAGACGGTGCGCCGGCTGCGGGCGAAATTGCCCGACGAGACGACACTGATCGGCTTCTGCGGCGCGCCGTGGACGGTGGCGACCTATATGATCGCCGGGCACGGAACGCCCGACCAGGCGCCGGCGCGGCTGTTCGCCTATCGCGAGCCGGCGGCGTTCAAACATCTCTTGAAAGTGCTCGCCGATCATTCGGCTTCGTACCTGATCCGCCAGATCGAGGCGGGCGCGGATGTCGTGCAGATTTTCGATTCCTGGTCGGGCGTGCTCGACGATGCCTCGTTCGAACGCTTCTGCATCGAACCTGTGGCCGAGATCGTCAGGCAGGTCCGCGCCGTTCATCCCGACGTGCCGATCATCGGCTTTCCCAAGGGTGCCGGGGCCCGCTACCAGAGCTATCGCGACAGGACCGGCGTGACTGGGCTCGGCATCGACTGGACGGTGCCGCTGGAGGCAGCGAAGGCGTTGCAGCGGCAAGGAGCGGTCCAGGGCAATCTCGATCCGTTGCGGCTGGTCGCGGGCGGTGAAGCGCTCGCCGACGGCGTAGGGGCGATCCTCCAGGCGCTGGGCCACGGACCGCTGATCTTCAACCTTGGCCATGGCATCACGCCGGAGACGCCGGTGGCCCATGTCGAGGCGATGGTGAAACAGGTTCGGAGCGCGGCACGCTGATGGCTGACCGAGATGACACCAACAGCACCGGCCAGGCGATGAAGCGCATGGCCGTCGGCATCACAGTGCTGATCGTTCTCACCGCGCTTTTGTTCTTCTTCGCACCGGAAAGCTTCTATCCCTGGGCAAAGGCGATCCATATCCTCGCCGTCATTTCCTGGATGGCCGGCATGCTTTATCTGCCGCGGCTGTTCGTCTATCATGTCGAGGCCGAGAAAGGGTCCGTTCAATCCGAGACGTTCAAAGTGATGGAGCGGCGCCTGCTGCGCGGCATCATCAATCCGGCGATGATCCTCACCTGGGTGTTCGGGCTGTGGCTTGCGTGGAAGATCTTTGCCTTCCAGGGTGGCTGGCTGCATGCCAAGATCGGCCTGGTGCTGATTTTATCGGGCGTCCACGGCTATCTCGCCGCCGCGGTGCGCAAATTCGCCGCGGACCGCAACGAAAAACCGGCACGGCACTGGCGGATCGTCAACGAGATCCCCACATTGCTGATGATCGCGATCGTGATCCTGGTCGTGGTGAAGCCTTTCTGAGGCTTCATCCGGCCCCGTTAAAAGGCGGCTTGCTCTTTCAGCCGACCGACGATACAAGACGGGTCTTCCTTCCCGTCATGCGCCGCCCGTCATTGCTTTCGGCCGCGCCCGGCATTTGTCGCATCCCGCCGATTTTTTTCCCAAAGCCTACCCAGAGTCTATCTAATGCAAGAAATGAAACTCACCGAGTTCAAGAACAAGAAGCCGCCTGAGCTGATCGCTTATGCCGAATCGCTCGAGGTCGAGAACGCCAGCGTCATGCGCAAGCAGGAACTGATGTTCGCGATCCTGAAGAAGCTCGCCGCCCAGGACATCGAAATCATCGGCGACGGTGTGGTCGAGGTGCTGCAGGACGGTTTCGGCTTCCTGCGCTCCGCCAATGCCAACTATTTGCCAGGTCCCGACGACATCTACATCTCGCCGTCGCAGATCCGGCGCTTTTCGCTGAAGACCGGCGATACGGTCGAAGGGCCGATCCGCAGTCCGAAAGAGGGCGAGCGCTATTTCGCGCTGCTCAAGGTCAACACGATCAATTTCGACGATCCCGAAAAGATCCGCCACAAGATCCACTTCGACAATCTGACGCCGCTTTATCCGACCTCGCGGCTGAAGATGGAGGTCGACAATCCGCCGACCAAGGACATCTCGCCCCGCGTGATCGATCTGGTGGCGCCGATCGGCAAGGGCCAGCGCGCCCTGATCAACGCACAGCCTCGCACCGGCAAGACGGTGCTGTTGCAGAACATCGCCCACTCGATCACCGCCAATCATCCGGAATGCTATCTGATCGTGCTTCTGATCGACGAGCGTCCCGAGGAAGTGACCGACATGCAGCGTTCGGTGAAGGGCGAGGTGATCTCCTCAACCTTCGACGAACCGGCGGTGCGCCACGTCCAGGTCGCCGAAATGGTCATCGAGAAGGCCAAGCGCCTGGTCGAGCACGGCCGCGATGTGGTGATCCTGCTGGATTCGATTACCCGCCTCGGCCGCGCCTACAACACCGTCGTGCCGTCATCCGGCAAGGTGCTGACCGGCGGTGTCGACGCCAACGCGCTGCAGCGCCCGAAGCGCTTCTTCGGCGCCGCCCGCAACATCGAGGAAGGCGGCTCGTTGACCATCATCGCCACGGCGCTGATCGATACCGGCAGCCGCATGGACGAGGTCATCTTCGAAGAGTTCAAGGGCACCGGCAACTGCGAAATCCAGCTCGACCGCAAGGTCGCCGACAAGCGCATTTATCCGGCCATCGACATCTTGAAGTCCGGTACCCGCAAGGAAGACCTGCTGGTGTCGCGCCAGGACCTGCAGAAGATCTTCGTGCTGCGCCGCATCCTGGCGCCGATGGGAACCACCGACGCGATCGAGTTCCTGATCGACAAGCTGAAGCAGACCAAGACCAACGGCGATTTCTTCGATTCGATGAACACTTGAGTTCGGAGGGGTTCGCCCCTCCTTCTCTTCGTTCTCGGATTTGCGCCGTGTCCGCTTCGCGCTCTGACATCTGGCGGCGAAATCAGGTTCGCCGCAGCAATCCTTCCAATTCACCCGGATCCGTAACCACCGGCAGGCAAACCTGGCCGGTGCAGAGCCAAGCGCCACGCCGGTTTGTCGGCGGCAGGATTCCGCCGGGCAGCAAGGGTCGATTCGCTGCCGTACCGATCGGCACCACGATATCGACGCGGCGCGGGTCAGGATTTCGATTCGTAACCGGAACAAGTTTTTGGTCGTCCGGATCATCGACGATGACCAGTTTCAGCGGCTCGAGGGCAAGCGCGCAGGCATTGACGATACCGGCCTGACCATAGGTCTGATGCGCGGCGCGGCCGGCGGCGTGCTCGGCGGTTTTCCAAACCTTTTCCTGCAGGTCGAGATTGCCGGTGGCGGATGCGAGCCGCAGCTGCGCCTCGATGATCTGGCTGGTGGCCGACGGAATGGCCTCGTCGACATCGCCCCTGATGCGGATCGGCACGTCGGTGCTGTCCGACGCGGTCAGGTAGTAGCCCGTGCCCTGCGCGTCGGTGTGCCAACGGTCCAGTTGTTCCAGGAACTGGCTGGCCTTGTCGACATAACTCCAATCGCCCGTGGCTTCGAACAGCGAGATCGCCGCATTGGCCATGGCGGCATAGTCGCTCGACAGTGCGGGAAACAATTTCCGGGCGCCGAGCATGGAATGTGGCAAGCGATTGTCGCGGCTTGCGGCATCGATACGGGCGAAAGCCTTTGCCGCGGCCCCGATCCAGTCCGGCCGGGCCAGGGAACGGCCGGACTCGGCGAGCGCGGCGATCATCAGGCCGTTCCAGTCGGTCAGGGTCTTTGCGTCGAGGCCTGGCCTGACGCGCTCTTCGCGAACAGCGAGGAGCCTTGCCTTCAGCGGGATCAGGCTTTCGCGGTCCGCGGCGCCAAGCGCCTGCTGGGACAAGGTCTGATGGACCACCGGCTTGCCTTCCCAGCCGGGCGGGCTTGAAAGCGTGAAGTATTTGAAAAACAAGGCTGAATCGTCACCAAGGACGGAATCGATCTCTTCCCTGCTCCAAGTGTAGAACAGCCCTTCCTCGCCATCGCTGTCGGCGTCCAGACTGGCGGCAAAGGGGCCGCCATCGACGCGCATTTCGCGCAGCAGCCAATCGACCGTGTCTTCGATTCGTATCCGGAACAGATCGTTGCCGGTCGCCGCAAAGGCCCAGTTGCAGAAGCGGATCAGCTGCGCGTTGTCGTAGAGCATCTTCTCGAAATGCGGCACCAGCCACTCGGCGTCCGTCGAGTAGCGGCTGAGCCCGCCGCCGATGTGATCGTAGATGCCGCCGGCGAGCATATGTTCGAGGCTGGCGAGAACGTCGTCGCGATGCGCGGCATTGCCGTCGCGCAGCCAGGACAGCCACAATGTTTGCATGAACGGCGCGTTGGGGAATTTCGGTGCGCCGGCGAGGCCGCCGCGATCGCGATCGATCATGCCACTGACGCGGCCGGCGAGATCGGACAGCGTATCGCGATCGAGAAGCGCCTTGGCATGGGTGGCCGAGAGCCGCGCCTCGACATGGGAGGTCAGGCCGTCGGCGCTCTGGTGCAGGCTCGCCCGCTTCTCGCGCCAGGCTTTGTCGACCGCTTCCATCACCTGGATGAACCCCGGACGGCCATAACGCGGCTCGCGCGGGAAATAGGTGCCGCCCCAGAATGGCTTGCCGTTGGGCGCCAGGAACATGGTCAGCGGCCAGCCGCCCTGCTCGCCCATCGACGACAGGGCCGCCATATAGATCTGGTCGATGTCGGGACGCTCCTCGCGGTCGACCTTGATATTGACGAACAGACGGTTCATGACGGCGGCGACGTCGTCATTCTCGAAGCTTTCATGGGCCATGACATGGCACCAGTGGCAGGCGGCATAGCCGATGGAGAGCAGGATAGGCCGGTCCAGAGCCTTTGCCTCATCCAGCGATGCCGGCGACCATCCCCGCCAATGCACGGGATTGCCGCTGTGCTGCCGCAGATAGGGGCTGGCCTCGTCGGCAAGCAGGTTTTGCGCGGGCAATGTCACGATGGCCAACTTTCGGGGGCAAGTCGTTTCGGGGCGGTCCAGAGGTCGGTGATGAGGCGGAAGCTAGGGCGGTTCGGTAGAGCGGGCAAATGATTTCAGACGATTCGATCGTGGCATTGTCGAGCGGCCGGCTTCCCGCCGGCGTCGCGGTGCTGCGTATCTCCGGCCCACGGACTCGATTCGTTATCGAAACGATCGCTGGTGGCATGGTTAAGGAGCGCAGCGCGGTGCTGCGCAGGTTCATGGCGGCGGATCGAACGCTTGTTGACACCGGGCTGGTCCTCTTCTTCCCCGGTCCTGCCAGCTTCACCGGCGAAGACGTCGCCGAGTTCCACGTCCATGGCGGCCGCGCCGTGGTGGCCAGGATGCTGGAAACGATCGCCGGATTCGAAGGCGTCAGGCACGCCGAACCCGGAGAATTCACGCGCCGTGCCTTTCTCAACGGCAAGGTCGATCTGGTCGAGACGGAAGCGCTGGCGGACTTGGTCAACGTCGAGACCGAAGCGCAGCGGCGCTTTGCCGTGCAGAATGCCGAAGGCGCACAGAGCGCGCTTTATCTCGGTTGGCGGCGTCGCCTGATCCATGCGCGGGCCATGATCGAGGCGGAGATCGACTTCGCCGACGAGGACGACGTGCCGGGTTCCGTTTCGGATACGGTCTGGTCGGATGTGCGGTCGATGATCTCGGAGATTGACCGCCACATAGCTGGGTTTCATGCCGCCGAAATCATCCGCGACGGCTTCGAGGTCGTCATCCTTGGCGCGCCCAATGCGGGCAAGTCTAGCCTGTTCAACGCCTTGGCGCGGCGCGATGCAGCTATTGTAACGGATGAGCCCGGCACCACCCGCGACCTGCTCGAGGTGGTGCTGGACCTCGAAGGCCTGCGTGTCAGGCTGACCGATACGGCCGGGTTGCGGGATGCGCCGGGAAAGGTCGAGGCGATCGGCATCGAGAAAGCGCGCAGCAAGGCGGATCGTGCCGATCTCCTGTTGCTGCTGGAAGACATCTTGTCTCCTAGGGAAATAGGCACGATCCCGGACAAGGCACCGCTGTTGAGGGTCGGCACCAAGCTCGACCTGGTGACTCACGAGGCGTTGGGTAATGCACCCGATCGGTATGATCTCGTTATTTCAGTTCTGGATGGGACTGGCGTGGAGGCTCTGCTGGCAGAGATCGGCAGGCGCGCGGCGGTTGCGGCGGGAAACGTTGGCGATGTTTTGCCGTCCCGCCTACGCCATGTCGAACTGCTCAGTGACGCAAATCGCCACCTTCTTCTAGCCACTGATGACCAGGGCGCCGGCAAGGAACTGCGCGCCGAGGAGTTGCGGTTGGCCGCTGACCGGCTGGGCCGAATAGTTGGCGCGATTGACGTCGAGGATATGCTCGATGTGATTTTCGGTCAGTTCTGTATCGGAAAATGATTCACGTGAAACAATCACTTGGTTGAAGAAGGGCTGACAGGTGTCGGAAACCTCCACGGCTTCGTCATTTTATGGCGGAGCAAGGAGCGAAGCGACGCAGCGCAGGACTTAAGATCCATGCCGCGACTTTCGAGCGTGCCACCGTGCAGGTTCTGCTCCTTTTGCACCCGTCAGCAACGTCGCGGAATGGATCCTCGGGTCTTCGCGACGGAGCTTCGCTCGTGCTCCGCCCGTGGATGACGAAGTCGTGTAGGTTTCGGCAACCGTTGACCTGACACACGTGAAACATACTTGGCCGTTTTGCTGGGGCTTCGACGGACTCACGTGAACATTCCGGGGTGTGATTCACGTGAAACGCGCACCGAGCCTCGGTTTGCCTGTTTCACGTGAAACGTCGCGCGTAAGTTTTCTTGACAGCTTCGCCTCGTGGGGACATGTGTCCCTCAATCTTTCGAATCCAGGACATTTGGAATGACCGATCACTATGATGTGGTTGTGGTGGGCGGTGGCCATGCCGGTTGCGAGGCGGCCAGTGCCGCTGCGCGCGCCGGCGCCAGCACCGCGCTGGTAACGCTGCGTTTCGACACGATCGGCGTCATGTCGTGCAACCCGGCGATCGGCGGTCTCGGCAAGGGGCATCTGGTGCGCGAGATCGACGCCATGGACGGGCTGATGGGCCGCGTGGCGGATGCTGCCGGGATCCAGTTCCGTCTGCTTAACCGCCGCAAGGGGCCGGCGGTGCGCGGTCCGCGCACGCAGGCCGACAGGAAGCTCTATCGCCTTGCCATGCAGGAAGCGATTCGGCAGCAGAACGAGCTCGACGTCGTCGAGGGCGAAGTTCTCGATTTCGAAATCTCCGATGGAAAGATCGCCGCGGTTTTGCTGGCGGACGGTCGGCGGCTTGCCTGCGGCGCCGTGGTGCTGACGACGGGAACCTTCCTGCGCGGTCTCATCCACATTGGCGAGAAGAAGATCGTCGCCGGCCGCATGAACGAGAAGGCGAGCACGGGATTGTCGGCGACGATGGACCGCGCCGGCTTCAAGCTCGGGCGGCTCAAGACCGGAACGCCGCCGCGGCTCGATGGGCGAACCATCGATTGGGCATCGCTCGACAGTCAGGCGGCGGACGTGGATCCCGTGCCGTTCTCGCTGATGACCGACCGTATCACAACGCCGCAGATCGATTGCGGCATCACGCGCACGACCACGGCGACGCACGAGCTTATCCGCGCCAATCTTGGCCGCTCGGCCATGTATTCCGGCTCGATCGAAGGCGTCGGGCCGCGCTATTGCCCGTCGATCGAGGACAAGATCGTCAAGTTCGGCGACCGCGACGGGCACCAGATCTTTCTCGAACCGGAAGGGCTCGATGATCACACCGTCTACCCAAACGGGATTTCGACCTCGCTGCCGGAAGACGTTCAGCTCGATATCCTGAAGACCATTCCCGGGCTGGAGCGTGCGGTCATGCTGCAGCCCGGCTATGCCATCGAATATGATCACGTCGATCCGCGCGAACTGCATCAGACATTGGAAACCAGGCGCGTTACCGGGCTGTTTCTTGCCGGTCAGATCAACGGCACGACCGGCTATGAGGAGGCGGCTGGACAGGGCCTGCTCGCCGGCCTCAATGCGGCGCGACGCGCCGGAGGCGGCGAGCAAATCGTGCTCAGCCGGACCCAAGCCTATATCGGCGTGATGGTCGACGATTTGACCAGCCGCGGCATCAGCGAACCGTACCGGATGTTCACCTCGCGCGCCGAGTTCCGGCTGTCGCTGCGCGCCGACAACGCCGATGAGCGGCTGACCCCGCTGGCCGACAAGCTTGGCATCGCCTCGGCACCCCGGATGCAGCGTTATGCCGATGTCATGCGGCGGCTCGACGAAGCGCGCCAGCTGGCGCTTTCGCTCACCATGACGCCGAATGAGGCGGCAAGGCACGGTCTGGAGATCAACCGCGACGGCGTGCGCCGGTCCGGCTTCGAACTGCTGGCCTATCCCGGTGTCGACGTGGCCTGGCTGGCCGGGGTCGAGCCGAGATTCCGCGACATCGACGCCAAAACCGCTGAGCGGCTCGAAACGGAAGCGAAATATTCAGTCTATCTCGATCGCCAGAGCACGGATGTCGCGCAGATCCGGCATGAAGAGGCGCGGCTGATCCCCGAGACGGTCGATTTCGCCGGCGTGCCCGGACTGTCCAATGAGCTGACGCAGAAGATGCAAGCGCGGCGGCCGCGCTCCATCGCGGATGCACAGCGCATGGAAGGCATGACGCCGGCGGCGCTGGCGATCATCGTCGCGCACGTCCGCCACCATGAGAGCGCGCGGAGGAACGTTGCGTGAGTTCTCTTTCCCTGGAGAGCCTGCAGGGCGCGGCCGGTCCGGTTTCACGTGAAACATTCGAGCGCCTGGTGGTGTTCGAGGAAATGTTCCAGAAATGGAACCGCAGCATCAATCTCGTGGCGCAGTCGACTTCGAGCGATGTCTGGCAGCGTCATATACTGGACAGCGCCCAGCTCGCGCGAATAGAGCCCAGTGCCACGCGCTGGGTCGACATCGGCTCAGGCGGCGGATTTCCTGGCCTTGTCATGGCCTTTCTGCTCGCCGAACGTCCGGGCGCCAGCATCGATCTGGTTGAAAGCAACCGCAAGAAGGCTTCGTTCCTGCAGACCGTCATCGGTCAGTTCGGCCTGCCGGCGCGGGCCGTGGCGCGCCGCATCGAGGACAGCCATGCGCTTGTTTCGACGCCGCAAATCGTCACGGCGCGGGCGCTGGCCTCGCTTTCGGTGCTACTCGACCTGTCTGCGCCATGGCTGATTTCGGGCGGGCGCGGATTGTTCCACAAAGGCCGGGATTACCGCGCCGAAGTGCAAGAAAGCGTTAACCGGTGGACCTTCGATCTGGTAGAACATCCAAGCGTGACCGACGCCAGCGGCGTCATCCTCGAATTGTCCAATGTGCGGCCTGTCTGAACCGACCGGCCTGATTATTCGGCGACCCAAAGATGAATTTCTGGCATAAGCCCATGATGAAGAACGGCCCTCGAATCATCACCGTAGCCAACCAGAAGGGCGGTGTCGGCAAGACGACCACCGCCATCAACCTGGCCACCGCGCTGGCGGCGATCGGTGAGAAAGTGCTGATCGTCGACCTCGATCCGCAAGGCAATGCCAGCACCGGCCTCGGCATCGATCGCAAGGACCGGACGGTCTCGTCCTATGATGTACTGACGGGCGAACTCGAGCTGGAAGCCGCGGCCATTCCGACCGCGGTGCCCGGCCTGTCGATCGTGCCCTCGACACTCGACCTGCTCGGCATCGAGATGGAGATCGCCTCGGCGCCCGACCGGGTGCTCAAGCTGCGCAATGCGCTGCGTGCCGCGACCGAGCGCGGGGCGCCTTTTGGCTACGTGCTGATCGATTGCCCGCCCTCGCTCAATCTTTTGACCTTGAATTCAATGGCGGCGGCTGATTCCGTTCTCGTGCCGCTGCAATGCGAGTTCTTCGCGCTGGAAGGTCTCAGCCAGTTGCTCGAAACCGTCGAGCAGGTGCGCCGCTCGATCAATCCCGATCTCACCATCCAGGGCATCGTGCTGACCATGTATGACGGCCGCAACAACCTCGCCAACCAGGTGGTGCAGGACGTGCGCGAGCATATGGGCGACAAGGTCTACGAAACCATCATCCCGCGCAATGTGCGCGTGTCGGAAGCACCGTCCTATGGCAAGCCGGCGATCCTCTACGACCTGAAATGCTCGGGCAGCCAGGCCTATCTGCAACTGGCCTCCGAAGTGATCCGCCGCGAGCGTAAATTGCGCGCCGCTTGATAGGCCACACAGGGCTTAACAGCCGATTCGATACCGAAACGATCTGAAATAGACGTGGAATAAAGATGAACGAAGATCTCTCGAGGAAAAGACTGGGTCGCGGGCTGGCAGCCTTGATCGGCGAGATCGATCGCCCGGCCGCACCGGAAAAGCCCGGCATGAGCGCCGACGGTAAGGTGCCGATCGAGTTCATCAGCGCCAATCCGAAAAATCCGCGCCGGCATTTCGGCGATGCCGAACTCACCGACCTCGCCCAGTCGATCCGCGAGCATGGCGTGGTGCAGCCGGTGGTGGCGCGGCCGTCGCCCACCCAGGCGGGCCGCTACGAGATCATCGCCGGCGAGCGGCGCTGGCGCGCGGCGCAGCGCGCGGGGCTGACCGAGATCCCGGTCATCATCCGTGATGTCAACGATCGCACGGCGCTGGAACTGGCGATCATCGAGAACGTCCAGCGCGCCGACCTCAATCCGGTCGAGGAGGCGCAGGGCTACCAGCAGCTCATCGACGACCATGGCTACACCCAAGCCGATCTCGGCCAGGTGATCGGCAAGAGCCGCAGCCATGTCGCCAACACGTTGCGGCTGCTGAAACTGCCCGACGTGATCCGCGACATGCTGGTCGACGGCGCGCTGTCGGCGGGCCACGCCCGCACGCTGGTGACCGCGGAGGACCCCGCCGGCCTTGCCAAGCGCATCGTCGAGGAAGGCCTTTCCGTGCGCCAGGCCGAAGCGCTGGCGCAAATGCCGGCCGGTCCGACGCCGGCCAAGCCGAAGCAGGCACAGGCCGCGCCGGAAAAGGATACCGACACGCTGGCGCTGGAAAAGCTGATGACCGATACGCTCGGCATGATCGTGGCCATCGATCACAAGGGCAAGGGCGGCGAGATTCGCGTTTCCTATCGCTCGCTGGAGCAGCTCGATGAGCTGTGCCGGAGATTGAAGCAGGAACGGTAATTAGCCGGCGAATATTGCTGTTGATCTGAGCGTTGGCGCCGCCCTCATCACCCTGCCGGGACCTTCTCCCCGTATTGTCACGGGGAGAAGAGGCTGAGTGAATCGAGCGCCATGATCATGAATTGACCAATGGAGGCAGCGCTCGGCGCCGAAAAGGGAAGATCGCTTTCCTACCTTTGCCCCAGCCGCGCGCTTTCCACGGCGATCCCAAGCAGCGCTTGCCGTGCCAGCGCGACCGACAGGTCCGGCCGGCGCCGCGTCTGCAACACCGCGGTCTGCAGGCGGGTCAGCGCGCGGCCGAGTGCTTCGCTGTTCCAGCGCTCCAGCGTCTTCTCCACCAGCTTGCGCCTGGAGAAAAAGACCGGCGGCCGCGCCGCGGCAACGACGGAAGCCGCGTTACGGCCGCCTGAGTCCATCTGGCCGCGCATGACCTGGATCTGCTGCAGCTGCCGCATCGCCGAGGACAGCACCAGGAAGGGCGGGCCGCCACCCTGGCAATGGCGGGTGAAGGCGGTGTCGAAGTCGCCGACCTTGCCGTCCAGCAGCGCGTCGACGGCGTCGTCGAAGGAGGCGCCGGACACGTCCCCGGACATGGCCCGCACCTCGTCCAGCCCGATTTCCTTATGGCCGTGGGCGTAGAGGATAAGTTTTTCGATCTCGCCGCGCGAGGCCAGCCGGTCGCCGCCGAGATTGCGGCGCAGCGCCTGCCTCGCCTCCAGCGTCATCGACATGCCGGCCTTGCGCAGCTCGTCGTCGATGACGGTATCGATGTCGCGGGCTTCGTCGGCATAGCAAGGAAGCGCCATGGCGGTGTCGGCGCCCTCGACGACGGCGCGCAGCCCGACACCTTTCTTCAAATCGCCCGCTTCGATGAGAATGATGGCATCCCGCGCCGGCTCTGCCGTCAGCGCCTTGACGTCGTCAGCCAGCGCCTTCTGGCCGGTGGCGTTGCGCACCCAGAGCAGCCGGCGGTCGGAAAACATCGGCACGGTGCGGGCTTCGTCGAGCAGCCGGCCCTCGTCGCGGTCGACCTCGGAGCCCTCGAGCCGCACGACGGAGAAGGGATCGTCGAGCGGCAGCCCGGTCTTGCCGGCAAAGGCCTTCGCCCGCTCCGAGACCAGGCCGCGGTCGGGGCCGTAGAGCAGGACGATCGAGATGCGCGGATCGGGCCGCGCCAGCCAACCGTCGACCTCGAAAGCTTTCTTCTGTGCCATGGAGGGTGGTTAGCATGATGCGGGGAGGGCTTCCAGCTTGGGTTCCTCTCCCTTGGAGGGCAAAGGAAAGGCGCAAGCTCGCCAGTCCTGGCTCCCTTCCTCTCCCTCCGGAGGGGGGAGAGGTGGCCCGGCGAAGCCGGGACGGAGTGGGGGAAGCCATCCCCAACCGCGCTGCCGCTGGCAGTCATCACAGAACCTCAATCAGGGCGAGGCGTCGTCCCGGCCAGAAACAACAACGCTCGAGCTAGGTCGACCCCCACTCCGTCGAGCTTCGCTCGACACCTTGCCGGGGCGAGCCACTGGTCTCGCCCGTCCTTCGGACCCCCCGATCGACGGGGGAGAGGAAGGGCGCCGAGATCGGCGAACCCCAAGCCTTGCCACCCAATCGCCTTATCTGGCGGCAACCTGCCCGCAACCATTCGCCAAATTGCGTGCCACGGCCCAACATAGACAAGAAATTTCGCGGACATATCTTCATCTTGGGCGCGGGAAGCCGGATTGGCCGGCGTGGCCGGAACCGATGGCTGAAGGGCTTGCCCCGCGAATTCGCAGTGGCCTGGACGCGGGGATGTGCGAATATCCGCATCCGGGCAACATTGGAGGATCTGAGGTCATGGCCGATGCTGGGATGTTGCGGTTTCACGTTCCGGAGCCGGAAGTGCGGCCGGGCGGTACGCCTGACTTTTCCAACGTGACCCTCGCCGAGGCCGGCTCGGTGCCGCGCCCCGACATCGATGTCGATCCGCGCACCATCCGCGACATGGCGTTTTCGATCATCCGCGTGCTCAACCGCAACGGCGAAGCCGTCGGGCCGTGGGCCGGGCTGCTGTCCAGCGAGGAATTGCTGGAGGGCCTGCGCAACATGATGACGCTGCGGACCTTCGATGCGCGCATGCAGATGGCGCAGCGGCAAGGCAAGACGTCCTTCTACATGCAGCATCTGGGTGAGGAAGCGGTGAGCTGCGCTTTCCGCAAGGCGCTGAAGCCGGGCGACATGAATTTCCCGACCTATCGCCAGGCCGGCCTGCTCATCGCCGACGGCTATCCAATGGTCACGATGATGAACCAGATCTATTCCAACGAGGCCGACCCACTGAAGGGCCGGCAGCTGCCGATCATGTATTCGTCGAAGGAGCACGGCTTCTTCTCGATCTCGGGCAATCTGGCGACGCAGTACATCCAGGCGGTCGGGTGGGCGATGGCCTCGGCCATCTCGAACGATTCGAGGATCGCCGCGGCCTGGATCGGCGACGGCTCGACCGCGGAGTCCGATTTCCACTCGGCACTGGTGTTCGCCTCCACCTACAAGGCGCCCGTGGTGCTCAACGTCGTCAACAACCAGTGGGCGATCTCGACTTTCCAGGGCATCGCGCGCGGCGGCTCCGGCACCTTCGCGGCGCGGGGCCTCGGCTTCGGTATCCCGTCGCTGCGCGTCGACGGCAATGACTATCTCGCCGTCCATGCTGTGGCCAAGTGGGCGGCCGAGCGGGCGCGCAGCAATCTCGGGCCGACGCTGGTCGAATATGTCACCTACCGCGCCGGCGCTCATTCCAGTTCGGACGATCCCTCCGCCTACCGGCCGAAGACCGAGTCCGACGCCTGGCCGCTGGGCGACCCGGTCATGCGGCTGAAGAACCATCTCATCAAGCTCGGCGTCTGGTCCGACGAACGGCACGCGCAGGCCGAGGCCGAAATCCTCGATACGGTGATCGCGGCGCAGAAGGAGGCGGAAAGCCACGGCACGCTGCATGCCGGCGGCAAGCCGTCGACGCGCGAGATGTTCGAAGGTGTGTTTGCCGAAATGCCGCCGCATCTCAGACGCCAGCGCCAGCAGGCGGGAGTCTGAGCCATGCCAAGACGGACCATGATCGAGGCCATTCGCGACGCCATGGACGTGTCGATGGAGCGCGACAGCAAAGTCGTCGTTTTCGGCGAGGATGTCGGCTTCTTCGGCGGCGTCTTTCGCGTCACGCACGGGCTGCAGGCCAAGTACGGCAAGAGCCGCTGCTTCGACGCGCCGATCAACGAATCCGGCATTGTCGGGTCGGCCATCGGCATGGCCGCCTATGGGCTGAAGCCGTGCGTGGAGATTCAGTTTGCCGACTACATGTATCCGGCCTACGACCAACTGACGCAGGAAGCCGCAAGGCTGCGTTATCGCTCCAATGGCGACTTCACCTGCCCGATCGTGGTGCGCATGCCGACCGGCGGCGGCATTTTCGGCGGCCAGACGCACAGCCAGAGCCCGGAAGCGCTGTTCACCCATGTGTCGGGCCTCAAGACCGTGGTGCCGTCCAACCCGCATGATGCCAAGGGCCTGCTGATCGCGGCGATCGAGGACCCCGACCCCGTTATATTCCTCGAGCCGAAGCGGCTCTATAACGGCCCGTTCGACGGCCATCACGACCGGCCGGTGACGCCTTGGTCGAAGCACGAGCTCGGCGAGGTTGCCGATGGCCACTACACGGTGCCGCTCGGCAAGGCGGCGATCCGCAGGGCGGGCTCTGATGTCACCGTGCTCGCCTACGGCACCATGGTCTATGTCGCCCAGGCCGCGGCCGAGGAAACCGGCATCGATGCCGAGATCATCGACCTGCGGACACTGCTGCCGCTCGACCTCGACACCATCGTTGCCTCGGTCAAGAAGACCGGACGTTGCGTCGTCGTGCACGAGGCGACGCTGACCTCCGGTTTCGGCGCCGAACTCTCGGCGCTGGTGCAGGAAAACTGCTTCTACCACCTGGAGGCGCCGGTGGCCCGCGTTGCCGGCTGGGACACGCCCTATCCGCATGCGCAGGAGTGGGAGTATTTTCCGGGGCCCGCACGGGTCGGCCGCGCTCTCGTAGAAACCATGGAGGCCTGACATGGGCGAGCACATCATCAAGCTGCCCGATGTCGGGGAGGGCGTCGCCGAGGCCGAACTCGTCGAATGGCATGTCAAGATCGGCGACATCGTGCGCGAGGACACGGTGCTTGCCGCCGTCATGACCGACAAGGCGACGGTCGAAATCCCGTCGCCTGTCGATGGCGAAATCCTGTGGCTGGGCGCCGAGATCGGCGACACGGTGGCGATCGGTTCGCCGATCGTGCGGCTGAAGGTGGCGGGCGAAGGCAATGTGAAAGCCGCCGGCAAAGACGCGGAACCAACCGCCGAGGCCGAAGCGCCCGCCGAGCCGCCGAGCCCCCAGCCAGAAACCCCACAGTCGCCCAGGGCGACAAAGCCCGCCGAGGCGCCGGCAAAACCCGCACCGCCTGCCGCGAAAACCATTGCACGGTCCTCGGCCTCCGGCGCACCGCGCCCGGAAGGCGAAAAGCCGCTGGCGTCGCCAGCCGTCCGCTTGCGGGCGAAAGAGGCCGGAATCGATCTCAGGCAAGTCGCGGGCAGCGGCCCGGCCGGCCGCATCGGCCACGAAGATATCGAGGCGTTCCTGGCGCGCGGACCGCAACCGGCCAAGACATCCGGCCTCGCCCGCAACGATGCGGTCGAGGACATCAAACTGGTCGGCCTCAGGCGCAAGATCGCCGAGAAGATGACGCTGTCCAAGTCGCGCATCCCGCACATCACCTATGTCGAGGAGATCGACGTCACCGCGCTGGAGGACTTGCGCGCCGCGCTCAACAAGGAAAAGCGCCCGGCCAGGGGAGGCGCGGAGAGGACCAAGCTGACGCTGCTGCCGTTCCTGATGCGGGCGATGGTCAAGGCGATCGCGGACCAGCCCCAGCTCAATTCGCTGTTCGACGACGAGGCCGGCATCATCCACCAGCATGGCGGCATCCATATCGGCATCGCCGCGCAGACGCCGTCGGGGCTGGTGGTGCCTGTCGTCAAGCATGCCGAGGCGCGCGACATCTGGGATTGCGCCGCCGAGGTCGCGAGGCTGGCCGAGGCGGCCAAGTCCGGCACGGCGACACGCGACGAACTGTCCGGCTCGACCATCACCATCACCTCGCTCGGCGCCATGGGCGGCGTGGCGACGACGCCGGTCATCAACCACCCGGAAGTGGCGATCATCGGCGTCAACAAGATGATGGTGCGGCCCGTGTGGGACGGCACGCAGTTCATCCCGCGCAAGATGATGAACCTGTCGTCCAGCTTCGACCACCGGGTGATCGACGGCTGGGACGCGGCGGTGTTCGTGCAGCGGATCAAGGCGCTGCTGGAAACGCCGGCGCTGATTTTCGTGGAGGGGTGATGGAATGCTCGCTCATCGTACCATCGCAGCCAGGTCGTTCTGGAAAGTAGACCTGAAGCGCCGCGCTGCCCCTCATTGCCCTGCCGGGCATTTCTCCCCGTATAGGGACGGGGAGAAAGACGCTGTTATCCATGGTTTCGCCAATCGACAGCGTTGCGGAAGAGGATGCCAACATCGCGACGATACCCTTCTCCCCGTCCCTATACGGGGAGAAGGTGCCGGCAGGCGGATGAGGGGCAGCGCGAGGTTGGATAGGAGGGCGTCGGCAGCTCTCACTACAAGGGGGCCGACACCATGAAAGAAATCTCCTGCAAGCTGCTTGTCATCGGCGCCGGTCCGGGCGGCTACGTCTGCGCCATCCGCGCCGGGCAGCTCGGTGTCGATACGGTCATCGTCGAGGCCGGCAAGCCTGGCGGCACTTGCCTCAATGTCGGCTGCATCCCCTCCAAGGCGCTGATCCATGCGGCGGAAGAATTCGAGAAGGTCTCGCACATGGCCGGCGGCAAGAGCCCGCTCGGCATTTCGGTAACCGCACCGGCGCTCGACCTTGCCAGGACCGTCGCCTGGAAGGACGGGATCGTCAGCCGGCTCAACAGCGGCGTCGCCGGCCTGCTGAAGAAGGCCGGGGTGAAGACCGTGCAGGGCTGGGCAACGTTTCGCGACGGCAAGACCGTCGAGGTCGAAACCGAGACGGGAAGCCAGGCGATCCGGGCCGAGACGATCGTCATCGCGACGGGCTCGGCGCCAGTGGAATTGCCGTTCCTGCCGTTCGGCGGCCCGGTGATCTCCTCCACCGAGGTGCTGGCGCTAAACGAAGTGCCGAAGAAGCTTGCGGTCGTCGGTGGCGGTTATATCGGGCTGGAGCTCGGCATGGCCTTCGCCAAGATGGGCGCCGAGGTCACCGTGGTCGAGGCTTTGCCGCGCGTGCTGGCGCAGTATGATGCGGAGCTGACCCGGCCCGTGGTCAAGCGGCTCGCCGCGCTCGGTGTCGAAGTGATGACAGGCGCCAAGGCCAAGGGCCTGTCGACGAAGGGCGATGCGCTGCTGGTCGAGACGTCGGACGGCAAGAGCGCCAAGGTCGCCGCGGACAAGATTCTGGTCACGGTCGGCCGCAAGCCGGTGACCGAGGGCTGGGGGCTCGAGCAGATCGATCTCGACAGGGCCGGAAAATTCATCAGGATCGACGACCAGTGCCGGACCTCGATGCGCGGCGTCTTCGCCATCGGCGACGTCACCGGCGAACCGATGCTGGCGCATCGGGCAATGGCGCAAGGCGAAATGGTGGCCGAGATCGTCGCCGGCCACAAGCGCGGCTGGGACAAGCGCTCGATCCCCGCCGTCTGCTTCACCGATCCCGAGCTGGTGACGGCCGGCCTGTCGCCCGAAGAGGCCAAGGCGCTTGGTGGCGAGATCAAGATCGGCCTGTTCCCCTTCGCCGCCAATGGCCGCGCCATGACCAAGCTCGGCGAAGACGGCTTCGTCCGCGTCGTCGCACGCGCCGACAATCACCTGGTGCTCGGCATCCAGGCGGTCGGCCAGGGCGTGTCGGAACTGTCGGCGGCTTTCGGGCTGGCGCTGGAAATGGGAGCGCGGCTGGAGGATATCGCCGGAACGATCCATGCCCATCCGACGCAAGGCGAAGGATTCCAGGAAGCGGCGCTGAAGGCGCTCGGGCACGCGCTGCATATTTGAGGTGTTACCCCTAGGCTCCTTTCCTCTCCCTCCGGAGGGGGGAGAGGTGGCGCTGCGAAGCAGCGACGGAGTGGGGGAAGGCGCTGGTCAAACCTGTTGCCGTCGAAAATCGGGCGACCATCCGGATAGGTCGAGCCGTGGACCCCCACTCCGTCGAGCTGCGCTCGACACCTTGCCGGGGCGAGCCACGGGTCTCGCCCGTCCTTCGGACCCCCCGATCGACGGGGGAGAGGAAAGGCGCGAACCAATCAACGGGGAGAAGAAGATGCGCGGCTCGTCACCCGGCCAGCCGGCTCACCATATCATGCTGGGCATAGGCGCGGCCGAAGCGGTTGGCGAGGAAGGCGTCGAGCGCGATGTCCTCCTGCTTGACGAAGCCGGTCGCCGGCAGCGAGCCATCGGCCATCATGTCGAGCACGGCGCAGATGCCGGACGCCGTGGTGATCTGGATGGCGCTGCGCACCGTCTGGCCGACGCGGCGGGAATAGATCTTGTTGGCGTAGGTTTCCTGCAGCAGGCGGCCTTGTCTGCGGCCGGAAACGGTGACGAAGACGATGACCACGTCCTGCAGCGTCGCCGGCAAAGCACTTTCGAAAATGTCCTTGAGCACATCGCGGCGATGGCGCAGGCCGAGATCGTTCAGCAGCGCCTTCATGATCGCGGCATGGCCGGGATAGCGGATGGTGCGGTAGTTCAGCGTGCGCACCTTGCCCTTCAACGTTTCGGCCAGTGTGCCCAGACCGCCTGAGGTGTTGAACGCCTCGTAGGTGACGCCGTCGAGCGAGAACTCCTCGCGCTCCTCCAGCGGCGGCACTTCGACCAGCTCGCCTTCGACGATCGCCTCGCAAGGCTCGCAATATTCGTTGATGACGCCGTCGGTGCTCCAGGTCAGATTGTAGTTCAGCGCGTTGGACGGGTATTGAGGCAGCGCGCCGACGCGCATGCGCACGCTTTCGAGCGTGTCGAAACGGCTGGCCAGATCATTGGCGACGATCGAGATGAAGCCCGGCGCCAGCCCGCATTGCGGGATGAAGGCGCTCTTGGCGGACCGGGCCAGCTCCTTGACGCGCCTGGTCGAGACGACATCCTCGGTGAGGTCGAGATAATGCACGCCGGCGCTGGCCGCCGCCTCGGCGATGCGCGTGGTGAGATGGAAGGGGGCGGCGCTCAGCACCGCGAACCTGCCGGCGAGCGCGGCTTCAAGCGCACCGGGCGCGGCGATATCGAGTTCGAGCGTCTCGACGCTGGCGGGCACCTCGTCGGCAGTGAGTTGCGCGGCCGAGCGGTCGACCAGGGTGACATGGTAATCGCCCGTTTCAGCGAGCATTTCGGCGATGGTCGAGCCGATCTTGCCGGCGCCGACGATAACGATCTTGTTCATGTCAAATTCCCCCGCGGTCCGCGTTTGGCGGAATCATCGCAGCTTGCCTGTCGAAAGGAAGCGTGGAATCCTGCAAAGTGAAACCTATTCTCAGGCGATTTGCCGAGGAGATTCGTCGAAATGATCAGCGAAGCCGAACAGGCCCTGCTTTCCCTGCTGCGCGCCAACGCGCGCGCCCCGACGTCCGAACTGGCGCGCCAGCTCGGCGTGTCGCGCACGACGGTGCAAAGCCGCATCGAGCGGCTGGAGCAACGCGGCATCATCACCGGCTATGGCGTCAGGCTGGCGCCGGATTATGAGCAGGGGCTGGTCAGGGCGCATGTGCTGCTCACTGTCACGCCCAAGCTCTCCGACAAAGTGGTGCGGGCCCTGCGGGCGCTGCCGCCGGTCAGGACGCTGCACTCCGTCAGCGGCAATTTCGACATGATCGTCATCGTCGACGCGCCGTCGATCCGCGACCTCGACACGCTGCTCGACCAGATCGGCGCCATGGAGGGTGTCGAGCGCACCGCGTCGTCGATCATCCTGTCGACGCGGATCGACAGGTGACTACCGAGGACTTAGGTTCCTCGCCCCGCCAGAGGCGCTAAGCATGCACACGTTTTCAGCGGCTGGTCTTTGGCGACAGCGTGCATAGCCGCTTGGCGCATGGATCGTCTTGTGCTGTGTTGGTCGACCCCCACTCCGTCTCGGCTTCGCCGAGTGTCCAGCCGATAGATGGGTAACAGTTTGAACCGGATACATAGGTAACAGTTTCTCCCCTTATGATGGGTTCGCC
>NZ_JAIUIN010000015.1:0-123518 GCF_020165665.1 Mesorhizobium sp. BH1-1-4
GCCCCCCCGCTTCCGTCTCGGGAGGAGACTTTAGGAGTTACGCAGCGGTCTTGGCCTCGATCTGCTTGGCCTTGGCCGGAGCCGAGGTGATCGCGATCTTGCGCGGCTTCAATTCCTCGGGAATGTTGCGCTTGAGGTCGACGAAGAGCAGGCCGTTCTTCAGCGCGGCGCCGACGACTTCAACGTGATCGGCAAGCTGGAAGCGGCGCTCGAAGGACCTGGAGGCGATACCGCGATAGAGCAGCTCGGAGCCTTCGCCGGTGCCCTCGTCCTTGCGCTCACCCTTTACGGTCAGCACATTGCGATGGGCTTCGATCGAGATCTCTTCATCCGAGAAGCCGGCAACCGCCATCGAGATGCGGTAGGAATCCTCGCCGGTGCGCTCGATGTTATAGGGAGGATAGGTCTGCGCGCCATCGGGCTGCGCGAGCGAATCCAGCATCGTGAAGAGACGGTCGAAGCCGACGGTCGAACGGTAAAGCGGGGAAAAATCAACGTGACGCATGAGGTGTTCTCCTGTTGAGCAACATGGTTTGCGTATGGCCGGTGCGAAACCCGTGAGCGGCGTTTCGGCTGGACCAGCGGCCCCGACATTGGCGGCCGCAGGAGACATTTGGGAAGCGGACTGAGCCATTTCAAGATTTTTGATTGGCGGCGGATCCGTCTGTTCGCTCGTGCTCCGGTGATCCCTGATGAACGGCAGATGAACCGGCGCTTCGGTCCGCGTTCAGACAGAAGCCGGTATGGTCCAGTCAACTTCAAGGACTAGCGGCGCTGGAAATCTGACTTCCCATGCATCCGCAACGAGGCCGAACCGGGTGTTAACGTCCCTTCCTCCCGGATCGACAGGGGCCGGAAGCACGCCTTCGAGCGGCTTCCGGCCTTCCCCGTTGCCGGTCTTGCCGCACCCGGAATTCCTTTGCTTTTGACGCATTGGCGTCTATCACCTTGACGGGCCGGCCCTATCAGGCGGGCACCCGAAGACGCCAAGCACGAAGCGCCGAATGACGGACCTTTTCCACGACACACCCTTTTTTCACGAAGTCGAGGGCAATCCGCGACCGGAAAACGCCACGGGCGGCTTCTTCACCACGCGCGACGGCAAGAAGATACGTTATGGCCTGTTCGCGGCGGTCGCGCGTCCAATGCGTGGCACAGTGGTGCTGCTCGGCGGCCGCAACGAGTGTATCGAGAAATATTTCGAGACCATCCGCGACCTCGCCGCCCGCGGCTTCGGCGTCGCCACCCTCGACTGGCGCGGCCAGGGCGATTCCGACCGGCTGATCCGCGATCGCCAGCGCGGCTATGTCAGGTCGTTCCGCGACTATACGGCTGACCTGGAGCAGTTCTTCGAGGAGATCGTGCTGCCGGACTGCCGTGGCCCCTACTACATCCTCGCCCATTCCGCCGGCGCGGTGATCACGCTGCTTGCAGCGCCGTCGATGGTGAACCGCGTGCGGCGCATGGTGCTGATCGCCCCGTTCCTGACATTGCCCGACCTGCCCGTCTCGATCAGGACGGTGCGCCGGGTCTGTTCGGTTTTCTGCGCCCTGGGGCTTGGCTGGCTCTATGCCGCCTGGGGTCCACGGCCAAGACACACGCTGCCCTTCGAAGCCAACAAGGTGACGTCGGATCCGCAGCGCTACCGCCGCAACACGCGCATCTATGAAGAATATCCGCAACTGGCGCTCGGCGGCCCGACGATCCGCTGGCTGCAGGCGGCGGCGAAGGCGTCGGAAGCCATCAGCGACCCCGACTTCATGGCCCGCATCCAAGTGCCGCTGCTGATCATCGCCGCTGGTGCCGACCAGGTCGTCTCGACCAAGGCGGTGGAAACATACGCCAGAAATCTGAGGCTCGGTTCGCTGTTGATGATCGACGGCGCCAAGCACGAGATCCTGCAGGAAGTCGACCTCTACCGCGAACAATTCCTCGCCGCCTTCGACGCCTTCATCCCCGGCTCGGACGACCCAACGGCCTGACCGGTGCCGCGGCATCTCCACAGGCCGGCATAGCTGACACCCCGTTGTCAGGAAGAGCGCACCAGCCGACCCCTCGGCAGGCAAAGTGCTAAAGATTCTGACAGCCCCCGCCGCCCCGGAATGCTCATCTGTCCGCGTCGAATTGAACGCCAAGGAGATGAGATCATGACCGAGAAAACCTGCGCCGCCTGCGATTGCCAGCTCGATGCCAACCCGATCCGGGTCAAGGTCGGCGGCAAGACCGTCGAAGTCTGCTGCGAGGAATGCGCGCAAGCGCTGAACGAAGCCGGCGCCTCGGCGGCCGGTGCAGGCGAGGATTGAGCAATGTGTGCCGACTACACAGCAGCGCAGCGCCTGGCCGGCGCGGCGCCGGCAGCACGCGCCACGACCATGCGGCGGTCCTTGCAAGCCCAATGCGTCGCGGCGGCGAGATGGTTCGGCTGCCAGATGGAGAAACGAAGAAGCCGCCTCGCCTTGCTCGAAATGAGCGATGAACAGCTCAAGGACATCGGGCTGTCGCGCGGCCAGGCCTATGCGGAATTCAGGCGGCGCTAACAAGAAGCAAGAGCAGGTCGCCGTTTTCAATGAAAAGCGACCTGCTCTTGGGATTGAGAAGCGCCTGTCGAAGAAGTCTCCTGACAGGATTGGGCAGGCCGCTTGCGTAAACTGCCATCCGCAATTCCGGATTCGTTTCCGGCATGAGGGACGAGCGCAACGGCCATGTCGCAATTCACGGTGCAGCCGCTTCTGGACACCGGTACCGTCCGGGTGAGGGACGTCGTCTGCAGCGGCACATGCCGTCACAGGAGCGATGAGGAATGCACTGGCGCCACGCATCTGGTGTTTCCCTATCGCGGTGTCTTCGTGCGCCATGTCGGCCGCAACGACGCGGTCGCGGAAGCCAACCAACTGCTGTTCTTCAACGAGGCCGAGCCTTATCGGGTCAGCCACCCCGTCGAGGGCGGCGACGCCTGCCTCGATCTCGTCATCGAGGAAGGCCAGTTGCGCGAGCTGGCGCCGAAGGAGCAGCTGCGCTTCGGCGGCATGCTGGCGTTTCGGCGCCAGCGCCGGCGCATCGATCCGCGCGCACAGGCGCTGGTGGCGCTGCTGCGCCACGGCCTGAGCCGCAACGTCGCCGAAACGCTGGAGGCAGAGACGCTTGCGCTGACTCTGGTGCGGCGCTCGCTCGGCGAGCGCACCTCGCATGTCGCGGGCGCCAGCCCGGGCAGGCAGAAGCTGGTCGACCGCGCCAAGCTCGTTTTGTCTTCGGACCTGTCGCGACGTTGGACGCTGGCCGGGATTGCCGCCGAGGTCGGCGTCTCGCCGGTCTACCTGACGCAGTTGTTCCAGCAGGTCGAGGCCATGCCGCTCTATCGCTATCATCTGCGCCTGCGGCTGGCGCGTGCGCTCGACCTGCTTGGCCGCTACGACAATCTGACCACGCTGGGCATGGATCTCGGCTTCTCCAGCCACAGCCATTTCAGTGCGGCATTCAAGCAGGCCTACGGGCGCACGCCGGCGGAATTCCAGCGTTCGATACGACCGCGCTGACCAGTGGCGATATCAGCCGCGCAGCGCAGCCATGGCGGCGGCATGAAGCTCCGGTGTCGCGGCCGCCAGCACATCGCCACCATTCTCCGCCGGGTCGCCGTCGAAAGTGGTGACGACACCGCCGGCCTTCTCGATGATCGGGATCAGCGCGACGATGTCATAGGGCTTCAATCCAGGATCGGCGACGATGTCGACGCTGCCCGAGGCGATCATGGCGAAGGCGTAGCAATCGGCGCCATAGCGGGCGAGCTGGATCTGCTTCTCAAACGCATCGTAGCGCGTGCGCGCCTCGCCCCTGAACAGCGCCGGCGTGGTGGTGAACAGCGTCGCCTCGTCGAGCCGGGTCGTCTTGCGGGTCGTCAGCTTGCGCCGCCCGCCCGGCCCCTCATAGTGCGAACCCGAGGCATTGGCGTAGAACAGCTCGCCGGTGAAGGGCTGCGCCATCATGCCGGCGACCGCGTCGCCATCGACCGTCAGCCCGACCAGCGTCCCCCAGACCGGCAAGCCGGAGATAAAGGCGCGCGTGCCGTCGATCGGATCGATCACCCAGACATGCCGGCTGGAAATGTTCTCGCTGCCATGCTCCTCGCCCAGAATGCCGTGGTCGGGATACTCGGCCGATATCAGCGCCCTGATGGCGCGTTCCGCTTCGCGGTCGGCCTCGGTGACCGGGTCGAAACTGCCCTTTTCCTTGTTGGCGACCGCGCCCTGGGCGCGAAAGCGCGGCAAGGTCTCGGCCGCCGCCGCTTGCGCGATACGGCGCATGAAATCGATGCTGATGTCCAATTGATTCTCCCGCGTTGCGGCGTGCCCGAGCCGGCCATGCCGCGACTTTCCCACCAAAACAAGCCGGTTTATCGATTTATCCGCCGCAATAACTGTTGCCAGAATGTCACGCGAACGTCATCGAGATGCAATTTCCACATCACTCTGAATTAAAAAACCTGTGATCGCTTGACATTTGTGCGCTGCACAATACCCTCAGCCTCGGACAGGGTTTCCTGTCCATGCCCTCCTTGGGCGTTTCCTCCCTAGACTTCGACCGTATCGTGCAAACGATGCGGTCTTTTTTTAAGCCGAGAGCCCGGCTGCGAGTTTTATTCGGCCGCCAGCGGCAGGTCGATGAAATGATGGTCCGGCATTGCCATCAGATCGGCTGAAAATCGCGTCAGGTCGTCGGCCAGCGCGTCGAAGCCCGCCCCCTTCTCGAATGTCCGCTCATTCATGTAGAGCCCACGATTGACCTCGATCTGCAGTGCGTGCAGGTGGCGCGCCGGACGGCCATAGTGCTCGGTGATGAAGCCGCCGGCATAAGGCTTGTTGTGGGCAACGGTATAACCCATCGCGGTCAGCAGGCCGATTGCGGTCTCGGTCAAGGCCGCGGTGGCCGAGATGCCGAAACGGTCGCCGATGATAAAATCCGGCCGCAGCCCGCTGTCGCCGACCCGGATGCTCGCCGGCATCGAATGGCAGTCGATCAGCACGGCAAAGCCGAAACGGGCATGGGTCCTGGTCAAAAGCCGCTTCAGCGTTTCGTGATAGGGCTTGTAGACGGCCTCGATGCGTCCGACCGCCTCGGCGAGCGGCAAGCGGCCCGCATAGATGTCGAGCCCCTCGCCCACCAGCTTCGGCACGGTGCCGAGCCCGCCGGCCACGCGCACGGAGCGGATGTTGCAGAAGGACGGCACCGGCTCGGCGAACATGCGCGGGTCGAGTTCCCAGGGCTCGCGGTTGACGTCGAGATAGGCACGCGGGAAATTCGCCGCCAGCATCGGCGCGCCGAGCGCCACCGCGCCGCCGAACAGCTCGTCGACATAGCAGTCCTCCGACCGGCGGATGGCGTTGCGATCGAGCCTCGCCATGGCAAGGAAGCGTTCGGGATAGTAGCGGCCGCTATGCGGCGAGTTGAACAGGAAGGGGACGCGCTGCTCGGCGCCCGACCGGATTTCGAAGGGTGGAAAGACCGAAAAATCCTCGGCTGCCGTCTTCAATTTGAACGAACCCGAAAACACCAGTGCATCATGGCATGAAACTGCCACCTTGCTGGCCGCGTGTCCAGCATTTCGCCGCGCGCCTGGCCTTGCCAAATGCGGATAATGCTTCGCCGCGTTCACTTGATGTTTACCGTCACCTCCTCATATACAGGATGGTTAACGGGCTGCCCCGGCGGCAGGCTCGGGCGGGTGATTCGGACGGGATATCATGGCACGCATTCTTCTGGCGGAAGACGACGACGATATGCGTCGGTTCCTCGTCAAGGCGCTGGAACGCGCCGGCTACCAGGTCAGCGATTTCGACAACGGCGCCAGCGCCTATGAGCGGCTGCGCGAGGAACCGTTCTCGCTGCTTTTGACCGACATCGTCATGCCCGAGATGGACGGCATCGAACTGGCGCGCCGCGCCACCGAGATCGACCCCGACCTCAAGGTCATGTTCATCACCGGTTTCGCCGCCGTCGCGCTGAACCCGGATTCGAAGGCGCCGAAAGACGCCAAGGTGCTGTCCAAGCCCTTCCACCTGCGCGATCTCGTCAACGAGGTCGAGAAGATGCTGCAGGCGGCCTGAGCCGCCTTCCGCAAGCCGCCGGCGTCAGTCCACGGTCTGCTGTGAGACGACGTGTTTTCCTCTTTTCCTGCTATTGACGCGCCGGACCAAAAATGGTGTATGCGCGGCTTCGGATGGGCGTGTAGCTCAGCGGGAGAGCACTGCATTGACATTGCAGGGGTCACAGGTTCAATCCCTGTCACGCCCACCATCCAGATCCAAGCCGGCTGAGTAGATGAGATAGGGCAGTAGGGCCCTGGCCGCTGCTTCGCGCCCCGATTTCCCCACTGCCCTATTCCCTCATCGAATCATTGCGGTGTCGGATCAGGCGTATTGCCCGGCCTGTCATGCCCGCCATTGCCGTCGCGGCAAGGCGTGTCGCCGACGCCGCAGCATTTGCCATGGTAGGTCAGGTTCGGCTTCAGATTATCGCAGTCCCTGGTGTTGGTCGTCTTGCAGCCGCCCAGCACCGAAACGGCGATGGCGGCCAGAAGGACGCTTCTCGAGATAGTCATATAAATTTCTCCTCAATGGATCGTGTTGGTACACGCCGCTGGGTCGCATCCAGGGAGAAAATGGTTCAACGCGGCTGCGAATTTTCAGATCAAGCACTCGGCGGCCAAGCGTCTCGGGGCGTGCGGGATTCGATCGTCATCCATCGGAGCGCTCGCGCTACCGATGCGATCAGCGGGTTTTGCGAGGGTCAGCCACAACGCTCGAGTGGCTGGCTACGGGCAAACCTGTACCGCTCAGACGCCCGCGACCGCGCAGAGGCTCTTCATCCTGGCAATCGCCATGTCCGGATCGGCCAGCAAGCCTGCCTGGTCGGCGAGGCGAAAGACTTCGGCATAATGGCGGATGCCGCGCGCCGACTGCATGCCGCCGACCATCGAAAAATGGTTCTGGTGGCCGTTGAGCCACGCCATGAAGACGATGCCGGCCTTGTAATATTCGGTCGGCGCCTCGAAGATTTTTCGTGACAGCGGCACCGTCGGCGCCATCAGCGCGTCGTAGCCGGCACGATCGCCGTCAGCCAGCTTCGCCAGCGCCGCATTGGCAACCGGAGCGATCGCGTCGAAAATGCCGAGCAACGCGTGCGAATGCCGCTTGCCGTCTCCAGCGATCAGTTCGGGATAATTGAAGTCGTCGCCGGTGAACATCACCACGCCGTCCGGCAGCCGGCTCCTGAGCGCGACCTCCTTGCCTGCATCGAGCAGCGATATCTTGATGCCTTCGACCTTGTCGGCGTGCCGCTCGATGATGGCAACCACCGTATTGAGCGCGGCCTCGAAATCGTCGCTGCCCCAATAACCCTTCAAGGCCGGGTCGAACATGTCGCCCAGCCAGTGCAGGATGACCTTGCCGGAGGCCTGGCCCAATATGCGGTCGTAGACCAAGGCATAGTCGTCCGGGCCCTTGGCGACGGCGGCGAGCGCGCGGCTGGCCATCATGATCGTCTTGCCGCCCTGCCCTTCGATGAAAGCGAACTGCTCCTCATAGGCGGCGATCACATCGTCCAGTGTCCTGGCCGACGCCGGCGCCAGATGGTCCGTGCCCGCGCCAGAGGCGAGATCGGCGCCGGCGACGCTGCGCGCCTCCGCGATCGAACGGCGGATCAGTTCTTTTGCATTCGTCCAGTCGAAACCCATGCCGCGCTGCGACGTATCCATGGCCTCGGCGATGCGGAAGCCGAGCCGCCACAGATGATGACGAAACGTCATCGTCCTGTCCCAGTCGACAACGGGCCGCGACCACGGATCGGTCATTCCCAGAGGATCGGCAACCACATGCGCGGCGGCAAAGGCGATGCGCGGGAACCGCGCGCCGATGTCTGGCTTGACGGGCTGTCCGACAAGCGCGTAGCGGCTGCTGCGGCCACCCTCGCCAGGCAAGGCAATATCCATCGATCTCTCCCTTGGGTCGCGCCTAATAAATGGAACGTTCCAATAAATCAAGAGCCTTTAAGATTCGAAGCGCGACGCAGCACCATTGCTGCGTCGCAAACCAAGCGCCTTGACCTGCATGGTGTTAGAGCACGGATGATCGCCTGTTCCGATGGAGAAAGAAACCCAATTGACTCACCCATGGCCCAGTGATTAGAACGTTCCAATAAATTTGATCGAGAAAACCGGAAGGAGACATCGGGATGGCCAGCCGGGCCAAGGCGACGATCTTCGACATTGCCCGCGAGGCAGGCGTGTCCAAATCGACGGTGTCGCTCGTGCTTCAGGGCAGCGGGCTGATCCGTCCCGAGACCGCGGTCAAGGTTCGCAAGGCGATCGAGGATGTCGGCTATGTCTACAACCGCGGCGCCGCCAATTTGCGCAAGGCCCATTCCAACGTCATCGGCATGGTCATCAACGATCTCACAAATCCGTTCTTCGCGGAACTGGCGGTTGGCATGGAGCGCGTCTTCCAGTCGGCCGGCATCGTGCCGTTCATCGCCAATACGGCGGAGAATCCGGTGCGCCAGGAAGAGGTCCTGAAATCCCTGATGGAGCAAGGCGTCGCCGGCCTCATCGTTTCGCCGGCGCGAGGCACCACGCCAGGCGCCTTCCGGCGGCTGGAGTTGGCGGGCGTGCCCGTCGTTTTCGCCATGCGCCGCTTGCCGGAAAGCCGCATCCCGGTGATCACGCCCGATAATCATCGTGGCGCCTATCTCGCCACCGCTCATCTTATCGGTAAGGGGCATCGCCGCCTGGCCTTCTTCGGCGGCTCGTCCGACCTGGTGGTCTACCACGAGCGCTTGGGCGGCTTTCATGAGGCCTGCGAGACGCTCGGCATCGCTGCCCGCGACGCTCTGGTCATCGAGGGCGAGACCAACCGCAAGGGCGGCATGGCTTGCCTGGAAACCTCGTTTGCATTGGCCGAGCCGCCGACTGCGGCGCTCTGCTTCAACGATGCCGTCGCCTTCGGCGCCATGCTGGCGCTGCGCAAGCGCGGACTCGAGCCCGGCGCGGATTTCGCCGTCGTCGGCTTCGACGATGTGGTCGAGGCCGAACACTATGTGCCGGCGCTGACCAGCGTCGCGGTCAACACCGCCGGCCTCGGCGAACGCGCCGCTCATGTCATGCTCAAGATGATCCAATCGCGCACCACGCGCGCCGAGGACCATATCGGCGCCGTCAATCTCGTGGTCAGGGAAAGCTGTGGTCCGGATCGCCGCACGCGGAACCGGCCCGCGGGAGGCGCGGTATGAGCATCAAGTGGCGTCTGAGTGGCGCCGGCACGATCCGGCCGCTCGCCAGGGCCGAGGCGGCATTGCAATCGGGCAATTTCGCCAGAGCCTTCAAGATCGACCCGAAACTCGGGAGCATGAATTGAGCAAGGTCGTTTCATCGGCGCAGGCAGCCAGCCTGATCAAGGACGGCATGGTCGTCTCGGTCTCGTCGTCGAGCGGCCTTGGCTGTCCCGACGCCGTGCTCTCTGCCATCGGCGAACGCTTCGACAGCGAAGGCCATCCGAAGGACATCACCACGCTGCACCCGATCGCCGCCGGCGACATGTATGGCATCAAGGGCATCGATCATCTGGCCAAGCCCGGCCTGTTGAAGCGCACGCTGTGCGGCTCCTATCCGTCCGGCCCCTCGTCCGCCGAACCGCCGCAGATCTGGAAGATGATCGGCGACAATTCGGTTGCCGCCTATAACGTGCCGTCCGGCATCCTGTTCGACATGCATCGCGAAGCAGCCGCCAAGCGGCCGGGCGTGCTGACCAAGATCGGGCTCGACACTTTCGCCGACCCACGCCACCAGGGCTGCGCCATGAACGACGCGGCGAACGAGCCGATCGTCTCGGTGCAGCAATTCGACGGCGAGGAGTGGCTCTATTTCCGCGCCATCGTCCCTCACATTTCGATCATCCGCGCCACCACGGCGGACGAGCGCGGCAACCTGACCTACGAGCATGAGGGCGCCTATCTCGGCGGCCTGGAACAGGCGCTCGCCGCTCGCAACAATGGCGGCATCGTCATCGCGCAGGTCAAGCGCGTCGTCGAGAACGGCACGCTGAAGCCGCATGATGTGCGCGTGCCCGGCGTGCTGGTCGATCATGTCGTGGTGGCGCCGGACCAGTTGCAGACGACGCTGACGCCCTACGATCCCGCAATCTCAGGCGAGATCTTCCGGCCGCTGTCGAGCTTCCGCAATGCCGAGATGAACGTCCAGAAGGTGATCGCGCGCCGCGTCGCCATGGAGCTGCGCGACGGCATGGCCGTCAACATCGGCTTCGGCATCTCGGCCAATGTGCCACGCATCCTCCTGGAGGAAGGCCAGCACGGCAAGGTCACCTGGGTGATCGAACAGGGTGCCGTCGGCGGCGTGCCGCTGCTCGACTTCAAGTTCGGCTGCGCTTCCAACGCCGAGGCGATCATGCCATCGCCGCATCAGTTCATTTATTTCCAGGCCGGCGGCTTCGACGCCTCGCTGTTGTCCTTCCTGCAGATCGACCGCCATGGCTCGGTCAACGTGTCCAGGCTTTCGGCGCGGCCGCATGTCACCGCCGGGGCCGGCGGCTTCGTCGACATCACGGCGCGGGCGAAGAAGATCGTGTTTTCCGGTTTCTTCAATGCCGGCGCCAAGCTGTCGCTCGCCAATGGCGGCATCCGCATCGACGCGGAAGGCAAGGTCAAGAAGATCGTCGAGGCGGTCGAGCAAATCTCCTTCTCGGGTAAGCGTGCAGTCGCGCAGGGACAGGACATCACCTATGTCACCGAGCGCTGCGTGATGAAGCTGACGCCGGACGGGCTGATGGTGACGGAACTGGCGCCTGGCATCGACCTCGAGCGCGATGTGCTTGGTCAAGCCGAGTTTCCGCTCAATGTAGCCAACGACCTCAAGGTGACGCCGGCCGCGCTCTACCAGGATCGGCCGATCGGCCTGTCGCTCAATGGCGGCGCCGCGCTCGGAGGCGCGCATGGCTGAACGCCTCGTCACCTTCGAGCAGGATGGCGCCATTGGGGTCATTACCTTGCGCCGGGCGGAAAAATTGAACGCGCTCGACGTCCCGATGCTGCGCGCGCTGGAAGCGGCGCTGGATGAGGCGGAAAGCGCCGAAGGCGTGCGCGTCGTGCTTCTGCGCGGCGAAGGCAAGGGATTTTGCGCCGGCGGCGATGTCGAGGCCTGGGGCGGCATGAATGCCGCCGATTTCCAGGTGCAATGGGTGCGCTATGGCCATCGGGTCTTCGACCGGCTGGCACGGCTGCGGCAACCGACCATCGCCGTTCTGTCCGGCCATGCGCTCGGCGGCGGGCTGGAACTGGCCGTCGCCTGTGATTTTCGTGTGGCGGAAACCCAGGTGAAGCTCGGTTTTCCCGAAACTTCGATCGGCGTCGTCCCCGGCTGGTCCGGCACACAACGCGCGGTGCGCCGCTTCGGCGCGCAGACGGTGCGTCGCATGGCTCTCGGCGGCGAGATTTTCCTGGCCGCCGAAGCACTTGCGCTAGGCATCGTCGACCGCGTCGTCGAGACCGGCAAGGCGTCGGATGAAGCCAGGGCCTGGGCCGAAAAGATCGCCCAGCGCGGCCCGCTGGCGACCGAAGCCGCCAAGCTGATGATCGCAGTTGCCGAAGGCGAGGAAAGCGCTGCCGCCACCGAAGCCCTTGCCAGCGGCTTCATTGCGCTCACCGGGGATCTCAAGGCCGGCGTCGACGCCTTTAAGATCAGGCAGAAGCCCGTCTTTTCGCGTTCCTAGGACAGAGTGGAAATCACATGAATGCAGCTCTGAAGATTTCCATGCCGGCCGAGGCTGCCGCCGCGCCCAAAGCATACAAGCTGCTGATCGACGGCAAGCATGTCGATGCCCGCGACGGCCGAGTGCTGGAACGCAGGAGCCCCGGCCACGGCTTCACCGTCTCACATTATGCTCAAGCCGGCGAGGCTGAGGTGGAAGCGGCGATGCAGGCCGCGCACAAGGCGTTCGAAACCGGCCCTTGGCCCCGCATGAAGGCAGCCGAGCGTGCCGCGATCCTGCTCAAGGCCGCGGACCTGATGGAGGCGCGGCTGGAAGGGATCGCCCGGCTCGATGCGCTGGAATCGGGCAAGCCGATCGCCCAGGCGCGCGGCGAGATCGGCGGCGCCGTCGACATCTGGCGCTATGCCGCCTCGCTTGCCCGCACGCTGCACGGCGAGAGCTACGCCAATCTCGGCGATACCATGCTGGGCGTCGTGCTACGCGAGCCGATCGGTGTCGTCTCGATCATCACGCCATGGAATTTTCCGTTCCTGATCGTCAGCCAGAAACTGCCCTTCGCGCTCGCCGCCGGCTGCACGGCGGTGGTCAAGCCGAGCGAGATGACATCTGCTTCGACCTTCGTACTCGGCGACATCCTGATCGAGGCCGGCCTGCCCGCCGGCGTCGTCAACATCCTCGCCGGTCTGGGTAGCGATGTCGGCGCGCCGATGGTCAGCCATCCCCTGGTCGAGATGGTTTCGTTCACCGGCTCCACCCGTGTCGGCAAGATGACCATGGCCTCGGCCTCGAATTCCCTGAAGAAGGTCTCGATGGAGCTCGGCGGCAAGAACGGCCAGATCGTCTTCCCCGACGCCGATCTAGCCGCCGCCGCCGATGCAGCGGTGTTCGGCGGCTTCTTCAATGCCGGCGAATGCTGCAATGCCGGCAGCCGGCTGATCGTGCACGAGGCGATCGCCGACGATTTCCTGGCTGCCGTGAAGGCGTTGGCGGCCAAGGTAACGGTTGGCGATCCGCTTGACGACCTGACCAAGGTCGGCGCGATGATTTCGTCCGACCATCTGGCCAAGGTGACCGAGTATGTGAAGGCAGCCGCGAGCGACGGCGTCAGCATCTACAGCGGTGGCGCGCAACTTCCCTCCAATGCCGGCCACTATCTCGACCCGACGATCTTACGCAACGTCACCGAAAACATGGCCGTCGCCCGCGAGGAAGTGTTCGGGCCGGTGCTCTCGGTGCTGACTTTTGAAACGATTGAAAAGGCGTTGCACATCGCCAACAACACGCCCTATGGTCTCTCGGCGGGTGTGTGGAGCGCCAGCATCGACACCTGCATGTCGGTGGCGCGGGGCGTGCGTTCGGGGACGGTCTGGGTGAACACGTTCATGGAAGGTTATCCAGAACTGCCGTTCGGTGGCTACAAGCAGTCGGGCCTGGGCCGCGAACTCGGCAAGCGCGCCGTCGAGGACTATACCGAGGAAAAGACAATCCAGTTTCATCGCGGCCAGCGCACCGGATGGTGGGTCGGCTGAGTTGGGAAGAACCCGGTGGGCTGCCACCGGTCGTGTAATGCAACAAGGGAGGAAGTACATGTTGCGCAAACTGCTTATCGGAACGGCGCTCGCATCGGGCCTGGCTTTCGCGGCCCATGCGGAAGACGTCAAGGAAGTGCAGATGCTGCATTGGTGGACGTCGGGCGGCGAAGCCGCCGCCCTCAACGTGCTCAAGGGCGATCTCGCCAAGGAAGGCTATGCCTGGAAGGACGTGCCGGTGGCCGGCGGCGGCGGCGATGCCGCCATGACCGCCCTGAAGGCGATGGTCGCGGCCGGCAACTACCCGACCGCCTCGCAGATGCTCGGCTATACCGTGCTCGACTATGCAGCGGCCGGCGTCATGGGCGATCTCACCGAGACGGCGAAGAAGGAAGGCTGGGACAAGTCGGTTCCGGCCGCCCTGCAGAAATTCTCCGTCTATGACGGCAAGTGGGTGGCTGCTCCGGTCAACGTCCACTCCGTCAACTGGCTGTGGATCAACAAGGCGGTGATGGACAAGATCGGCGGCACCGAGCCGAAGACCTTCGACGACTTCATCGCCCTGCTCGACAAGGCCAAGGCGGCCGGCGTCACCCCGCTCGCGCTTGGCGGCCAGAACTGGCAGGAAGCCACCATGTTCGATTCCGTCGTGCTGTCGACCGGCGGGCCGGAGTTCTACAAGAAGGCGATGAACGACCTGGACGATGAATCGCTCAAGTCCGACACGATGAAGAAGTCGTTCGACAACCTCGCCAAGCTCGTCACCTATGTCGACCCGAACTTCTCGGGCCGCGACTGGAACCTCGCCACCGCCATGGTCATCAAGGGGGATGCGCTGGTGCAAGTCATGGGCGACTGGGCCAAGGGCGAATTCCATGCCGCCAACAAGACTCCGGGCACCGACTTCCTCTGCTACCGCTTCCCGGGCACCGACGGCTCGGTGATCTACAACTCCGACATGTTCGGCATGTTCAACGTCCCGGACGACCGCAAGGCTGCCCAGGTCGCCCTGGCCACCGCCACTCTGTCGAAGAGCTTCCAGTCGGCCTTCAACGTCGTCAAGGGTTCGGTTCCGGCCCGCACCGACGTGCCTGACACCGACTTCGACGCTTGCGGCAAGAAGGGCATCGCCGACCTGAAGAAGGCCAATGAAGGCGGCACGCTGTTCGGCTCGCTGGCCCAGGGCTACGGCGCGCCTCCGGCTGTCGCCAATGCCTACAAGGACGTCGTCTCCAAGTTCGTCCACGGCCAGATCAAGACCTCGGACGAAGCCGTGACCGAACTGGTCAAGGCGATCGACGACGCCAAGTAAGCGTTACGCACCAAAACACCTTCCCCGCTCTGGCGGGGAAGGTTCCCGGTCTCTGAGGCCGATCGGCCGGAAGCCGACGGGAGGACCCCCATGAGCAGTGTAGCGACAACCCAGATCAAGCTGACGCCGGAACGGTCACGCGCCTCGGTGCGCTCGCGCCTGCAGGATGCCTTGCCCAAGATCGTGCTGGCGCCTAGCTTCGCCATCACCATCGTCTTCGTCTACGGCTTCATCCTGTGGACGATCTATCTGTCCTTCACCAACTCCAAGACCTTCCCCTCCTACGCCATTACCGGCGGGCGCGCCTATCAGCGATTGTGGCGCTGGACCTTCGACACCGACCCGCCATCGAGCTGGTACACGTCGATCACCAATATGGGCATTTTCGGCTTTCTCTACATCTTGATCTGCCTGGCGCTCGGCCTGTTCCTGGCCATCCTGCTCGACCAGAAGATCCGCGGCGAAGGCGTGCTGCGCCCGATCTACCTCTACCCGATGGCGCTCTCCTTCATCGTCACCGGCGTCGCCTGGAAATGGTTCCTCGACCCAGGTCTCGGCCTCGAGCAGACGCTGCATCAATGGGGCTGGACGAGCTTCCATTTCGACTGGATCAAGAACAAGGATTTCGTCATCTACACGGTGGTCATCGCCGGCGTCTGGCAGGCTTCCGGCTTCATCATGGCGATGTTCCTGGCCGGCCTGCGCGGCATCGACGGCGAGATCATGAAGGCGGCGCAGATCGATGGCGCCACCACTTTCCAGCTCTACCGCCGCATCGTCATTCCGCTCTTGCGGCCGATCTTCCTGTCGGCCTTCATCGTGCTCGCGCACCTTGCCATCAAGTCGTACGATCTGGTGGTGGCGCTGACCAGCGGCGGACCCGGCGGCTCGGCCTGGCTGCCGTCCAATTTCATGTATGAATACACCTTCAAGCGCAACGAAATGGCGGTCGGCTCGGCAAGTGCCGTGATCATGCTGATGACCATCGTCGCCATCATCGTGCCCTATCTCTATTCCGAACTCAGGGAGAAGCCGCGATGAGTGCTGTCGCCACTCCCGCCCGCCCGTCCTCCGGCGGCATGAACGTCAAACTCGTCAACCGCATCGTCATCTACGGGCTGCTGGCGCTGTTCGCGCTGTTCTACCTGATGCCGCTGTTCGTCATGCTGGTGACCTCGTTCAAGACCATGGACGAGATCCAGAACGGCAACATGCTGTCGCTGCCCAAGGCGCCGACCTTCGCCCCCTGGCTGAAGGCCTGGGGCGAGACCTGCGTCGGCCTCACCTGCGCCGGCATCAAGGGCTATTTCTGGAACTCCATCAAGATGGTGGTTCCGGCCGTGCTGATCTCGACCATGCTGGGTGCGCTGAACGGCTACGTCCTGACCAAATGGCGTTTTCGCGGCGCGACGCTGGTGTTTGGGCTGATGCTGTTTGCCTGCTTCATCCCGTTCCAGTCGGTGCTCTTGCCGATGGCGACGATCCTGGGCAGCCTCGGCCGCTTCGGCGTGACATTGCAGAACACCTTCGGCACCAGCTTCGGCCTCGGCAATCCGACGGTCAACCTGGTCTTCGTCCACGTCGTCTACGGCATCGGCTTCACCACCCTGTTCTTCCGCAACTATTACGAGGCGTTCCCGACCGAACTGGTGAAGGCCGCGCAGGTCGACGGCGCATCGTTCTTCCAGATCTTCCGGCGCATCATGCTGCCGAACTCGATGCCGATCTTCGTCGTCACCGTGATCTACCAGTTCACCAACATCTGGAACGACTTCCTGTTCGCCTCCGCCTATGCCGGCACCGGCGACGCGATGCCGATGACGGTGGCGCTGAACAACGTCGTCAACACCTCGACCGGCGTCGTCGAATACAACGTCAACATGGCGGCGGCGATGATCGCCGCACTCCCCACCCTTCTCGTCTACGTGCTCGCCGGCCGCTATTTCGTGCGTGGCCTGATGGCGGGCGCGGTCAAAGGATAACCCAATGGCTTTTCTGGAAATTGATGGTCTGAGGAAGCGTTTCGGCCAGGTCGAGATCCTGAAAGGGATCAATCTCGAGCTGGAAAAGGGCGGCTTCCTTGTGCTGGTCGGTCCTTCCGGCTGCGGCAAGTCCACCCTTCTCAACACCATTGCCGGACTGGAGACGATCACCTCGGGCGATATCCGCGTCGACGGCCGCACCATCACCGATCTTCACCCGTCCAAGCGCGACATCGCCATGGTGTTCCAAAGCTACGCGCTCTACCCCAACATGACGGTGGCCGGGAACATCTCCTTCGGCATGGAGATGCGCGGCGTGCCGGCGGAAGAACGCCAGAAGGCGATCGACAAGGTAGCCAAGGTGCTGCAGATCGGCCATCTGCTGAACCGCAAGCCGAGCCAGCTCTCCGGCGGCCAGCGCCAACGCGTCGCCATGGGCCGGGCGTTGGTGCGCGACCCCAAACTGTTCCTGTTCGACGAGCCGCTTTCCAATCTCGACGCCAAGCTGCGCGTCGACATGCGAATCGAGATCAAGCGTCTTCACGCAACCACGGGGACGACGATCGTCTACGTCACCCACGACCAGATCGAGGCGATGACGCTGGCGACCAAGATCGCCGTCATGCGCGACGGCGAGGTGCAGCAATTCGGCACGCCGGCCGAAATCTACAACAACCCGAGCAATGTCTTCGTCGCCGATTTCATGGGCTCGCCGGCGATGAACCTGATCCCGGCGACCATTGGCGGCAATGGCGGCGATCTGGCCGTCGTGCTCGACCGCGAGGCCCGCCAGCCGATCACCTTGCCGATGGCCAACGCGCCGGCCGGATTGTCGGCGTTCAAGGGCAAGCCGGTCATCTTCGGCGTTCGCCCGGAGGCGCTCACCGATCCGGAAGGCGCCGAACGCAACGCCTCGCAAATCGCCACCGCCGATTGCCATATCGAGGTGGTGGAGCCGGCCGGCTCCGACACTTTCGCCGTCACCAATCTCGGTGGCAAAGGCGTGGTGGCGCGGCTGCGCGCCGATGCCAACATCCAGCCGGGCACCAACACCCCGCTGGCCTTCAACCTGACCAAGGCGGTGTTCTTCGACCCGGCGACCGAGAGCCGTATTCGCTGATGCCTGTCGCCCAAAAGTGGGTCCGGTTTTGGGACAACGACATGCATCAAAACGAAGACCTTTAGACATGGCAAACCCGGATATCGTCATCATCGGCTCCGGCATCGGCGGCGCCACGATCGCCTCCGGTCTGGCCGGCAGCGGCGCCTCCATCCTGATGCTGGAGCGTGGCGAACCCTTGCCGGCAACGCCGCACGCGCGCGACACACGCTCGATCTTCGTCGACGGGCACTTCCGGCCAAAGGAGATGTGGCGCGAGGCCGGCGGCACCGCCTTCAACCCCGGCAATTACTACTATGTCGGCGGCAATTCGAAATTCTTCGGCGCGGTGCTGATCCGCTACCGCAAAGAGGATTTCTCCGACATGGAGCACTTCGGCGGCGTCTCGCCGGCCTGGCCGTTCTCCTATGACGAATTCGAACCCTGGTATTCCAGGGCCGAGCAGTTGTTTCGTGTGCGCGGCACGCTCGGCGAAGACCCGACCGAGCCGTTCCACTCGATTCCCTATGCCTTCAAGCCGGTGCCCGACGAGGCGCCGATCGCGCGCGCCCGCGCCGAACTCAAGGGGCTCGGCCTGCATCCGGCCTCGCTGCCGCTCGGCGTCGACATCGACACCTGGCTCAGGGAAGGCAGGACCGGCTGGGACGCGTTTCCCAACACCGGGCAGGGTAAGATGGATGCCCAGACCGCACCGCTGGCGGCGGCACTGACCGATCCGGACATCAAGCTCGAAACCGGCGCCTATGTCGAATATCTGGAGACATCACCGGACGGCAAAACCATCTCGGCGGTTCACTACCGCCAGAACGGTGAGCCGAGGAAAGTCGCGCCGAAACTGGTCATACTGTCGGCCGGTGCGGTCAATTCGGCGGTCATCCTGCTGCGCTCGCCCTCGCCCGGTAATACCAAGGGGGGAGGCAAAGGCCTTGCCAACCGCTCGGACCAGGTCGGCCGCAATTTCATGAACCACAATTCCAGCGCCATGCTGGCGATCGATCCGCGCCGCAGGAACGATTCCGTCTACCAGAAGACGCTGATGCTGAACGATTACTATCTCTCGGATGGCAAGGGCGGCAAGCCGCTCGGCAATGTCCAGCTTCTCGGCAAGATCGACGGCAACATGCTCAGGGCCAACGTGAAACGAGTGCCGAAATTCGCGCTCGATTACATGGCCGGCCACGCCGTCGACTGGTACCTGATGTGCGAGGACCTGCCCGATCCCGAAAGCCGCATCATGGTCGACGGCAAGGACATCGTCATGCAATGGCGGCGCTCCAACATGCAGTCGCTCGACGGGCTGAGCAAGGTGATGCGCGAGAATTTTCGCGCCTGCGGGTATCCTATCGTGCTGTCCCGGCCCTTCGACAAGCGCACGCCCTCGCACCAGTGCGGGACGGTGAAGATGGGCGACGACCCGGCGACGTCGCCGCTCGATCCTTTCTGCCGCGCCTTCGATCACCCGAACCTGTTCGTCGTCGACGCCAGTTTTCTGCCGAACTCGGCGGCGGTCAATCCGGCGCTGTCTATCGCCGCCCAGGCGCTGCGGGTGGCGGACCATATCCGCAAGGTGGAACTTGCATGATGAAAGGTCAGCGCCGCCCCTCATCCGCCTGCCGGCACCTTCTCCCCGTGAAGGACGGGGAGAAGGGACTTGGCCGCAACGCCGGCGACCTTTTTGCAGCGCTGGCGATTGGCGAAAGCGGCGATGACGGCATCCTTCTCCCCGTCACTAAACGGGGAGAAGTGCCCGGCAGGGCGATGAGGGGCAGCGCCTACGTCCGTAAGGCTAGTTTCCAATGACCCGCCCCGCGGCTATCGTCACCGGCGGTGCGCGCGGTATCGGGCTGGCCTGCGCTGAGGCGCTCGCCGACGCCGGCTTCGATATTCTTGTCGCTGACCTTGCCGACAAGCCTGCCGACCGGCTTGCGGAAAACCTGGCCGCGCGTGGCGCGAAGTTTGCCTACGCCCAATGCGACATCGCCGATCTTTCCAGCCACGCCTCCTTGGTCGACACTGCCACGCGCGCCTTCGGCCGCATCGATTGCCTCGTCAACAATGCCGGCATCGGCGCCATCGTGCGGGGCGACCTGCTGGACCTCAAACCAGATAATTTCGACCGCGCGCTGGGCATCAACTTGCGTGGCACCGTCTTCCTCAGCCAGGCCGTCGCCAAGGCAATGCTGCGCCAACCCAGCGATCATGCGAAATCGATCATCACCATCACCTCGGTCAGCGCCGAGATGGCCTCTCCGGAACGCGCCGAATATTGCATGTCGAAGGCCGGGCTTTCCATGTGGGTGAAGAACCTGGCGCTCAGGCTCGCCCCGGAAAATATCGGCGTGTTCGAACTGCGGCCCGGCATCATCCGCACCGACATGACGGCGGGCGTGACCGCCAAATACGATGCGCTGATCGACAGCGGCCTGGTGCCGGCGAAACGCTGGGGCGAAGCCTCCGACATCGGCGCCATGGTGGCGGCACTCGCTGCCGGCAGACTGGGCTTTTCGACCGGCTCGATCATCAATGTCGACGGAGCGCTTTCCGTGCCCCGGCTGTGAGTGGATGAGACCATGACCGACTACATCATCGTGGGTGCCGGTCCGGCCGGCTGCGTGCTGGCCAACCGGCTGAGCGAGGATCCCTCCAATTCCGTGCTGCTGCTCGAAGCCGGCGGCAAGGACTGGCACCCCTATATCCATATGCCGGCCGGCTTCGCCAAGATGACCAAGGGCATTGCCTCCTGGGGCTGGTCGACCGTGCCGCAGAAGCACATGAAGGATCGCGTCTTTTGGTACACGCAGGCCAAGGTGGTCGGCGGCGGCTCCTCCATCAACGCCCAGATCTACACGCGCGGCAATGCGCGCGACTACGACGCCTGGGAGAAGGAGGAAGGGCTGGCCGGCTGGGGCTATCGCGACGTGCTGCCCTATTTCAAGCGCGCCGAGAACAACCAGCGCTACGCCAACGATTTCCACGGCGACCAGGGCCCGCTCGGCGTGTCGAACCCGATTGCGCCGCTGCCTATCTGCGAGGCCTATTTCCGCGCCGGCCAGGAGATGGGCATTCCCTTCAACCCGGATTTCAACGGTGCTGCCCAGGAAGGCGTCGGCTATTACCAGTTGACCCAGAAGGATGCCCGGCGCTCCTCCGCCTCGGTCGCTTACTTGAAGCCGATCCGCGATCGCAAGAACCTCACCGTCAGGACAGGCGTGCTGGTCACCCGCATCGTCGTCGAGAAAGGCCGCGCCATCGGTGTGGAGATTGTCGACAGACCCGGCGGCGAGACAAACATCCTGCGCGCCGACCGCGAGGTGATCGTCTCGTCCGGCGCCATCGGCTCGCCGAAGCTGTTGATGCAGTCGGGCATCGGCCCGGCCGACCATTTGAAATCGGTCGGCGTCACGCCGGTACACGACCTGCCCGGCGTCGGCTCCAACATGCAGGACCATCTCGACCTGTTCGTCATCGCCGAATGCACCGGCGATCACAGCTATGACAATTACGCCAAGCTGCACCGCACCGCCTGGGCCGGCCTGCAATATCTGCTGTTGAAGAAGGGACCGGTGGCCTCCAGCCTGTTCGAGACCGGTGGCTTCTGGTACGCCGACCCGACGGCCGCCTCGCCCGACATCCAGTTTCATCTTGGCCTCGGATCCGGCATCGAGGCCGGCGTGGAGAAATTGAAAAACCCCGGCGTCACCTTGAACTCGGCCTTCCTGCGGCCGCGCTCGCGCGGCACGGTGCGACTGAAAAGCGCCAACCCTGCCGACCATCCGCTGATCGACCCCAACTACTGGTCCGATCCCTACGACCGCGCCATGTCGCTCAAGGGGCTGCGGCTGGCGCGCGAGATCATGCGGCAGAAGGCGCTTGCCCCCTACGTCATGCGCGAAGTGCTGCCTGGCCGCTCGCTCGCCAGCGACGACGAGTTGATCGACTATGCCTGCCGCACCTCCAAGACCGATCACCATCCGGTCGGCACCTGCCGCATGGGCCATGACGAGATGGCCGTGGTGACGCCGGATCTCAGGCTGCGCGGTATCGAGGGGCTGCGCGTTTGCGACGCATCGGTGATGCCGCGCGTCCCCTCCTCCAACACCAATGCGCCGACCATCATGGTCGGCGAAAAGGGCTCGGACCTGATCCTCGGCCGCGAGCCGCTGCCGCCGGCGGTGTTTTCGGGAAACCGGGCTGCTTGAAGGAAATATGAAGATGATCCGCCACTGTGTCTTCGTCAGGTTTCGCAACGATGTCCCCGACAGCGAACGCAAGGCAATCCATGCCGACCTCGAAGCGCTGCGGCAGGTGATCGACGGCATGGACACCGTCCAGTCCAGCGCCAATGTCAGCCCCGAGCCGTTCGCGCGGGGTTTCAGCCATGGCTTCACCATCGATTTCCGCGACGCCGCGGCGCGCGACGCCTATCTCGTGCATGAGGCGCATCAGCGCGCCGGGGCACGGCTGGTCGCGGCACTCGAAGGCGGCACCGAAGGATTGATGGTCTTCGATCTCGACCTTACGAAAAAGTGACCGCCGGCCTTTCGAAAGCCGGCTGATCGCTGTTCTCTTTTGCCGACAGGGCGACATATCGTTCCTTTGGGGGCACCAAAGGAGGACGCCTTGAATCTCACTGCAGCGCAGAAGAAAACCGTGCTGGCCTCGTTCCTGGGCTGGACCTTGGATGCGTTTGATTTCTTCCTCCTGACATTCCTGCTCACCGATATTGCGGCTGAATTCCAGACCGATGTCCCAGCAGTTTCCAAGGCACTGTTCCTGACCTTGGCGACACGCTTCATCGGCGCGTTCTTCTTCGGCATGCTCGCCGACAAATATGGGCGCAAGCCGATCCTCATGCTCAACATCGTCAGCTATTCGGTGATCGGGGCGCTCGCCGCCTTCTCGCCCAATCTTGGCATCTTCCTGGCGCTGCGCGCTTTGTTCGGCATCGCCATGGGCGGCGAATGGGGGCTTGGCTCCTCGCTCGCCATGGAATCCATTCCGCCCAGCGCTCGCGGCCTCGTCTCGGGCATCCTGCAATGCGGCTATCCGGCAGGTTACCTTCTGGCGGCAGTGGTTTACGGCCTGCTCTACCAGCAGACGATCGGCGGCTATACCGTCGGCTGGCGCGCCATGTTCCTGCTCTCCTTCATTCCGGCGTTGATCGTCCTCTTCATCCGCTCGCACGTGCCGGAGTCGCCGGCCTTCGTCGAGGCACGGAAACAGGCCCGGCCGGGGCTTCTGGAGACGCTGCAGAAGCACTGGGGCGTCGCGCTCTATGCCGTGGTGCTGATGATGTTCTTCAATTTCTTCAGCCACGGCACGCAGGATCTCTACCCGACTTTTCTGAAGAAGCAGCACGGCTTTGACCCGCATACGGTGAGTTGGATCACCATCGTCGCCAATATCGGCGCCATTGTCGGCGGCCTGGCCTTCGGCGCGCTGTCGGAGAAGATCGGTCGCGTCAACGCCATCACTTTGGCCTGCATCATCGCCCTGCCGGCGATCCCGCTATGGGCCTACAGTTCCACGCCCTTCATGCTGGCCGTCGGCGCCTTCGTCATGCAGGTCGCGGTCCAGGGCGCCTGGGGCGTCATCCCGGTGCATCTCAACGAGCTGTCGCCGGGCGCTGTGCGCGCGACCTTGCCCGGCTTCATCTACCAGGCCGGCAATCTCGCCGCTTCCTATGGCGGTCCCTATCAGGCGGGGATCGCCGAGGCAGCCGGCGGCAGCTACGGCTATGCGCTGGCCCTGTTCGCCGGCGTGGTCGCCGTCTGTATCATCGTCGTCATCCGCTTCAGTCCGGAGCGGCGCGGCCAGGTGATGACCGTGCTGGGTTGAGCTCGGATCACCCCAGCCGGAGTGCGATAACGCCGGCGACAATGCTGAGCGCGGCCGCACCGCGCCAGCCCGTCATCTTCTCGCCGAGCGCGTAGACCGAGATCATCATGGCGAACAGGATGGAGGTCTCGCGCAGCGACGCCACCGAGGCGATCGGCGCTTTGGTCATCGCCCACATCACGATCCAGTAGGCGGCACCGCTGAGCACGCCGGTGAACAGCCCGGTCTTCCAGTCGCGCGCCAACACTGGCAGCGCCTTGGGTCCCCGGAAAATGAGGCACAGCACCAACGCGCCAAGCGCATCGCAGATGAACAGCCAGGCGGCATAGCTCTGCGCCGTTGCCGCCAGCCGCGCGCCGCTGCCGTCGGACAGCGTGTAGCTGGCGATGAACACCGAGGTGCCGAAGGCAAAGCCGACGGCGCGCAGGTTCAGTTTCTCCAGATGCGCCCCGCCGCGAAACGACATCACCAGCGTGCCGGCCGACAACAGCAGGATGCCGACGATGGCGAGCGGCGCCGGCACCTCGGCGACGACGAACATGCCGCCAATCGCCGCCAGCAGCGGGGCCGTGCCGCGCGCCAACGGATAGGTCTGCGCGAAATCGCCAGCCTGATAGGCGCCGATCAGGAAGGTACGGTAGCCCATATGGAAGATCACCGAAGCGATGATGTAGGGCCAGACTTCCGCCTTCGGCACCTCGACGAAAGGCAGCACCACGAGGCCCGCGACCCCCATACCCAACGTCATCAGCGTGATCGACAGGAAGCGGTCGAGATGCACCTTGACCAGCGCGTTCCAGATCGCATGCATGGCGGCCGCGGCAAGCACGGCGAAGAAGACGAAAAGCGTCATACGGGTTTCATAGAACTCCCGGACCGAATGGCGTTTCGAGGTCGATGCCGACCCGGACCGGAAAGTGATCGGACGCCACCTCGCCGATGTCGGCGCCGATCGATTTCACCCGCCCCGCCAACATGCCGCCGACGAAGCAATGGTCGAGCCGGCGCCTTGCCAGCCTGCCGTCGATGATCTTCTCATGCGTGTGGAAGTCGCCAGCCGGCTCAACCGTCACGGCGGCGGCATCGACGAACCCGTCGACATACGCGGCACCCCGATGATAGGGCGTGCTGCCGACAATGCGGCGATACTCAGCGCTACCCGGCTCCATGTTGAAATCGCCCAGCCAGATCGCCGCCAGCGGGTTTTCCGGCTCCGGTTCTCCATGCGTCCAGTTGCGTGAAGGCTCGTCGTCCGCGCCGCTCCACGGTCCGCCTTCCGATGGCGCCCGGCGGTGCTCGGCCACGAGATAATCAATCTGCTCCAGCCGCTCTTCCGCAGCGATATGCGCGAGATGCAGCGAGAGCACCCTGATCGGCCCGGCCGGCGTGCGGATCATGCATTCGAGCGCGGCGTTGCGGGTGTTGAGCGGCCGCAGCGTGCGGCGCATCGGCAGCGCGTGGAGCCGCGACCAGGCGATCGGCAGCTTCGACAGCACCATGGTGCCGAACTGCCGGCGCCGATTGACCAGGCGGCCGTCCCGCCATTCGCTGGCGTCCATGTCGAAGGCCGGCCCATAGACCCAGTGATAGCCCGGCAGAAGGTCAGACAGGATTTCGGGTTGGTCGTCGAAATTGCTGCGCTGCCAGTGCCGCTCGACCTCCTGCAAGGCGATGATGTCGGCGCCGGCAATGATGCGCGCGGCGCGCGAAAGATCGTAGCGTCCGTCGCTGCCGAACCCGTACTGAATGTTGTAGCTGACGAGCTTCATTGCTTATCCGGCTCACTTCTCGGCGTTGGCAGTAACGGTTCGGTCGATTGCTTGCAATGTGCAGGAAGACGGACGGGGCTTGGGCCAGCAAGGCGATCGAAAGCAAGACTTGCCAACTAATCCGTGGTCAGCGGCTGGAAGCGCCCGGCCGGCGATGCGGCCAGTTCCGCCCAATCGATCTCTTCCTCCAGCCGGTGATAGGCTTCGTCGCCGATCGTGCCGTTGCTGCGCAATTCCTCGAGCGTGTCACGCTGGCGGTTGATGGCGTATAGCCGCAGCCGGTCATATTCGGTTGCCGCCTGCGCGTCTTCTGGGTTCTCAGCGATCAGCCGCTGCGCTTCGTACTGCTCGCGCACAACAGCCGCGGCTGACGACGTCTTGCGGCTCAACACATCAAGGGCGGCCTGCATGATGGCAACGCGCGCCTGGGCCACCTCACGGTCTATCGTCGTGTCGCGTTCGAAGGCGAGTATATGAAGCAATGGCTTCAAGGTCATGCCTTGCAGCACAAGCGTGCCGAGCACCACAGCGAAGGCGGCAAGCACGATTGGATCGCGGCCCGGGAAGTCGGCCGGCAGGGCAATCGCCACCACCAGCGTCACCAGCCCCCGCATGCCGCACCAGCCGACGAGCACGCCCCCGCGAAATGTCGGCGCTTCTCGCTTTCTGTCTTCGCCGCCGAAGCGGGCGAACCATCGGATGATCGCAACGTAACTGGCCACCCAGACGAGACGCGCGACGATGACGACGACCAGCACCGTCGCGGCAAAGAGAAAGGCGTCACCCTGCCCGTCGCCGGAAAGCCTGCCGACGATCGATCGCGCCTGCAGGCCCATCAGCACGAAAGCCAGCACGTTGAGCACGAAGACGGCTGACTCCCACACCGAATAGGTGCTGACGCGTCTTCTTGCCGACATGCGGCGCGGCGCCCTGCGCGCAAGGGTGATGGCATAGACGACAATGGTGATGATGGCGGAAAGACCGAGCCTGTCGGCCAGGATCCACACGCCGAATGTCCCCGCGAACTGCACCACGGTGCTGCTGGCGGCATCGTCGATCCGGGTGAGGGTCAGCAGCGAGACGCGGCCAAACACGTAACCCGCGACAAGGCTCCCTACGGTTGACAGCAATATCGTCGGAATGGCGTTGCTCAGCATGATCGAGCCGAGCGCTGCCGAAACCGCCAGCCGGTAGATCAGCAGCGCCGTGGCATCGTTGAGCAGGCTCTCGCCCTGCAGGATGGCGGTGATGCGGTGCGGCACCTTGAACTGGCTGAGCACGGCCGATGCCGCCACGGCATCCGGCGGCGCCACGATGGCGCCAAGCGCGATCGCCGCCGCGATCGGCAGTCCGGCCATCTTCCAGCCGACGAAGGCAACCACGAGCGTGGTGAAGACCACGGCGCCGAGCGCCAGCAGCACCAGCGACAACCTGTAGCGCTTCAGGTCGCGCAGCGAGGTGTCATAGGCGGCGTCGAGAAGCACTGGCGCGATGAACAGGGCAAGCGCCAGTTCCGGATCGATCTCGATCGTCGGCGCACCAGGCACGAAGGCAATCGCGACACCGGCCAGGGCCAGCAGGGACGGATAGGGTATCTCCAGCCGACGCGACAGTGCCGTCAGCGCGACGGCGGTCAAAAGCAGGACAAGGGTGAGTTCGAAAAGGGCCATGCTCTATCGTAGCCGTCGAACGAGGCGATTGGCAGTACCAAAGTCATGGCCATGAAACCGCAAGGCGACACGTCTGGCACGGCCGTGTCGCCGCGGACAGCACGAAAAATCCTGGCGGCTGAAGGACCCGTTTGGCCGCGCCAACCGACCGTGGAATAGCTAATGCAGCACCAGCATGTCGCTCGACGAGAACGAAATCTCGGCCTTCTCGCCGACGGCGGGCGGCGGGGTGGCGGAGTTGTTGAAGGTGTCGAGCGAGACCGTGTTGTTGCCGATGCCGACGCGGACCCGGATCACCGAACCGAGGAAATGCACTTCGGAAATCTCCCCGGTCAGCCGGGAATCATGGCCGGGCTGGCTGCCAAGCGAAATCGCCTCCGGCCGCAGCGCCAGCGACAGCGTATCGCCGGACTTCGAGCCGTTGAGCTTGCCCTTGAGCGAGACTTGCTGCGTGTTGACCTGCACCGTGCCGGATGCGGCATCGGTGACCTTGCCTTCGAGCACGTTGAGCGTGCCGACGAAATTGGCGACGAACTTGGTCGCCGGCCGGTTGTAGATCTCGAACGGCGTGGCGACCTGCTCGGCCTTGCCGCCATACATGACGGCGATGCGGTCGGAGATCGACAGCGCCTCTTCCTGGTCATGGGTGACGAAGATGGTGGTGATGCCGAGCTTCTTCTGGATCGAGCGGATTTCCTCGCGCAGCGACACGCGAACCTTGGCGTCGAGAGCCGACAGCGGCTCGTCGAGCAGCAGGAGTTTTGGCTTCGGTGCGATCGCTCGCGCCAAGGCAATACGCTGCTGCTGGCCGCCGGAGAGCTGGTAGGGATAGCGATCCGCCATCTGCGGCAGCTTGATCATGTCGAGCATCTCGGCGACGCGCTTGTCGGCGTCGGCCTTCGGCATGCCGGCAACCTTCAGTCCGAAAGCGATGTTCTGCGCCACGGTGAGGTTCGGGAACAGCGCATAGGCCTGGAAAACCATGCCGACATTGCGCTGGTTGGGCTTCAACCGCGTGATGTCCTTGCCGGCGACGACGATCTTGCCGGCCGAGGGCTCCTCGAAGCCGGCGACCATGCGCAGCACCGTCGTCTTGCCGCAACCGGACGGTCCGAGGAACGAAACGAACTCGCCCGGCTCGACGTCGAGGCTGAAATCCTGCACCACGGTGTTGGGACCGTAGGACTTTCGCACATGCTGGATGGACAGGAATGGCTCGGCCATGGCTTTTCTCTCAGGTCAATGCTTTTCGATCAATTCGGGCGGTTCGCCGATTTCGGCGCGAAGCGGGACAGGATCTGGATCAGCGACATGCAGCCCCAGGTAATGGCGAAGGCGATGATGGCAAGGGCTGCCGGCTCATAGGCGCGGTTGGCGCCGATATTCTGCAAATACGGGCCGAAGGCCGGCCGGTTGAGCAGGCTGGCCATGGTGAACTCGCCGATGACGATGGCAAAGGTCAGGAACGCGCCCGACAGCACGGCGATCAGCACATTGGGCAGGATCACCCGGCCGATGATCGTGCCCCAGCCGGCGCCCAGGATCTGCGCCGCTTCCGTCAGCGTGCGCACATCGATGGTGCGCAGGCCGGTATCGACGGCACGATACATATAGGGCAGAGCCAGTGTCGCATAACCGATGACCAGCAGGGCGTTGGCACCCGTATTGCTGCCCAGGAACGGCAGCGGTGAATTCGATCCGTACATCCTGATATAGCCGAAAACGATGACGATGGCCGGAATGACCAGCGGCAACAGCGTGATGAATTCGACGATCGGCCTGAGCTGCGGCAGACGCAGCCGGATCCAATAGGCGGCCGGCACGACGATCAGCACGCCGAGGATGATGGTGAAGATGGCCGCGACCACGGAATACAGGAAGGTCGACTGGAAGCGCGCGTCGCCCAGCACGATCTGGTAGGCGTCGAAGGAATGCACGCCGCGCCGCATGCGCAGCGAGAATTCGACCGTCGCCATCAGCGGAATGAAGAAATAGGCCGCGCCGACAATGAAGACGACCCAAGCCCAGAATTTGCCCGACTTCATTTGAGCCACCTTTCGGACCGGGTCCGGAACCAGATGTAGAAGACGTTGGCCAGGCCCGTGATGACAATCATGCCGAAGGCGATGGCATAGCCGAGTTGCGGGTTGTGCAGCACGTCGCCATTGATCTGCGAGTAGAGTTTGATGGGGACGATGTTGAGCGCCGGGCCGGCAAACGCATAGGCAGTGGCGATGGCGCCGAAGGCATTGGCGAACAGAAGGATGACGGTGCCGAGAAAGCTCGGCCAGATCACCGGGATGACCACCATGCGCCAGTACTGCCATTGAGTGGCCCCAAGCGTGGCGGCCGCCTCGCCCCATTCCTTTTTCAAGCCATCGATGGCCGGCACGATGATGACCACCATCAGCGGAATCTGGAAGAACAGATAGACCGCGATCAGCCCCGACGTGGTTAGGAAATTGAAGCCCATCGCGTAGATGTTGATATTGAGAACGTCGCGCAAAAGCGTTGTGACGATGCCGACGCGGCCAAGGGTGGCCAGGAACGCGAAAGCCAGCGGCAAGCCGGCGAAATTCGAGGCGACGCCCGAAAAAGTCAGGGTCGCGGAACGTGTCCAGTTCGGCAGCCCGCCGCGCACGATGGCGATGGCAATGGCAAGCCCGGCAAAGGCGCCGATGATGGCCGACCAGAAACTGATCTTGATCGAGACCCAATAGGAGCTGCTGATCGACGGATCGCTTAGCAGTTGCAGGATATTGTCCAGGGTGAACGAGCCGTCACTACGCTGGAATGCGCCCACGACGAGATAAATCGTCGGCAGGATCAGGAACATCAGGGCGAAGATGAAGAAGGGCGCCACCCCAATCCACTGCGTCGGCAGACGGAAAGCGGTCGCCTCGTTCGGCGGCGCGGGCCTGGTGGCAAGTGCCTGATTTGAAAGCGTAAGATCGGTCATGCGCCGGCTACCGTCTTCGAGGGGAAGCCGGGCGGCCTCGCGGCCGCCCGGTGGATTTCAAACCTTACTTGACGTTGGCGCCGACAACGGCGTCCCAGTTCTTGCTGATGACTTCCTTGGCCTTGCCCTGCTCTTCGAGCGTCGGGAAGGCGGCCGAGGCATAGGATTCCGCCGGCGGCAGCTTGGCCAGCACGTCCGCCGGGATCTTGCCGTTCTTGGCGAGGTCGTTGAAGCGGATGGGGTGGCAATAGCCCTTCAGCCAGCCGATCTGGCCTTCGTCGGAATAGAGATATTCCATCCAGAGCTTGGCTGCGTTCGGATGCGGCGCGAAGGCGCTGATGGCCTGCACGTAGACACCGGCAACGACGCCGGTCTTCGGCACGATGACGTCGACGGGCGGATTGCCCTTCAGCGTATCGCGGCCAGCAAGCGCGTTGTAATCCCAGTTGATCAGGATCGGGGTCTGTCCCTGGGCAAGCGTTGCCGGCTTCCCGACGACCGGGACGAAATTGCCGGCGGCGTTGAGCTTCTTGAAGAAGTCGAGGCCGGCGGTGCCGGCGGCTTCACCAGCGGCGGCGCCCGACGACAGGCCAGCGGCATACACCGCCTGGATGGCCTGGTTCGAAGCGCGCGGATCACCGGCAACGGCGACCGCGTTGGCGAATTCCGGCTTCAGGAGATCGGCCCAGTCCTTCGGCGATTCCTTGATCAGGTCCTTGTTCACCATGAACGACAGCACGCCGTAATAGTCGCCGTACCAGGCGCCGTCGGCATCCTTGGCGCTGTCCGGGATCGAGTCCCAGGTCGACACCTTGTAAGGCATCAGCAGGCCGTCGGCCTTGGCGGTCGGGCCGAAGGAGAGGCCGACGTCGATGACGTCGGGAGCCTGCGGGCCCTTGTTGTCCTTGTTGGCCTTGATCGCCTCGACTTCGTCGCCGGAACCGGCGTCGGGGTTGAGTTCGTTGATGGTGATTTCCGGATACTTCGCCTTGAAACCGGCGATGACGTCGCCATAACCGCACCAGTCATGCGGCAAAGCGATGGTCGTGAGCTGGCCTTCAGCCTTCGCGGCCTTGACGAGATCGTCCAGCGAAGCCGCGGACGAAATCACCGACGACACCATAAGGGTCGCGGCCGAAAGGGAAAGCACCTTCCCCGTGAATTTGAACATGTGTTCTCTCCGTTGAACTGGCGCCGTTGGACGCCTGCGATGCGGTATCGTTTTCGTGTGACAGCCAGATGAAAGCTTTGTGAAACCAGCCGCCAGCAGCGCGAAAAGTTAACTCTTTTTAACCGGCTGTAGCAATTAGCCATCACTTAATTTTCCGGCTAATCATTAATCCGCCCGTCTTTCGCCCCTTCCCCTTTCCTTTCCCCTCGTTTTCCGATCAAGTTTCGCGTCCCGGGAGCGGCCTCAGACCGTCCCGGCGATAGCGTTTTCGAGCAGTGTCAGTGCCGCCTTCTTGGTCAGCTTGACCGGGTTGCCGCTAGCCGTCGGATCGACCACCGCCATGTCGGCGATCAGCGCCTTGCGCTTCTTGTCCATGTCGAGCCCCTTGATCAGGCCCGGCAGCGCGTGCGGCACCTTCAGTTCCTTGCGCAGCTTGATAACAGCCTTGGCGAAGCCGTCGAAGCCGCCCTTGATGCCGCAATAGGCGGCGAGCCGGCCAATGCGCTCCTCGATGGAGTCGCGGTTGAAGGCGAGCACATACGGCATGAACACGGCGTTTGTCATGCCGTGATGGGTGTCATAGAGCGCGCCGATCGGGTGCGACAGCGAGTGAATGGCGCCCAACCCCTTCTGGAAGGCCGTGGCGCCCATTGCCGCCGCGCTCATCATATGGGCGCGAGCGACAAGGTCCTTGCCGTTGGCAAAGGCCTTCGGCAGATTCTCGAACACCAGCCGCACACCTTCCACGGCAATGCCATCAGCCATCGGATGGTAGCCAGGCGCGCAATAGGCTTCCAGGCAGTGCGCCAGCGCGTCCATGCCGGTGCCGGCGGTGATGAAGCCCGGCATGCCGACCGACAGTTCGGGATCGGCGATGACGATGGCCGGCAGAAGCTTGGGATGGAAGATGACCTTCTTGGTGTGGGTTTCCTCGTTGGTGATGACCCCGGCGCGGCCGACTTCCGACCCGGTGCCGGCCGTGGTCGGCACCGCGATGATCGGGGCGATGGCGTCGGAATTGGCGCGCGTCCACCAGTCGCCGACATCCTCGAAATCCCACACCGGCCTGACCTGCCCGGCCTGGAAGGCGATCAGCTTGCCGAGATCGAGCGCGGAACCGCCGCCGAAAGCGATGACGCCGTCATGCTTACCCTTCTTGAACACGGCGATACCGGCGGTGAGGTTCGACTCGACGGGGTTCGGCCTCACCTCGGAAAACACCCCATAGGGAACCTTGGCATCGTCGAGGATTTTCAGCGTCGAGGCCACGACCGGCAGTTTCGCCAGGCCCGGATCGGTGACGAACAGCGGCCGCTTGATGCCGGTGGCAGCCAGCACCTCGGGCAGTTCCTTGATGCGCCCGGCGCCGAAGCGGACAGTGGTGGGATAGTTCCATTTGGAGATCAGCTTTGACATTTTTTGTCTTTCGAAAAATCAGATGGTTTCGCGCAGGTGGAAGGATTTCGGCCGGGTCAGATTGTCGTAGCCCAGCGCCGAGAGTGCTACGCCCTTGCCGGTGTCCTTAACGCCGGTCCACACCAGCGCCGGATCGAGATAGTCGCAACGGTTCATGAACACCGTTCCGGTCTCGACGCGATCGCCGATCGCCACCGCGTGCTCGGTGTCGCGCGTCCAGATCGAGGCCGTCAGCCCATAGGGGCTGTCATTCATCAGCGCGATCGCCTCCTCGTCGTTGCGCACCTTCATGATGCCGACGATCGGGCCGAAGTTTTCCTCGCGCATGACGCTCATCTGGTGGTCGACTTCGGTCAGCACCTCGGGCGCCAGATAGGGCGAGCCTGCTTTGTCGTTTTCGACCCTCATGTTGATATGCGCCTTGGCACCCTTGCGCAGCGCTTCGGCCTTCTGTTCGCGGATCAGGTCGGCGAAGCGCGCCTGCGCCATCGGCCCCATCGTCATCGCCTGCTCGAGCGGATTGCCGACGACATAGTTCCTGGTCTCGGCGATGAAGCCCTCGACGAACTCGTCATAGACCTTCTCGTGCACATAGACGCGTTCGATGCCGCAGCAGCACTGGCCGGAATTGAAGAACGCTCCGTCGACCAGATTGGCGACCGCGTGATCCATCTTGGCGTCGGGCAGCACATAGGCCGGATCCTTGCCGCCAAGCTCGAGGCCGAGCGTCATGAAGGTGCCCGCCGCCGCCTTCTCGATGGCGCGGCCGCCGGCGACAGAGCCGGTGAAGTTGACATGGTCGATCTTGCCGGAACCCAGCAGTTTTTCGGTCTGGGCGTGGTTGAGAACGACGTTCTGGAACACGCCCTTGGGCAGGCCGGCCTTGTCGAAGGCCTGGGCGAAGCGCTCGCCGACCAGCAGCGTCTGCGCGGCATGTTTCAGGATGACGGCGTTGCCGGCCATCAGCGCGGGCACGATGGTGTTGACGGCGGTCAGATAAGGATAGTTCCACGGCGCGATCACCATGACCACGCCGAGCGGATCCTTCTTCACATAGCGGCGGAAGCCGTCCTTGGGGTTGGAGGCCGGCACGGACTTCAGCGCCTGCTCGGCAATCTCGACCATATAGTTGGTGCGTTCCTTGACGCCGCCGAACTCGCCGCCATAGCGCACCGGCCGTCCCATCTGCCAGGCGATCTCGGGCACGATCTCATCTGTCATCGCGACCAGCGCTTCCAGCATCGCCAGCATGTATTTGCCGCGTTCGACGATCGGCGTCCGCGCCCATTTCTCTTGCGCCGCCTTGGCCCGTTCGACCGCGGCATTGATCGCCTGGTCCGTCGCGATCGGACGTTCGGCATAGATCGAGCCGTCGATGGGGGATTTGAGTTTTACGGTTTCCAAAAGATGCTCCATTTAGCAGGCTAATGCACGCAGATGGCCATTGCGGCTGTAGCGAAGGATGGGCTCGTCTCGCGTCACAAGAACCATGTCCAAAGCCCTTGCAGTGGCAATCAGTATTCGATCCATGGGATCGCCATGAGGCGAACCTGGCAAGTTGGAAGACGCAATCAGAATGGCCGGCGAAATCGCGCAGAGTTTTGCCGACATGCGCTCTATGAATCGCTCTACGAAATCGAGCGGCGCTATGGGCAAGTTAAGCCGGCCCTTGGCCACACCGATGCCGATCTCCCATGCAGACATCGGCGAGAGGTAGAGGCGGCCATCATAGGCCGCGTCCGAAATCTGCTGACTTGCCTGAGGATCGATTTTGCTGTCGTTGGCGATGAATATCACCGCGCACGTGTCCAGAAGCAGGCCCGGCTCTTCACTCATTTGCGCATCACGTGTTTGTCATGCTGAGTTTCACCGCCCAGATAGCCCCGATCCCAAGGCTCGTCATCGAACGGTTTGGTGACATCAAACCCCGCCTCGATTGCTATCAAGCCCTTCATGAAACCAAATCCAGGGTGACGGTGTGTACGCACCGCGGGTGCGCCGTCACCAGTCGGCATCTTGCGAACGCGGCGAAAGACAAGCTTGCCAGTGCCTACGTTGACGGATTCGGTTTCGAACCCAGCCTCGAGCCACTCCCTAGTCATGGGGTTGTTGCTCGGATTGTTGCTCCACCACGCAGGGTATTGCTTGGATGCAGGCAACGGCAGACTAAGCACACTCTCGATCTCATCGAATGACATAGGAATACGGTCGGCATTCTGGGCGACCAGAAATTCCTTCAGCGGCGCATATTTGGACATTGCGAACTCCTCAACAATTGCAGTTTGCAGCCTTCACGTGGGCCACTTTAACCAAATTGTCAACATTAAAGCTGCATTAAGCTTTAATACCGCTCGAATCCCCTGTGCAGTTCCCAATCCGTAATGCGGCGGTCGTATTCGAACTGCTCCCACTTCGCCGTGTGGACATAATGTTCGAGCACGTCCTCGCCGAGCGCCTGCTTCAGCATCTTCGACCTGGCCAGCGTTTCGGTGGCATCGCGCAGGGTCTTCGGGATCTCGGGCAGGCGCGATGCCTGGTAGGCATCGCCGACGAAGGGCTTCTGCAACTCCAGCTTCTCGTCGATGCCGGCGAGGCCAGCCGCGATCAGTGCGGCGAAAGCAAGATAGGGGTTCAAGTCGGCGCCGCCGATGCGGCATTCCATGCGGATGCCCTTTGTGCCTTCGCCGCACAGGCGGAAGCCGGCGGTGCGGTTGTCCTCGCTCCACATGATCTTGGTCGGCGCGAAGGTGCCGGCCTGGAAGCGCTTGTAGGAATTGATGTAGGGCGCCAGGAACCAGGTGAACTCCTTGGCGTATTTCAACTGCCCGGCCGCCCATTGCTGGCCGAGCGTCGACAAGGTCCATTCAGCCTTTTTGTCGAAGAAGAGCGGCGTCTTGCCGTCGGCGCTCCACAGCGAATTGTGGATGTGGCTGGAATTGCCGGCGAGCCCATAATTGTATTTGGACATGAAGGAGATCGCCTTGCCTTCGGACTCGGCGATTTCCTTGGCGCCGTTCTTCAGGATGACGTGGCGGTCGGCCATGTCGAGCGCTTCGGCATAGCGCACATTGATCTCTTCCTGGCCCGGGCCCCACTCGCCCTTGGAATTCTCGATCGGGATGCCGGCCGCTTCCATCTCGTTGCGAAGCCGGCGCATGACGCCTTCTTCCTTGGTGGTGATGCCGATCTGATAATCGCCGATATAGGGCGACGCGGTGTCGAGACCTTGCCAGTGCTTCTTTCGGGCGGAATCGTAGGTCTCGTTGAACAAATAGAATTCGAGCTCGGAAGCGAAATAGCCGATATAGCCACGCTCCTGCAGCCGCTTGACCTGCTTCTTCAGGATGGCGCGCGGCGAGTGCGGCAGGTCGTCATGCGTGTGGTGGTCGAGCACGTCGCAGATCACCAGCGCCGTCTTTTCCAGCCAGGGGATGCGCCGCAGGGTGGCGAGGTCCGGCTTCATGACGAAGTCGCCATAGCCTTTCGACCAGCTTGCCGCCTTGTAGCCCGGCACCGGCTCCATATCGATGTCGGCCGCCAGCAGATAGTTGCAGCCATGCGTTTCGTCATGCGCGGAATCGACGAAATAGTGCGCCAGGAACCGCTTTCCCGCCAACCGGCCCTGCATGTCGACGATACAGGCCAGCACCGTGTCGATCTCGCCATTGGAGACCGCTTTCTTCAACTGATCGAACGAGAAATTTCCGGCCATTCCTGTGGCACTCCAGTGCTTGGTCGTTGAAAGGGAAAACCCCAACCATGCCGGCACGATGCCGGCCATGGTTGGTGATGCTTGACGTCAGTGGCCGGTTTCGCCGACCGCCTGCTCTGCTGCCTTGATCGCCGCCTGACGCGCGGCGATGATGTCGCCCAGCGGCGGCCCCTGGAAGCGGTTGCGTTCGAAGGCGAACCAGACGATCGCCGTCAGGATGAAGAAGCCGACGGTGATGTAAAGCGCCCAGTCGTTCGGCGGCTGGATGCCGATGATGAAGATGAGGATCATCGACACGATCGACAGGAAGCCGAACAGCATGAACACGCCGCGCCCCAGATTCCATGGCCCCATCTTGTCCCATTTCGGCGTTCCCCAGGCCAGCATGCCGAGCACGATCGGCACGATGAAGGAGAGGAACAGGAAGATGACGGTGCAGGACACCACGATGGTATAAGCCGAGGTACCAGCGACCGAAACCAGCGTCGAGCCCCAGACGAACAGCACCGACAGGATCGAGGCCGTCCAGATCGCCGCCACCGGCGTGCGGTAGGTCGGACTGACCTTGGCGAGCGCCGAGGAGCCCGGCAGGCCGCCGTCACGCGAGAAGGCGAAGATCATGCGCGAAGCCGAGGTCACCGTGGCGAGACCGCACAGCAGCTGCGCGATGAACACGACGAGATAGACGAACTCCTTGAGGCCGGGGCTGACGCGCTGGTCGAAGGCCCAGAAGAACACGTTCCAGCCCTGCTTGGCGGCGTCGTCCATGTTGGGGATCATCAGCACGAAAGCAGCCAGGAACAGATAGCCGAACAGTGCCGACCAGATCACCGACATGACCATGGCGCGCGGCACCGAGGAAGCCGCCTTGATGGTTTCCTCGGAGGTGTGCGCCGAAGCGTCGTAGCCGGTGATCGTGTAGATCGGCAGCAAGAGCCCGAGCGCGAACACCCAGGCGTTCGAAACCTGCGGCCAGACCCCGCCGCCGGCATCGCCGGAGTAATTGTGGAACGTAAACAGCCGGCTGAAATCCCAATGTTCCGCCGAGATCAGGCAGACCACCGCGATCAGGATCGCACCGAAGAAGATCAGGTAGCCCGAAAAATCGGTGAGTTTCGCCGTCAGCTTGATGCCTAAATGGTTGATCAGGGCTTGGGCGCCGGTGATGACGACCAGGAAGATCATCTGGTTGGTCAGCGTGCCCTCGATGCCGAGCGCCGGCCCGAAAGCGCCGACGAAGAACGTCCAGGTGCCGACATTGATGGCGCCGAGAACGGTGATCAGGCCGAGCAGGTTGAGCCAGGCGGTCACCCAGCCTGTGCCGCGATTGCCGAGGATCGAGCCCCAGTGATAGAGGCCGCCGGCCGTCGGATAGGCCGAGCTGATCTGCGACATGGCGACGGCGAAGGTCAACGAGATGAAACAGCCGACCAGCCAGCCGATGCCGATGCCAATGCCGCCGGCACCGGAGGTTGCCTGAGCCAGCGAATTGATGCCACCCGACAGGATGCAGATGATGGAGAAGGAAACCGCGAAGTTCGAAAAGCGGCTGAGACGCCGCTCCAGTTCCTGGGCGTAGCCCATGCTGTGGAGGGCCTTTACGTCCTCCGCCTTGTCAACGTCTGTGTAACCCGGTGCTGCCATTGGAAGTCCCCTGTTTTGATTCTCAGCTGGCCGATTGGACTGACTTTCTGACTGAATGCGATCTGGGCCGCGTGGCCTCCTCTGGTTCCAGATCCGAAAAAATGCCGGTGAGCAGATCCGCCCATTTCCGCTGCCCGGTTTCGCCGGAGATTTCATCGTTGCGGATTTCGATCATCGCGCAGGGCAAGCCGCGCGAACGCGCGTGCCGCTCCAGCGTGAAATAGACGCGGTCGGCGGGCGAATAGGGTTCGTTGACCCCGACCTTGACCCCGGCAAGCCGTTGCAGCGCCGAAATCAGCGGCTTCGCCAACCTGCGGTCTTCATCATGGATGATGCCGATATGCCAGGGCCGGTTGTGGCCCTTGTAGACCGGCGTGAAGGAATGGACGGAAACCAGCCGCGTCTCCTGGCCGCGCGCCAGCCGGTCTTCGACAATGCGCTCGATGGTGCCATGAAACGGCTGCCAGGACAGGGCGACCCGCGCCGCGCGCTGTTTTTCCGACAGACCGGTATTGCCCGGTATCGCTGTGGTTTCGCTGACCGACGGCACCAGGTCCGGCGCGTCGAGCGGCCGGTTGCAGTCGATCACCAATCGCGAAACGCGGGTCTCGACCAGCGTCGCATCGAGCGCCCGCGCCATGCGCAGCGCAACCGGCAGCGCGCCGGGATCCCAGGCGATGTGACGCGACAGGTCCTCGGCGGCGAGGCCGAGCGTGCCGAATTCGGCCGGCAGGAAATTGGAAGCGTGGTCGCAGGTCAGGATGAAAGGGCTTGATCCGCCGAGGTTGGTCACCCTCACGGTATCAGACGATGCAAGGCTGGCGGGCCGTGCTTTCTCCATAGTCTGCCGTCCCCGGGGAGCGCTGTATCGTATGTTACGTATTTTGCCTCATTGCGTCCCTACGGATGATTTCATACAGTTTGTCCGGCTTTGTCAAATGCGATCTGGGGAAAAGACCGTCGGCGAGCCAAAGGTGGGGAACGATGATATTCAGCATTGCCGAATTGATCGCCGACCGCATCGGCGCGATGCCCGCTGGTGAGCGGCGGGCGGCCCAAACGCTGATCGCCAGCTATCCGTTGATCGGCTTGAAGACGGTCGCCGAATTCTCGGCCGCGGCCGGCGTCTCCTCGCCGACGATCCTGCGCTTCGTTGCCCGGCTCGGATTCCAGAATTATTCCGAGTTCCAGTCGAGCCTGCAGGACGAATTGGCGGCGCAATTGCAGTCGCCCGCGATCCGTACACTCAATCCGCCCGCGCCCGCCGGCGGCAGCGCCTCGCCGATGCTGGAAGCCACGCTCGACAATATGCGCGAGACCTTCCGCCATCTCTCCGACAAGCAACTCGCCGACATCGCCGCGCGGCTTGCCGAGCGGCGCGGCAAGACCTTCCTGATCGGCGGTCGTTTTACCGACCCGCTGGCGCGCTACATGGCCGCCCATCTCGCCGTCATCCAGCCCGATGTGTTTCATCTCGCCGGACAGGAAAGCATGTGGCGCGACAGGCTGATCGACATGGGCAAGCGCGACGTGCTGGTGATCTTCGACATCAGGCGCTACCAGGACAGCCTCGTCCGCTTCGCGGAGAAGGCGCATCAGCGTGGCGTCCAGATCGTGCTGTTCACCGATCAGTGGTTGTCGCCCATCGCCCGCTTTGCCCGCCATGTCATCGCCGGGCGCACCGCTGTGCCTTCCGCATGGGATTCCTCGGCGGCACTGTTCGTCGTCGCCGAAACGCTGATCGGGGCCGTCACCCTGCAGCTCGAGGCCGACGGCGCACGGCGCATCCGCGAGATGGAGGGCCTGCGATAGGCCGATGCCAGCCAATCGAGTCCGCCTCAACCGGATGTCCGGCTTCACGTTACCGAGATTTAATGTGCACGATTGCGTGATAATTGCCATAAACCGCTGATATTCGGTGTGGCGTGGCCGGATCTTGCCGCCGCCCGCATCGTCGCTGTGCCGCTCCTTTGGGAATGGCTGACGATTCCTGAACCGGAGTATCGATGCGGACCTGGAAGCAAATTGCCGTTGCGCTTGTGATCGTGGTCGCCGCCGCGGCTGCGTGGGCGCGCTTTTATCCCGGAGCGCCGGAAGTGCTGGCGCGCTGGGGGATGGATTGGGCCTACGCGGCGACGCCCCCGGCCGGGAGCGGTGCGACCGACGCGAAACAGGCTGGCAATCGCAATGGCGCCCGCCCGGTGAACGTCGTCGCCTTGCCTGCCGTTTCGGCTGTTATCAACGACCGCCTGCAGGCCATCGGCACCGGCCGCGCCAACGCCTCGGTGACCGTCAATCCCTACAGCTCCGGCCGCCTCGCCGAACTGCTGGTCGACTCCGGCAGCCATGTCGACAAGGGACAAATTATCGCCACGCTCGATTCCGAAACGGAGATCATCGCCCAGGACCGCGCCAAGCTCGCCTTGCAGGACGCGCAGGCCAAGCTCGACCGCGTCAAGTCGCTGCGCGCCTCCAACGCCGCGACCCCGGTCGCGGTCGCTGACGCCGAAGTGGTGTTGGCGGGCGCCAGGCTGGCGCTTCAGGACGCCGAGCTCGCGCTGCAGCGCCGCTCGATCCTGGCCCCCATCGCCGGTACGGTCGGCATCCTGCCGATCTCGGCCGGCAACTATGTAACCAACCAATCGGCGATCGCCACCCTCGATGACCGCTCCTCCATCCTGGTCGATTTCCAGGTGCCCGAACGTTTTGCCGCCGCCATCAAGGTCGGGGCGCAATTGACGGCGACGCCGATCGCCAATCCGAGCAATGCCTATACCGGGACGGTCTGGGCCATCGACAACCACATCGACGAAAAGAGCCGCACGCTTCTGGTCAAGGCCAAGATCGCCAACCCCGCCGATTCCCTGCGCGCCGGCATGTCCTTCGGCATCACCATGAAATTCCCCGGTGAGACCTATCCGGCCGTCAGCCCGCTGGCGATCCTGTGGGGATCGGACGGCGCCTATGTCTGGCAGGTCGAGGACGGCAAGACCAGGCGCGTGCCGGTGCGCATCATCCAGCGCAACACCGAGACGGTGCTGATCGACGCAGAGATCGACAGCGGCGACATGGTGGTCACCGAAGGCACCCAGAGCGTCAGCGAGGGCGGCGAGGTCCGCATCGCCGGCCAGAAGCCTCCTGCCGCGAACGCCGTGGAAGGCTCATGACCGGCACCGTCAACGCCGCCAGCGATACCGGCTTCACCGCCCTGTTCATCCGCAGGCCGGTCATGGCTTTCGTGCTGAACACCCTTATCGCCGTTGCCGGCCTCGCCGCCTTCTACGGTGTCGAGATCCGCGAACTGCCCGACGTCGATCGCGCCGTCGTCACCGTGTCCACCACTTTCAATGGCGCGGCCGCCGAAACCGTCGACCGCGAATTGACCGACACGATCGAGGGCGCCGTCGCCCGCGTCTCCGGCGTCAAGTCGATCTCGTCCTCCTCCTCTTTCGGCTCGAGCCGCGTCACCATCGAGTTCAACGACGGCGTCGATCTCAACGTCGCGGCCTCGGACGTGCGCGACGCGGTTGGCCGTGTCGCCAACCAGATGCCGGATACCGCGGATCCGCCGCGCATCGTCAAGGCCGACGCCAATTCCGACGCGGTGATGCGCCTGGCGGTGACATCGGACAGCATGTCGATCCAGGACATGACGGTGGTGGTCCAGGACCAGATCGAGGATGAACTGGCCGCCGTGCCCGGCGTCGCCGACGTCCAGGTCTATGGCGACCGCGACAAGATCTTCCGCATCGATGTCGACCAGAACAAGCTCGCCAGCCTCGGCTTCACGGTCGCGGATCTTCGGGCAGCGCTTGCCTCGGTTGCCTTCGATTCCCCGGCCGGCTCGATCACCACGACCAACCAGGACCTGATCGTGCGCACGACGGCTGACGTGACCACGCCCGCCGAATTCGAAAACATCATCATCGGCGGCACAACGCGCATCCGCGATGTCGCCACCGTCACGCTCGGCCCCGATGTCGGCCAGACCGCGCTGCGTTCGGACGGCAAGACCGGCATCGGGCTCGGCATCATCCGCCAGGCGGAATCGAACACGCTGGACATATCGACCGGCGTGCAGGCCGCCGTCGCCAAGCTGCAGCAGAACCTGCCCGAGGGCATGTCGATCAAGATCACCAGCGACGACGCGGTCTTCGTCAAGGGCGCGGTGCACGAGGTCGAGATCGCGCTCGGCCTGTCGGTCACCATGGTGCTGATCGTGATCTATGTCTTCCTGCTCGACTGGCGTGCCACGCTCATCCCGGGCCTGTCGATGCCGGTCGCCATGATCGGCACCATAGCCGCCATCTATCTGGCCGGTTTCTCGGTCAACATCCTGACGCTGCTCGCCTTGGTGCTGGCCACCGGACTTGTCGTCGACGACGCCATCGTGGTGTTGGAAAACATTGTGCGACGGCGCAACGAGGGCATGGGGCCGCGCGCGGCCGCCGTGCTCGGCGCGCAGGAAGTGTTCTTCGCCGTCGTCGCCACGACGCTGACGCTGGTCGCCGTCTTCGTGCCGATCTCGTTCCTGCCTGGACAGACCGGCGGCCTGTTCCGCGAATTCGGCTTCGTGCTGGCCATGTCGGTGCTTCTGTCCTGCGTGGTGGCGCTGACGCTTTGCCCAATGCTTGCCTCGCGCATGCTGACCGGCGCATCGCTTCAGCACGAAGGCGGCCATGGCATCGGTGCGCGCATCGGCGGCGTCCTCAATGCCGGCTACAAGCGCGCGCTCCATGCATGTCTCGACGCGCCTTGGATCGTGGTTCTTGTCGCGGCGCTGTTTGCCGGCATTGCCTTCAGCCTGTTCGGCACGATCCGCCAGGAGCTGACTCCAACCGAGGATCGTGCGGCCGTGCTGTTGCGCATCAACGCCCCGCAAGGCGTCAGCCTCGACTACACGACGCAGCAGATGCAGAAGATCGAGCGGCTGATCCAGCCGATGCGCGATTCCGGCGAGATCCGCTCGACCTTCGAGAACGCCGGCCAGAACGGCTCCTACAATTCGGGCTTCATGGTGATGACGCTTGCGCCGTGGGACGAGCGCAGCCGCAGCCAGCAGGAGATCATGGCCGAGATCAGCCAGCTGACGAGGCAGGTGCCCAGCGTGCGCATCTTCCCGGTCCAGCCCAACAGTCTCGGCATCCGTGGCGCCGGCAACGGCCTGCAATTCGCGCTGGTCGGCAACGATCGCAAGGCGCTCGGCGACGCGGCCGTCAAGATCATCGCCGAGATGCAGAAGGATCAGCGCTTCCAGACGCCGCGCCTGTCGATCGACCCGACGCAGCCGCAGCTGGCCGTGGCCATCGACCGTGAGCGCGCTTCCGATCTCGGCATCGACATCACGGGTCTCGCCAACACCATGCAAGCCATGCTCGACGGCAACGACGTCGTCGATGTCTACATCGCCGACCGCAGCTACGGGGTGAAGCTTGTCTCGACCACCAATCCGATCAACGACCCGACCGATCTGGAAAATGTCTTCCTGAAGACGGCTGACGGCCGTTTCGTGCCGATGTCAACGATTGCCACGCTGACCGAACGTGCCGTGCCGCCGTCGCTGTCGCGCGAGCAGCAGCAGCCGTCGGTAGCCATCACCTCCAATCTGTCAGGCAATTTCGCGCTCGGCGATGCGCTGGCGCGCGCCGAGCAAATTGCCACGCCGCTGCTGCCGCCGGGCAGCCGTATCCTGCCGCTGGCCGAAGCCGCGACCTTGGGCGAAACAAACAGCGCCATGGTCACCATCTTCGGCTTCGCGCTGGTCATCATCCTTTTGGTGCTGGCCGCCCAGTTCGAGAGCTTCGTCAGCGCCGTCATCATCATGGCCACGGTGCCGCTCGGGCTTGCCTGCGCGATCTTCGCGCTGCTCTTGTCCGGCACCAGCCTCAACGCCTACAGCCAGATCGGCCTCGTGCTCCTGGTCGGCGTCATGGCCAAGAACGGCATCCTGATCGTCGAATTCGCCAACCAGCTGCGCGATCGCGGCCTCGGCGTGCGCGAAGCGATCGAGCAGGCCTCCACCATCCGCCTGCGGCCGGTTATGATGACGATGATCTGCACCATCCTTGGCGGTGTGCCGCTTGTGCTGGCCGCCGGTGCGGGCGCCGAGGCGCGCGTGGCGCTGGGCTGGGTGATCGTTGGCGGGCTTGGCCTGGCCACCATCTCGACGCTGTTCCTGACGCCGGTCGCCTATCTCCTGCTGGGCCGCTTCGTCACGCCCAAGACCCATGAGGAGGCGCGGCTGAAGCGCGAACTCGAGGAAGCCGCCTACACCAATATCGAGCCGGCGGAATAGAGCAGTTCCAGGAAAAGTGTATGACGGTTTCCGTCCGGAATTGCGTGAAAACAACGGGTTAAAGTGGCTCAGCGATGCCACCAAACGCTGAACCTCTCTAGTGATAGCTACTTCACCAGCCGGCCCTCGATCGACCAGCGCGCGGCGAGGAAGTTCAGTACCGCCGCCACGATGACCCCGCCGATCTTTGCCGGCCACACGCCGGCGATGCCGGAAAAGAGCGCGATCGACAGGCTGGAGACACCGAGCGAAATCAGCGCCCCGAGCGAGACGAACCGCAGGAACGCATCATGCAGCCGGATGGCCTGATTGCGCTCGAACGACCAGAAGCCATTGACCACGAAAGAGAAGACGACGGCGATCGACCACGAGATGACATTGGCGGGCAGCGGCGGGAGGTGCAGCTTGAGCAGCAGGAAAAAGCTGGCAAAGTCGATGGCTGCATTCGCCAGTCCGACAAGCGCGAAACGGACGATCTTGCTGCCGGTCGAACGCCGGGGTTGGTCACTGCTGCTCATCCCATGCCGTCCATGATCTCGACACCGGCGCGGGCCAGGCGCGCGCCGAACGCATCGGAGGCCAGCACATCGAATTCCACTTCGCGCACGCCCTGCATCGGATCGCGCGCGCGCAGCGTTTCGTCGACATGGCCGGGGTGGCACATGAACAGTCCATGCTCCGGCAGCGCGTCGACCGCGGCCTCCAGCACCGGGCGGAATTTGTCGGGTTGCCGCCAGTCATAGATGCCGGCGAGTGGCTTCCAGACCGCAAAGCCGGCGTGCTGCATCGATTGGTTGAAACCGGCGGCGACAGCGGCGATTGCCGCGATTTTCGCTGCGACGGCGGCATCGCCCAGCGCCGGGGCGCCGCGCAGCATCGGCCTGTCGGCGGCCTCGGGAAAACGCGAACGCAGCCATCCGCGCACGACGGGCAGGAAATGCACGTGCTGATGACCGTCGATGAAGTCGGGCTCGCGGCCCAGCGCCTCGACGAAACGGCTGAACTGCGCGTCGAGTTCGGCATGGACGTCGCGCGCGTCGATCCGGCCGCGCAAGACCGGCAAGGCCAGGGAACGAAGCGGCGGCAAGTGGCCCTTTGGCGCCAGGCTCGATTTGCCTGTGATGGCCGGCTGGTCGGTCAGCGTCAGATGCAGCCCGATCGCGGCGCGGCCGCATAGCGGCTTTATGCGCGCCGCCGCATCAGGCCATTCCGGAAAGCCGGTCATGCAACTGGTGCCGGTCAGGCGTCCACGGTCGAGCAGATCGAGAATTCCGGCGCAAACCCCTGGCGCCAGCCCGTAATCGTCGGCGATCAGGCGAATGCGCCGCGTCATCCGCGGGACGCGCCTGGGGCGCCGTCCGAAACGTTGCTGCGCACCACATCGCGCACCAGATAGACAGGGCGGTCCTTGCTCTCCGACAGCGTGACCCAGACATATTCGCCGATCAAGCCGAGCAAGGTGAGATTGAGGCCGCCGAGCAGCACAACGGCGACCATCAGGCTGGGATAGCCAGGCACGGCAATGCCATAGAACATCACCTCGAAGAACACTTTGGCGCCGTAAACAATGCCCGCCAGCGCCGCCAGCATCCCGCTCAAGCTGATAATGCGCAGCGGGATGACGGAAAACGACGTAAAGCCTTCCAGCGAAAAGGCGATCAGGTTGAGCCGGCTCCATTTCGACTTGCCGATGGCGCGGTTTTCCGGCGAATAGGGTATGGCTTTCTGACGGAAACCGGCCCAGGCGAACAGGCCCTTGTTGAAGCGCCGCTTGTCACGCAAACTCGTCAAAGCGCGCGCAACGGTACCGCGCATGACGCGAAAGTCACCCGCGTTCTCCGGAATGTCGAAACGTTGGCTGCTGTTGATCAGGCTATAGAACAGCTTCGCTAGCTGGCTGCGCCGCCAACTCGCCTCGCGCCGGTCGTTCTGCGCGTAGACGACGTCGATCTCGGGGTCGTCGACCAGTTCGGCGATCATCTTCAGGCTGATGTCCATGGAATGCTGCAGATCGGAATCCATGATCAGCACCATGTCGCCGCGCGACTGGTCGAGTCCGGCGAGCACCGCGACCTCCTTGCCGAAATTGCGGCTGAGGCGAACGATCTCCCAAGATCCCGACAGGGCGCGGGAAAATCGCTCGGCCCCGTCGTCGCGGCTGCCGTCATCGACCAGGATCTTGTGGACCGCCATGCCGAAACGGCTCGATACCGCTTCCTCGAGCCTGTCGAGCAGTGCGGCGAAGGCAGACGCCGATTGCGCCTCGTTGAAGAAAGGCGCGACGATATCGAGTTTCTGACGCAACTCAGCCATGGGCGACGGGTCCGACATTCACCGCCTTTTCGCGCGCCTTGGCCCAGAACCACCAGATCAGCGAACAGGCGATGAAGGTGACCGCGAGCGGCCGGAACCAAGGGTAGAAGAAATCATGCATGTGACGCTCGACGCCGGTCAAACCCGTGAGGAACAATACCGTCGCCAGCACCGAGGCCAGGACGCCGCCACGCTCGTCCCGCCACAGTGTGGCAATAGCGAGGCCGGCGGGCACGGCGATCATGGCATAGGTGTTGGGCTCGACGCGCGGATTGAACACGCACATGTAGAAGGCTGCCGTCAGGAAGATCGCCAGTCCGGCCATTCCAGGCTGGAGCTTGCGGTCGAACCAGAGGACGGTCGATAGCGTAAGCAGTGCCACGACGACACGCACGGTCGTCGCGGCGAATTCAGGCATGGGCAGTCCCGCCGAGGTGAAGGGCGCCGTGAAGTCGGTGGGGACAAAGTGGCTTGATTTGTCGAGGCCCATCGAAGTCAGCATGCGGGCGAAATCGCCATATTGCGCGTTGAGGTAGGAAGCTGGTGCGAACGCATAGGGCACGGCAAGCACGAACAGCACCGATAGCACCAGCACGGCTATCAGCCGCGGGCGCAGAGCCCCCACCAACAAAAGCATGATGATAGCGGTCGGTTTGGCAATGATGGCGACCGAAGCCCAGAAGAAGGTCTCGGCGCGACGCCCTTCGAGCGCCGACAGAGTGAGAAGCCAGCAGGCACCGGTCAGGAGGATCGTCGCCTGGCCGTTGCGGATCGCGCCCAGCGCCATCGGCAAGGCAAGGAAGAGACCGTAAGAAAGCAACCAGGTCGATTCGCCGCCGCCAAGCTTGCGTACCTGCCGCATCGCCGCGAAGGTGAGCACGGCAAAGCCCATCACGTGCCAAATCAGCCCGCCGAGATAAGATCCGAGCTTCGCCACCGGAACGTAAAGCGCGGCGAAGGCGGGCGCGTAGAGATATCCCATTTCGGATTGGAGATTGTAGAGCGGCCGCCCATTCAGGAATGCGTCGCTGCCATATGTGTAGGCTGCCATCACGGTGCGGGTGTGGGGCGACCACAGGACCATGGCGAGAACGACCAGGAATGCCCCGATCCAAAGGCCCAGCCCCAAACGGTCGAAAACCGGCTTGGAAATCGTCATCAATAAACCCCGCACGCCAATGGGGAAGACGCCTCAGCCTCGTCCCGGCATTCGATGGCGGCGGCATATCACGGACAAAGCGGCGCGGCATAGGGGGCTTGATGGCGCAGATGACGATCCGGCAGGTTCGATGGCGGTCTTTCGAGGCGCTAGGGCCGGATGAACACCTTGCCGTTGGGCTTGGCCAGTTCCGCAGGCACCCGCGCCATCGCTTCGGCGAACGGCACGATCGCGGTTACGTCGGTTGACCAGCGTCCATCGGAAAATCGCTTCTGCGCCTCGAGGACCGCGGGGCCACGCCGATCTCTGGATTGCCGCATCCATTCGCTCAGCCAGAAGCCCTCTATGTGCTTGTGCTGGAAGATCAGCTGGCCGGGCTCGCGGATGATCGTGGCCTCGGGGTCGAGCCGGCCATAGATGATCCAGCGCGCCCGTTTCGGCATTGCATTGAAGATGGCCGAGGCCAGCGGCCCGGTGACCGCATCGAGGAAGATGCGCGGCTGCTCGGCCTTCATCATATCGCGCAGCGTGGCCTCGAAATCCGGCGCCTTCTCGTTGAGGACATGGGCCGCGCCAAGCTCTTTCAGCAACGCGATCTGCTCGTCGCGGCGCACAGTGACGACAGGCCGAAACCCTTCCTCCCTGGCCAGGCCGATGATCAGCTTGCAGAGCTGGCTGGCGCCGGCGGTCATGATGAAGGCCTTCTCGCCTTCCTGTTTGACGATGTCGAACATGGCGATCGCGGTCAGCGGATTGACGATCATCGCCGCGCCATCCTCGTCGCGCACCGTATCGAGCAGCGGAATGCAGGCCGCTGCCTCGGCGACGGCATAGTCAGCCCATGAACCCCAGTTGCTGAGACCGGTGGCGAACGCGACGCGCTTGCCGACGAGGCTCTTGGGATAAGGTTCGTCTCCACCGGCGACGACCGTGCCGACACCCTCGAAGCCGGCCGGCCGGCCCTTGGCGCGCGGCTGCCCGTACTGGCCCTTGATGAAGGCGACATCCGAGGGGTTGATCGAGGCCAGGCTGACCTTGATCAGCACCTGGCCCGGCCCGGGCACCGGCACCGCGATCCTACCCGGCTCGAGATAGGGCTCCATCGCCTCGAGCACGCTGCCGCTCGGCGTCCTGGTATAGCCGTCACCGACCAAGAGCAGCGCCTTCATTTCGGAGGGGATCGTCATTGGCGGGGATTCCTTGTTTGTCGGCGGCAACACGGCCGGCAGCGCTCAGATCTTTTCCTGCGTGTATTTCTTGAGCTCGGTGCGCGCCACCTGCCGCCGGTGCACGGCATCAGGTCCGTCGGCGAGGCGCAGGGTCCTCAGATGCGTCCACGAGCGCGCGAGCGGCGTATCCTGGCTGATGCCTTGCGCGCCGAACATCTGCACCGCTTCGTCGGTGACTTTCAGCGCGACGCGCGGCGCGATCACCTTGATCTGGCTGATCCAGGGCGCAGCGGCGCGCGCGTCGCCCTGGTCGATCATCCACGCCGCCTTGAGGCAGAGCAGCCGGGCCATCTCGATCTCCATGCGGCATTCGGCGATGATGTCGAAATTGGCGCCAAGTTTTGCCAGCTTCTGGCCGAACGCCTCGCGGCGCACCGAACGCTGGCACAGCATTTCCAGCGCCATCTCGGCCTGGCCGATGGCGCGCATGCAGTGATGAATGCGGCCGGGACCGAGCCGCCCCTGGGCGATCTCGAAACCCTTGCCCTCGCCGAGGATCAGGTTCGAGGCCGGTACCCGGACACTGTCGAAGCGCAGGTGCATGTGGCCATGCGGCGCGTCATCGTCGCCATAGACCTGCATGGCGCGGACCTTGGTCACGCCCTTGGCGTCCGATGGCACCAGGATCATGGAATGGCGGCGGTGCTGTGGCTCCTCATCGCCGCCGGTCCGCGCCATGACGATATAGATGGCGCAGCGCGGGTCACCGGCGCCCGATGCCCACCATTTCTCGCCGTTGAGCACGTAATCATCGCCCTGCCGCTCGCAGCGCATGGCAATGTTGGTGGCGTCGGAGGACGCGACATCCGGCTCCGTCATCAGATAGGCCGAGCGGATTTTCCCGTCCAGCAGCGGCTCGAGCCATTCCCGCTTGTGCTCTGCCGAGCCGTAGCGTTCCAGAACCTCCATATTGCCGGTGTCGGGCGCCGAGCAGTTGAAGGTTTCGGCGCCCAGATGCGCCTTGCCCATCTCCTCCGCCAGATAGGCGTATTCGACGGTGGACAGGCCGTAGCCGCGCTCCGAACCGGTCAGCCAGAAGTTCCACAGGCCGCGGTCCCGGGCGGTCTTCTTCAGCCCTTCGAGGATTTCGCTCTGGCGCTTGCTGTAGACCCAGCGGTCGCCTTCCTTGCCGACTTCGCCGAGGAATTCCTTGTCGAGCGGCATGATCTCGTCTCGCACCATGGCCGCGACGCGTGCGTGGATCGGTTTCAGCCGCTCGGTCATGCCGAGATTCATCTGCGTCATCGGTCGCTAACCCTTCATGCAGGCCAGGCATTTTACCCGTGGCAAGGATGACCGTACTTCGGATAGCCTTGTCAACGCGAACTGTTTTGCCCGCAGGCGGGGCAAGGCGCGGAGAAATTCGGATGAGCTATCTCGACGAGCTGTTTTCGGTTGCCGGCAAGACCGCGCTGGTGACGGGAGCGGCAACCGGCATCGGCCGCATGGCGGCGACCGCGCTGGTCAGGGCCGGCGCCAGCGTGATGATCGCCTCGCGCAAGGGCGACGACTGCATCAAGGTGGCCAATGAGTTGAACGGGCTTGGCGCCCCGGGCCAGGCGGAAGGCTTTGCCGGCGACGTCTCCAGCGAGGCTGGCATTGCCGCCCTGGTCGGCGAGGTCAAGGCGCGCACCGAAAAACTGCATATTCTGATCAACAATGCCGGCGTGTCCTGGGGCGCACCATTGGAAAGCTTTCCCTACCACGCCTGGGCCAAGGTGTTCGGCGTCAACGTCACCGCGGTCTTCCACCTGACGCGCGAATTGCTGCCGCTGCTCGATGCCGACGCCAGCGACGCCGATCCGGCCCGGGTGATCAATCTGGGCTCGGTGATGGGCACGCAGCCGCTGGCCGACGATGCCTATTCCTACACCGCCTCGAAGGCGGCTGTGCATCACCTGACGCGCACGCTGGCGCTCGAACTTGCCGGCCGCCGCATCACCGTCAACGCCTTTGCCCCCGGCCCCTTCCAGAGCCGCATGACGGCTTTCGCCACCGGCACGGACGAACAGGCCAGGCATGTCGGCAACCATGTCCCGATCGGCCGCATCGGCGCACCGGATGACATTGCCGGCGCAACGCTCTATTTGTGCAGCCGTGCGGGCAGCTATGTCACCGGCGCCATCCTGCCGATTGACGGCGGGCAGTCGGTGCAGCATGGGCTGACCTTGTTCAAGGAATGACATTTTCCGGCCGCAGAAGCCGGAGGTGAAAACAGGAGGACGTGAGCGTGGAACCGATCAGTCTCGATGTGCTTCTGGCCAGCGTCGGCAAGGAAGTCGGCGTCTCGCCGTGGCGCGTGGTCACGCAGCGCATGATCGACCAGTTCGCCGACGCCACCGACGACCACCAGTTCATCCACTGCGACCCGGAACGGGCCAAGCGCGAGACGCCCTTCGGCGGCACCATCGCGCATGGTTTCCTGTCGCTGTCGCTGCTGTCGGCGATGACCTTCGAGACCATGCCGCCACTGGAAAACGGCAAGATGGGTGTCAACCATGGCTTCGATTCGCTGCGCTTCCTGGCACCGGTGAAGACCGGCGCGCGCATCCGCACCCGTTTCGTGCTGGCCGACGTCAAGGTCAGGCCGTCGGGCTGGGTGCAGACGGCGCACGACGTGACCATCGAGATCGAGGGCTCGAAGAAACCGGCGCTGACCGCCCGCTGGTTGACCCTGACCTTGCTTGAACGCCAGCCCGAGACCGCATGAGTGACCCGAACGCGCTCGACCAGGCGGCGCTCGCGCCTTACCTCGAGGCGCAAATACCGGGCTTTTCCGGGCTCGCGGCCATCGAAAAATTCAAGTCCGGCCAATCCAACCCGACCTATCTCCTGACGGCGGCAAGCGGCCGTTACGTGCTGCGCGCCAAGCCGCCAGGCCAACTCCTGAAATCGGCGCACCAGGTCGACCGTGAATTCCGCGTGATGAAGGCGCTTGCCGGCACGGCCGTGCCCGTGCCCGAAATGCTGCACCTGTCGACCGAGGACTCGCCGATCGGCCGCATGTTCTACGTCATGGACTTCCTCGATGGCCGCATTTTCTGGGATCCGGCATTGCCGGAGGCACGCGGCAACGATGAACGCGCGGCCATCTGCGACGCCATGAACGCCACGCTGGCCGCCCTGCACGATGTCGATGTCGAGGCGGTGGGGCTCGGCGATTTCGGCCGGCCCGGCAATTATTTCGAACGCCAGCTGGCGCGCTGGTCCACCCAGTACCGTGCCTCGGAAACCGGCGCCATTGCCGACATGGACCGCTTGATCGCCTGGCTTGAGACGCATGTGCCGGCCGATGATGGCCGCATTGCGCTGGTGCATGGCGACTACCGGCTGGACAATTTGATTTTCGCGCCGGACCGGCCGGATGTGCTTGCCCTGCTCGACTGGGAATTGTCGACGCTTGGCGACCCCTTCGCCGACATCGCCTATCAGTGCATGCAATGGCGCCTGCCGCACGCCTCAGGCTTTCGCGGCCTGGGCGGCATCGATCGCTTGGCGCTCGGCCTGCCCACCGAAGAAGACTATGTCGCTGCCTATTGCCGACGACGCGGGCTCACCGGCATCGGCAACTGGACATTCTTCCTCGCCTTCTCCTTCTTCCGGCTGGCTGCAATCTGCCAGGGTGTCTACAAGCGGGCGCTGGACGGCAATGCCTCTAATCCCGAAAAGGCCAGGACCTATGGCGAGGCGGTGAAGCTGCTGTCGCGCCTCGCCGCCGAGTTGATCGACAAGGAGAGCTAAGCAATGGGCCGCTTTGATGGAGCTACGGTGCTGATCACGGGCGCGGCCGGCGGCCTCGGCCGTGGCGCCGCCAAGGGTTTTGCCGCCGAAGGCGCCCGGCTGGTTCTCTCGGACCTGGATGAAACGGCCCTGATGAGTTTCGCCGGGACGCTCGATGCCGAAACGGCCACGCTGGCCGGCAACATTGCCGACGAGGCGTTGTCGGAAGCGCTCGTGGCGCTGGCGGTCGAAAGATTTGGCCGCCTGGATGTCGCCGTCAACAATGCCGGCATCGTCCAGAGTTTCGTGCGCCTGCCCCAGGTTCCATCGGACGAAGCACGCCGTGTGCTCGAGGTCGACCTGCTCGGCGTGTTCTATGCCATGAAGCACCAGATCCCGCGGATGGAGCAGCAGTTCAAGGCGACGGCCAAGGGCGGCGCCATCGTCAACATCGCCTCGGCCGCCGGCCTTTCGGGCGCGCCGAAGCTTTCGGTCTATGCCGCCGCCAAGCATGGCGTCGTCGGCCTGACCCGCTCGGCGGCGGTCGAATATGCCAGCAAGGGCCTGCGCATCAACGCCATCTGCCCCGCCCACACCAGGACGGCGATGGTGGACAGTTTCGTGCGCGTCTCCCGCGCGCCGGAGGCAGAGGCGCTGGCCGAGCTGACTCGTGGCGTGCCGATGAAGCGCGTGGCCGAAGTCGACGAAATCACCACCGCCATCCTGTTTGCCGCCGACCCGGCCAATTCCTTCATGACCGGCCATGCGCTGGCCATCGACGGCGGCATCGGCGCGATCTGATTCCCCGCGATCTGGCGCCTGCCGCTTGGAACCGTCGGCGGCCTTGTTCGTTTCCGTACAGCGTATATAATTTAGCCAGGCATCAACCAGACAAGGGCAACGGACTTGCCGCTGAGCGTCCAGAAACGCCGCGAGAAACAAAAGGCCGAACTCCGCTCGGAGCTTGTAGAGGCCGCGCACAAGCTCGTCCAGGAAGAAGGCTACGAGGGCCTGACCATCCGCAAGCTGGCCAGGCGGGTCGGCTACGCGCCGATGTCGGTCTATTCCTATTTCGCCGACAAGCAGGACATCCTCTTCGCGCTGGCCGAGGACGCGTTCGAAACGCTTGCCCGGCGCATCGAGGAGCACCCGTCCGACGATCCGATCGAGGCCTTGCGGGCGGTGATGACCGAATATGCCGCTTTCGGGCTCGGCAACCCAAATGAATACCGCACCGTCTTCATGACCGAAAAGACCAGGCTGCCGGAAGGCAGGAGCTACGAGGACATGGAAGAAGGCAATCCGGCGATGAAGGTGCTGATCAGCAGGGTCGAGGCCTGTGTCGCCGCCGGGAAATTGCATGGCGATCCGCGCGCCATCGCCACCATGCTGTGGGCGGTCGGCCATGGCACCATCTCGCTGTTGATCACCTTCCCCTTCTATCCCTTCGGGGACGCGCAGGCTTTCGTGAAGCGGATGTGCGACTTCACCCTTGCCACGCTCAGCACACAAGATGTGCCGCCATTGACCGAGACACCGGTCAACTGCTGATCTGCAGGCTTTTCGTTTCCAGATTCCGCGCCGCCTTTCCGAGCCAAACCGGGGCCGGATTTCTTGGTTAACAAAAAACTATCGTACGCGTACGATTTACCCTTGAACTCGGCGGTCGACGGACGTATTTGTACGAAGTAACGTACATGTACGAAAAAATTCACCGTCGAAAACGGAGACTGACCATGAAAAAGACCCTCCTCACCCTCGCCGGCGTGCTGGCACTTTCGGGCTCGGCCTTTGCCGCCAACACGACCCATGCGATCAAGCATGTGCCCGCCGCCGCCTGCGTCGACACCCGGACCAATGTGAAGCTCGATTGCGCTTCGACCGGCTCGGTCGACAAGAAGGCTTCCACGGAAGCCACGGCCGACGACAAAGGCCCTCGCCTCGGCATCACGGTGAACCCGTGGATCATGCCGAGCGCCTACTGAGATTTGCAAGGTTGGTTGTGGCCGCTCAGCCGGCCACATGATGATTTCAAGCGATCGAGACCGGCAGCTTGGCCGCCGAACTCTGAAAGGCCGCGTCGATCAGCTTCTGCATCTCGGCGGCGCGCCGGAACGACGGATCGCCGTTCTGTCCCGCGTCCAGCGCATCGGCGAAGCGCCGGGCATTGTGTTTGACGTCAGGCGGCGTCAGCGTCCTCCAACGGTGCTGATCGACGTCGTCGCCCAGGCAAGCGGACAGTTTCGAAACCTTGCCATCGGTCTCGACCTTGATCGCGCCCTTGGTGCCGTGTAGGGCCAGCGACAGATCATTGCCATGGCCTGTCGTGTAGCGGCTGGCCATGATCGTGGCCAGCGCGCCTGACCTGAGCCGCGCCGTTATCGCCAGACTGTCATTGACGTCGAGCACATAATCGCCGATGCGGTCGCCCTCGGCCTTCGGAAACGTCACCAGATCGGCATGCAGGGAGACAATATCCTCGGCCGCCCCATAGGTCGCGAAGTCGAGGATATGGATGCCGACATCGCCCAAAACACCTGTCGAACCGTGCCGACCCGACAGGCGCCACAGCCATTTGTCGTCGACCCGCCAATCGCCCCAGAACTTGCTGACCAGCCAGCTTTGCCTGTAGCTGGCCTCGACATGGCGCAGCTCGCCGATCTCGCCGGCCTCCACCATGCGCCGCGCCGCATGGATCACCGGTGTGTTGCGATAGGTCAGGTTGACCATGTTGACGAGCCCGGCCGCCTCGGCGGCTTCGCTCATCGCAAGCGCATCGGCGTAGGTCGGCGCCAGCGGCTTCTCGCAGAAGACATGTTTCCCGGCGGCGAGCAGGGCCAGCGTCGTCGCCTTGTGGACCTGGTCCGGCGTCGCGTTGATGGCGGCATCGAACTCGCCCCAGGCAATCGCCGCTTCGAGGCTCTCGAAGAAAGTACCTATTTTGTTGGCGGCGGCGAACGCCGCCGCGCGGCCCGGCAGCTGGTCCACGCAAGCGACGATGGCGCAGCCGGGAACCTGGCCGAACTCCTCGATATGATGGGCCGCGATCCAGCCGGTGCCGAGCAAGAGCAGGCGATGCATCAGCTCAACCCCCTGTCACCGTCGGCATGCAGGCGCAGGCCTTTCTGGACGATCTTCTCCTTGGCCTTGTCCGTCGGTACATTCGGCGCATTGGTGATGCCGGACCATGCCGGAGCCGGGTTGTGCGCCCAATGCACGGCGTTGCGCAGCACCTGCTGAACGCCTTCATTGTGGTAGATCGGATAGGTCTCATGGCCCGGTGAGAAGTAGAAGATTTTTCCGGCGCCCCGCTGGTAGGTCAGGCCGGAGCGGAACACCTCGCCGCCCTCGTACCAGGAGATGAACACCGTCTCCAGCGGCTCCGGCACCGCGAACGGCTCGCCATACATTTCCGTCTCGCCGATCTCCAGGCACTCGCCGATGCCTTGCGCGATCGGGTGGCCGCGGTTGATCGCCCAGACACGCTCGCGCTCGCCCGCCTCGCGCCATTTCAGCGAACAGGGCGTGCCCATCAACCGCTTGAAAATCTTCGAGTAATGGCCGGAATGGAGCACGATCAGACCCATCCCTTCCCAGACCCGCTTCTGCACGCGCTCGACGATCTCGTCCTTGACCTCGCCATGCGCGGCGTGGCCCCACCACAGCAAGACATCGGTGGCGGCAAGGCGCGCCTCGCTCAGGCCGTGCTCGGGTTCCTGCAAGGTGGCGGTGGTCGCCTCGATGCCCTTGTCCTGGTTGAGCGCGGCGGCAATCGTGCCATGCATGGTCAGGAGATAGAGGTCGCGCACGGCGGCATTGGTCTGTTCATGGACGTTTTCGCCCCAGACTACGGCTTTGACAGGCATTTTTCCTCTCCAAAGCGCTTTGAATATCGCATCGATAGAGGTCTTGGGAAGATGCCTTCAACCAAAATTTTTGGAAATCAAGGCTTGCGGGACTTGCGACCGGGGACGGTCTTGGCCTCGCCGGGTTTCGCCGGAGCGCCTGGAATGGCCGACCCGGTGATCGACACCGGATCGCTGGCTGGAAACGTGTCCTCGAGGCCCTCCTCGAGTTCCTCTTCAGCATTGGCTTCTTGATGCCGCTCCTGCTCAAGCGAGCGGACTGCCGCGGTTTTCGGCGATTTCGGCGCGGACGGCATCGGCACTTCTCCCTCGAACCTGTCGCCGCACAACGGACGCGGGCGGCAAACGTTCCGGGTCAGCCGGCGGCGTCGCGGGCTCCCTCGGACAGGAAAGTAAAGACATAGTCCGAGAAGGAACGCCAGCACTCGACCCTGAAGGCGTCCTCGGCCGTGCGCAACAGCACGATCTCGACCTTGCCCAGGATGGTGCGCGAAGCGGCTCCCACCGGGAAGGCTTCGAGCGACAGGTCCTGCGGGCAGCCCGAATTGACCGTGGCCTCGGCCTCTGGGCCGGCAACTGAAATCGCGATGTTGCGGTGCGAGATACCGACCGACGAGTGCAGGACGGAAACTTTCGCGCAATCGGCAAGCGGGTCCTTGCCGGCTTCATCGATGACAAGCCATTCGTCCGGGCCAAGCCACAGTGCGGTACGCCCCGCCTTGGACGCGGATGTTTTCGGCTTCTTCGGCAAGGTCACGCCGAGCGCCTTCGAAAGCGCCGCAAGCGAAGCCTCCGGCGCCCGCAGCGACATGCGCTCCGCCGGGGGCAGCACCTCGACCTTGACGCCGGCCGCCGATGTGGCGCGCCCGGCCAATGCCGGACGCCGCTCGACCGAGGACGACGCCGTCGTCTTTGCAGCAGCCTTAGCCATTGAGGCGCCCTCCCGTCTCGTCGAAGAACACCATGCCGGTAACCTCCACCTCGATCACCCCATCAGGCATCGGCACGTAGAGCGTGTCGCCCATTCGGTCGCGCCCGCCGGCGACCAGCGCCAGCGCGATGGAGCGGCCGCAATTTTGCGACCAGTAGCTCGATGTGACATGACCAATCATCTTCATCGGGATGGCCTGTTTTGGGTCCTCGACGATCTGCGCGCCTTCTTCCAGCACCACCTTGGGGTCCTTGGTCTTGAGGCCGACCAATTGCTTGCGGCCCTTGGCCACCAGATCCGGCCGCTTCAAGCCACGAATGCCGACAAAGTCGGTCTTCTTCTTGCCGACCGCCCAGTCGAGACCGGCATCATTAGGCGTCACCGTGCCGTCCGTGTCCTGGCCGACGATGATGTAGCCCTTTTCGGCGCGCAGCACGTGCATCGCCTCGGTGCCGTAGGCGGTGGCACCATGCTTCTGGCCTTCCGCCCACAACGCTTCCCAGACGGCCTGGCCATGGTCGGCAGGCACATTGACCTCGAAACCGCGCTCGCCGGTGAACGACATGCGGAACAGCCTCGTCGGCACGCCGCAGATCTTGCCCTCGCGCACCGACATATGCGGCAGCGCCTCGTCGGACATGTCGATGCCTTCGACCAGCGGCGCGATGATGTCACGCGACTTGGGTCCCTGCACGGCGATGACCGCCCACTGTTCGGTGATCGAGGTCAGCCAGACATTAAGGTGCGGGAACTCGGTCTGGAGATAATCCTCCATGTGGTTCATGACACGCGGCGCGCCGCCCGTCGTCGTCGTCACATGGAAACGGTCCGGCGCCAGCCTGCCAACGACGCCGTCATCATAGATGAAGCCGTCCTCGCGCAGCATGATGCCATAGCGGCAGCGGCCGGGTTCCAGCTTCTCCCACGGATTGGTGTAGAGCAGCTCCATGAACTTGGCCGCATCCGGCCCGACGACTTCGATCTTGCCGAGCGTCGAGGCATCGAACAGGCCAGCCTGGTTGCGCACGGCAACGCATTCGCGGTCGACCGCCGCATGCATGTTCTCGCCGGGTTTGGGGAAATACCAGGCGCGCTTCCACTGGCCGACATCCTCGAATACCGCGCCTTGCGCCTCGGCCCAGGGATGGATCGCGGTTTTGCGGGTCGGGTCGAACAGCGGCCCGCGCGCATGACTGACGATCGCGCCGAACGTGACAGGCGTATAGGGCGCCCGGAAGGTAGTCAGCCCGACCTCGGGGATCGGCTTGCCCAGCGTCTCGGCGGCGATCGCCAGCCCGTGCATGTTGGAGGTCTTGCCCTGGTCCGTCGCCATGCCATTGGTGGTGAAGCGCTTGACGTGCTCGATCGAGCGCATGCCTTCATGCACCGCCTGGCGAATGTCCTTGGCGGTCACGTCGTTCTGGAAATCGACGAAGGCTTTCACCGTCGTATCCGGCCCGGCGCCCGGCGCCGCGCCCAGCATGCCGCGCGACCAGCTCTCGGAGGCATCCACCTTCGGCTTGGTGCCCTTGGACACCTTGCCGCCTGTTTCCTTTGCCGCCTTGGCACCCGCCGCAGAGGCCTCGTCGACCGAGGCCGACAGGCCGTCGGTGCCGTTGCAGGCGCCGACCGAGACGCAGTCCTGCGCGTAGGTGCCGGGCACGAAACGCTTGGTCTCGTCGTTGAAGGCGACCTTGCCGCGCGACTGCGAGAACAGATGCACCGACGGTGTCCAGCCGGCCGACATCAGGATCGCGTCGACGGGAATGGTGCGCTCGCCGCCGCCATTCTTCGGCTGCACCGTCATCGACGACACCCGCAGCTTGCCGCCGGCGCGGATCACCGCACGGCCGAAATTGATCTCGATGCCGAGCGCCCTCGCCTCGTCGATCACCGGGCCGGTCGGGTTGTCGCGCAGATCGACGATCGCCGCCACGCTGACGCCGGCCTTCTTCAGATCGATCGCGGCCGCGTACGCCGAGTCATTGGCGGTGTAGACGCCGACATTCCTGCCGACCGCGACGCCATAATGATTGAGGAAAGTGCGTGCCGCTCCCGCCAGCATGACGCCCGGCCGGTCGTTGTTGGCGAACACCATATGGCGCTCGATGGCGCCGGAGGCCAGCACCACGCGCTTGGCGCGAACCTGCCAGAGCCGCTCGCGCGGCAGATCGTGGCCGGGAGCCTTCAGGTGATCGCTGACGCGCTCGACCAGGCCGATGAAATTCTGCGCGTAATAGCCGAACGCCGTGGTGCGCGAGAGCACGCGGACATTGTCCATTGAACTCAACCTGGCGATCGCCGCTTGCGCCCAGGCAAAGCCGTCCTGACCGTCGATCTTCGCACCAGACTCGAATCGCAGGCTGCCGCCGAACGCGGCCTGCTCGTCGGCGAGGATGACGCGAACGCCGGTCTCCGCCGCCGCTAACGCCGCCGCGATACCGGCCGCACCGCCGCCCAGCACCAGAACGTCGCAATGGGCGTAGCGCGAGGAATAATGGTCGGGATCGGGCTTGTCGGGCGAAACGCCGAGGCCGGCGGCTTCGCGGATCTTGGGCTCGTAAAGGCTCTTCCAGGCCGCCTTCGGCCACATGAAGGTCTTGTAGTAGAAGCCGGCCGAAAACAGCGGCGAGGCTAGGTCGTTGACCGCGCCGACGTCGAAGGATAGCGACGGCCAGCGGTTCTGCGAGTTGGCGGCGAGCCCGTCATAGAGCTCCTGCACGGTCGCACGCACGTTCGGCGTCTTTCGCGCATCGTCGCGCACGATCTGCACCAGCGCGTTGGGCTCTTCCGCGCCGGCCGACAGGATGCCGCGCGGGCGGTGATATTTGAACGAGCGGCCGACCAGATGCACGCCATTGGCAAGCAGCGCCGAGGCCAGCGTGTCGCCCTCGATGCCGGTATAGGACTGGCCATCGAAGCTGAAACGGGCTGTCTTGGCCTGGCTGAGGCGCCCGGCGCCGGAAATGCGCAACGCGCCGCTCATTTTGCAACTCCTTCGGTGGAGTTTTTGGGCAGCTTGGAGGGTTTGGGCTCGCCGGCCTTGTAGGTCATGACGAATTTGTCGGTCACGGTGTCGCGCACCGCGTTGAAGAAGCGCGCGCAGCCATGCATGTGCCGCCAGCGCTCATAAATGATGCCCTTGGGATTGGAGCGGATGAAGAAGAACTTCTCGAAGTCGTCGTCGCTCTCGCCTGCTATGTTGGCCGAGCGCGCGATATGCGCCTCGCCGGCGTTGCGGAATTCGAGTTCCGGGCGCTCTTCCTCGCAATAGGGGCAGCGGATGAGAAGCATCGTGTTTGTTCCTACAATTCGCCGTGACCGACGTGGGCGCCGGCCGGTTGGTCGCAAAGCCTTTGGCCCATAGCCGCAAATGGCGCGACGAGCCGGATGCGCTCCTCCACGCTTGCGGCCGGGCGAAACAGATCGCGATACGCCATGTTGCCGATGGTGAGTTGCATCGGATCGGTCGTGACGATGACGCGACGTGGCTCGAACGGTTCGTCCTCGTCGAGATCGGCGGGTCTGTTCTCCACGAACATGACCACTCTCTGGCCGCCACTCCACACGCAGGCCAGGACGCCGTCGTCGACGGTAAATGGCCAGTTGGCCTCGTTTCCAGCGCGGCTGATCGGCTGCGTGCGGAATTCGTCCGCCGAAGGAAAATGGAACATGCCCTGTTCCCCCGCCAGCATCAGCGGCATGGCGACAGCCATCTGCGCCATCATCATCAGTGCGCCACCGCCGCCGCCGCCGCTTCGTCGATGAGGCGGCCGGTGCGGAAGCGCTCGATGGTGAAGGGCGCGTTGATCGGATGCGGATCGTCCTTGGCGATGGTGTGGGCAAAGACATGGCCCGAACCGGGCGTCGCCTTGAAGCCGCCCGTGCCCCAGCCGCAATTGACATAGAGGCCGGGCACCGGCGTCTTCGCCAGGATCGGCGAGCGGTCGGGCGTCACGTCGACGATGCCGCCCCACGAGCGCAGCATTTTCATGCGCGTGAAGATCGGGAACATCTCGCAGATGGCGTCGAGCGTATGCTGCAAGATGTGCAGCCCACCGGTCTGCGAATAGGAGACATACTGATCGGTGCCGGCGCCGATCACGAGTTCGCCCTTGTCGGACTGCGAGATATAGGCGTGCACCGTGTTCGACATCACAACGCAAGGCACGACCGGCTTGATCGGCTCCGACACCAGCGCCTGCAGCGGATAGCTTTCCAGCGGCATGCGCACGCCGGCCATATTCATGATGACCGAGGAATGGCCGGCGGCGACGACGCCGACCTTCTTCGCGCCGATGAAGCCGCGCGTCGTGTCGACGCCTGTCACCGCGCCATTGGCGGCGCGCTTGACGCCGGTAACCTCGCAGTTCTGGATGATGTGCACGCCGCGCGCCGAGGCGCCGCGCGCATAGCCCCAGGCGACAGCGTCGTGGCGCGCCGTGCCGCCGCGGCGCTGCAAGGCGGCTCCGACGACCGGATAGCGCGCCTCCTTCGAGGTGTTGAGCGGCGGGCAGAATTCCTTTGCCTGCTCAGGCGTCAGCCATTCATTGTCGATGCCGTTGAGCCGGTTGGCATGCACGTGGCGCTTCAGCACCTGGATGTCGTGCACATTGTGGGCCAGCATCATGACGCCGCGCGCCGAATACATGACGTTGTAGTTGAGTTCCTGACTGAGCCCATCCCACAGCTTCAGGGCATGGTCATAAATGCCGGCGCTCTCGTCATAGAGATAGTTCGAACGGATGATGGTGGTGTTGCGGCCGGTGTTGCCGCCGCCGAGCCAGCCCTTTTCCAGCACCGCGACATTGGTGATGCCGTGCACCGTGGCGAGATAATAGGCGGTGGCCAGGCCATGGCCGCCGGCGCCGACGATGATGACGTCGTATTCCTTCTTCGGCTCGGGCGAGGACCATTGCTCCTCCCAGCCCTTGTGGCCGCGCATGGCCTCGCGGGCGATGGCGAATACAGAGTATTTCTTCACGGTCCAGCCTCGCAAATGGCAGCCGGGCGTTCATCATCAAGCCCCGGCGCGCGAGGTGTATCACTAGCGAAACCGCGCTGCCATCCTTGCGCTGTTTGCGACGGCGCTTGCCGTTTTGCGCCGTGCTGAAAAAGACGCAAGCGAGGCATCGCACATTGGCACGTATCGGGTGGCTCTGCCCGGCCCGATCTGTGACCAAGCATCCCGATTGCCGGCGAGACCGGCGCGAAGGACAGGGATGCAAAAGATGCTCGCACTCACCAACAAGATCGCCATCGTCACCGGCGCCAGTTCCGGCATTGGCCGCGCCACCGCAAAGCTGTTCGCCGAGGAGGGCGCCAGGCTCGTCATTTCCGCCCGCCGCCAAACGGAGCTTGATGCGCTCGCCGCCGAAATCGAGGACGCCGGCGGCACGGCCGTCGCCCTCGCGGGGGACGTCACCGACGAGACCTACGCGAAAGCCCTCGTCGAGCTGGCGGTCGGCAGCTTCGGAGGACTCGACATCGCGTTGAACAATGCCGGCTCCGTCGGACTGATGGGACCAGTCCCCGACATGTCGGCACGGACATGGCACGGGACGATGGACACCAATTTGACCAGCGCCTTTCTCGGCGCGAAGTATCAGATACCGGCCATGCTGGAGCGCGGCGGCGGCTCGCTGATCTTCACGTCGAGCTTTGTCGGTTACACCGCCGGCATGCCGGGCATGGCCGCCTACGCCGCCGCCAAGGCAGGCCTGATCGGCTTGACGCAGGTGTTGGCCGCCGAATACGGACCGAAGGGACTGCGCGTCAACGCGCTGCTGCCGGGCGGCACCGAGACGCCAGGCGCGACCACGACCACGCCCGAGGCCCGCGCCTTTGTCGAGGGCCTCCATGCCCTGAAGCGCATGGCGCAACCGCGAGAGATCGCCCGCTCCGCGCTGTACCTCGCCTCCGACGCCTCGAGCTTCACCACGGGAACCGCGCTGTTTGCCGATGGCGGCGTGTCGATCAACCGGACGTGAAGGATTTTTACGGGGAACAGGCCTGTTCGTCGTTGTGACGCAGGCCGCCGGTCTTGCTTTTTGCGCCCGATTTGGCGATTTCGTTTCCTGTCGAAACGGGTCCTTCTACCAAAACGGGTCTTGAAGCCATGATGCTGATCCGAACCTATGTCGCCCAGAGCGCCATCGAAGGCGTCGGCATGTTCGCCGCCGAGCCGGTCGCGAAAGGCGCCTCGATCTGGCGGCTGGACCCGGATTTCGACCGGCTGATCCCGATGGACAAATACGAGACGGCCTCGCCGCCCCTGAAGGAATTGCTCGACCGCTACGCCTATCCGAGCCCGGACAAGCCCGGTTTCATGGTCTACGAGGTCGACAACGGCCGCTTCATGAACCATTCGGCCACGCCGAACACCGACTTCTCGCACTATGGCGGCGCGACCGCGACCCGCGATATCGCCGTCGGCGAGGAGATCACCTGCGATTACGGAGAGTTCTTCGAGGATTTCGAGCGGCTGCACCTGGCCACGGCGTAACGGCGCCCTATCTCCAGGCGACCGTGGCAATTTGGCTGCCGTCTCTCATTTCGACTGTGGACAGCGAGGCTTGATTCTGCTATCAGCCGCCACAATTCGTGGTGTCGAGCGCCGCGGAGGCTTGTGGCTATGGCTACTTGCCTGTTGATATCAAACCCGAAAGACAGGATTGCCCGTGCAGGTACTCGTCCGCGACAATAACGTTGATCAGGCGCTTCGCGCGCTCAAGAAGAAGATGCAGCGCGAAGGCATTTTCCGCGAAATGAAGATGCGCGGCCACTACGAGAAGCCTTCCGAGAAGCGCGCCCGTGAAAAGGCCGAAGCCGTTCGCCGTGCCCGCAAGCTGGCCCGCAAGCGCGCACAGCGCGAAGGCCTGCTGCCGATGACCCCGCGTCCGGTCGCTGCTGGCGGTGCCGCCGGTGCAGCGCGTCCGCCGCGCTGATTATCGCCAATATTTCGTCCTTTTCGAAGGATACCAGGGTGGCGCGATGCGGAATCGCCGCCACCCTTTTATTTTGATATGACCGGCCCGGAGGGGGGAACCGGACCCGAACGACGGCGCAAGTGAGGACAGGGCAGACATGAACGCAACGAGCGTGGAGCGCGGGACCGCATTGCGTGGTTTCGCCCTGACAGCGGCCCTGCTTTCCGGATTGGTGCTTGCCGGCTGCCAGACATCGGGCCCGGCTGGCGAGTTCAACAACATCGACAAGGCGCAAGGGTCGAGCGAGAACATCTCCTCGCTGTCGGCGGTGATCCAGCGCAATCCCCAGGATCCCGAGGGCTACAATGTGCGCGGCTCGGCCTATGGCCGCGGCGGCCAGTACCAGGCGGCGCTCAAGGACTTCAACCAGGCCATCCAGCTCAATCCGAATTTCTACCAGGCCTATTCGAACCGGGCCCTCATCCAGCGCTTCCTCGGCAACCAGGAAGCAGCGCTTGCGGACTACAACCGCTCGATCCAGATCAACGGCAATTACGACGCCGCCTATATCGGCCGCGGCAATCTCTACCGTAAGGCCGGCCGCACCCAGGATGCCTTCACCGACTTCCAGAAGGCGATCCAGCTCGACACGACGGACGCCCGCGCCTACCACAATCGCGGTCTGATCTATCAGAGCCAGGGCCAGCACAAATTCGCCATCGAGGATTTCTCGACAGCCATCTCCCTGGCCCCCGACGCGGCCGAGCCCTATAACGGCCGTGGCCTCTCCTATCTGGCGACGGGCGACGAGGACAACGCCTTCTCCGATTTCAACATGGCCATCAAGCTCGACGGCCAGAACGCCGAGGCCTGGGCCAACCAGGCGCTGATCTACGAACGGCGCGGCGACAAGGCCAAGGCGGCGAAGTCCTATCGCGAGGCCGTGCGCCTCAACCCAAGCTACCAGCCGGCCAAGGACGGCCTCGCCCGCGTCAGCTGACATCGGCCTCTGCAAAGCCCGCGCAAGCGCCAGTTACATTGTGCGTGTCCAAAAGGGCACGCGGCGAGGCATATCGCCCTCAAACCGGCAACCCCGCGTTAACCCCGGCGGCAAGCCGTTGACCCTTGCCTTGTTCGCGCCAAGTTTTCAGCGGAACGGTCGCGGGACCCGAGACGTTACCGAAGACTGACTGCGAAAGGACCCTCCCATGATCAAGAAACTCGTCTGCGCCGCCGCCCTTGCAACGACCGTGTTCGCCGCCGCTCCGGCCAGCGCCGGCAAGCTGCAGCTCGGCACCCTCGACTGCACCATCGATGGCGGCACCGGCTATATCGTCGCCTCCAACAAGGGTGTGTCCTGCGTTTTCCGCCCCTACCATCACGGTCCGTCGGAAATTTACACCGGCGTCATCTCCAAGATCGGCGTCGATCTCGGCAAGACGCATCAGGGCCAGCTCGTCTGGGCCGTTTTTGCCGCGACCCGCGATCGTGACGCTGGCGACCTTGCCGGCAGCTATTACGGCGTCAACGCCGAGGCGAGCGTCGTGACCGGCGGCGGCGCCAACCTGCTGGTCGGCGGCTTCGACAGCGCCTTCATGCTGGAGCCGCTCAGCGTCCAGGCGCAGACCGGCGTCAACCTCGCCGTGGCCGTGACGTCGCTGGAACTGATCCACTCGCTCAAATAAGCGGATTGGAGCCTCGGCTCCAGGCCCTTCACTTCGCGGCGCGGAACCCGATAGGATGGTTCCGCGCCGTTTTTGATTTTGGGGGACGCCATGCCGAGGACAGCCATTGCCGTTGCCGTAATCGCAACCGTGCTTGCCGGCCCGGCACGAGCGCAAGATCAGGGCATCGAACTCGGCACGCTTGAATGCGCCATATCGGGCGGCACCGGTTTCATTTTCGGTTCGAGCAAGGATCTGAGCTGCACCTTCACTCCGGCCGACAAGACCTTCGCCCCGGAAGCCTATTTCGGCGCCGTCAACAAATACGGCCTCGACATCGGCACGACCAAGCAGGCGGCGATGCGTTGGCTGGTGCTGACGCCGCTGAAGAACATCTACGCGCCGGGCGCCTTGGCGGGTGACTATATCGGCGCCAGCGCCGAAGTGACCGCGGCCGTCGGCGCTGGCGCCAATCTCCTGGTCGGCGGCTCCTCGCAAGCCTTCACCTTGCAGCCGCTCAGCCTGCAGACGCAAACCGGCGTCAACCTAGCCATCGGCGTCAGCCAGTTCCAGCTGCGCAGCACCGAGAACTGACTGGTGAGACCGAAGGCGGCCACTCACCGCTTCGTCATCCTGGGGCGTAGCAAGGAGCGAAGCGACGCGGCGCAGACCCCAGGATCCATGCCGGGACTCCTGAGCGCTGCAACGGTGCAGAGTACTGCTCCGCTGCACCCTTCGGCAGAGGTCGCGGCATGGATCCTCGGGTCTTCGCGACGCCGCTACGCGGCTGCTCCGCCCGTGGATGACGAAGTTGGGAAGGCTTCGGCCAATCTCGAACGTTGCGATGGTCCACTGAAACAAACCGCTTGAGCTCAACTGCGGTTGAGGTCCTACAAGCCCACCCCGACCGGACCGGCGCCCCCTACTGGCGCGTTATCCGGCGCTATCGACACGCATGGTCCTGCCGGAAACCCTTGCTGGCTTCTGGTGCCGTGCGCCGGCATCGCGATATGCAGAGGCAGGGATGGACATGACCGAGATCAGCACGAACAGGGTCGACTGGCGGGCATTGTGGGCAAGCGGCGACCTGGCGCGCTTCTGCTTCATCAGCCTCGGCATCCTGCTGCACGCCACCAATGAGACAATGGTGGCGACGGTGATGCCGGCCATGGTCGGCGAACTGGCCGGCGTGCAGCTCGTCGGCTGGTCGCTGGCGATCTACGAACTCGGCGCCATCGTCGCCGGCGCCGCGGCCGGACGGCTGGTGAGCTACGTGGCGCTGCGCACCAACATGGTGGTCGCGGCGCTTCTTTACGCTGCCGGGGCGCTGATCTGCGCCACTTCGCCGTCCATGCAACTGTTCCTGGCCGGCCGGCTGATCGAGGGGCTTGGCGGCGGCGCGCTGGTGTCGCTGGCCTTTGTCTCGGTGGAGCGGCTGTTTTCGCGTGCCATCTGGCCGCAGCTTTTCGGCATCATGTCGGCGATCTGGGGCGTCGCTGCCTTCAGCGGTCCCCTGCTCGGCGCTGTTATGACCGAGTTGCTGTCATGGCGCTGGGCCTTCGGCGTCTTCACCCTGGGCGGCACCGCAATGGCACTGGCAAGCTTCGTCGTGCTCGACACGCCGGAGGCGAAGAGACCCAGCACAGGCGCGGGCAAGGCGCCGCCTTTCCCGTTCATGGCGCTTGCCTGCCTTGCCATTGCCGTGGTGCTGATTGCCTCGGCCGGCGTCGACATCGCCCTGTTGCGTTCCTCGCTGCTGATCGTGCTGGGCCTCGCCGGGCTGGCGCTGTTCTTCTACATCGACGCGCTGAAGCCGCGCTCCCGGCTGTTCCCGGCGCGGCTGTTTTCATGGCGCACGCCGGTCGGCGCCGGCATGACCATGGTCGCCGCCTTTTCCATCGCGACCTGCTCCTTCGGCGTCTACGGACCGCTGCTCTTGACCAGCCTGCACGACATTCCTCTGCTGACCACCGGCTACATCATCGCCGCCGAATCGATCGCCTGGTCGATCCTGTCGATCCTCGTCGCCAACGCGCCGCCGCGGCGCGAGCGGCTGATCATCGTCTGCGGCGCACTGATGATCGCGGCGGGCATCGCCGGCTTCGCCTACACGATACCCCAAGGCTCGATCCCGTTGATCCTGGTCTGCGCCCTGTTGCAGGGCGGTGGGTTCGGCATCGCCTGGCCGTTCCTGACCCGCGTCATCGTCGCCTCCGCCCCGGACGACGAACAGACCATCGCCTCGGCCGCGGTGCCGACCATGCAGCGCATCGGCTACGCCGTGGGCGCCGCCCTTGCCGGCATCGTCGCCAATGCCAGCGGTTTTTCGCAAGGCCTGAACCATGACGCGGCGGCCAATGTCGCGAGCTGGCTGTTCCTCGCCTTCGTGCCGCTCGGCATTCTCGGCTGTCTCGCCGCCTTGCGGACATCGGCGGCGGCAAATCGGCCGCTTGCGATCATCGGCTGACGCGGGTTCCAGCGCAGGATTGTTTCACTCGACGCGCAGGCGGTAGCCGACACCGGTCTCGGTGGTGATGTAGCGCGGCTGGTCGGGGGTTTTTTCGATCTTCTGCCTGAGCTGGCGCACATAGACCCTGAGATACTGCACGTCGGTCGAATCGTCCCAGATCTGCTTCAGGATGAAGTGGTGGGTGAGCACCTTGCCGGCGTGCTGCACCAGGATGCGCAGTATGTCGTATTCCTTCGGCGAGAGCTTCACCTCCCTGCCCTCGACCTTGACGATGCGCTTGACCAGATCGACGCTGAGGTTGCCGCTCTGGAAAACCGGCTTCTCGCCTTGCTGCTGGAATTTGTGCCGCAGCGCGACGCGAATGCGCGCCACCAATTCGTTCATGCCGAAGGGCTTGGTGACATAATCGTCGGCGCCGAGTTCCAGCGCGCTGACGATGCCGGCTTCGTCGGTGCGGCTGGAGAGAATGACCACCGGCACGTCGAGGCCCTCGTCACGCCATTTGCGCAAGAGGTCATGGCCGCCCATGCCGGGCAGGCCGAGATCGAGCAGCACGAGGTCGGGCTTTTCCTGTTCCATTAACTCGATCGCCACCTTGGCATTCGGCGCCTCGCTGATCGCATAGCCCTGGCTGGCCAGGCCGACCCGCAGCAGCTTGCGGATCGGCGGCTCGTCATCGACAACCAGTATGCTGACATTCGAATTGGTCATCGGGGCTGGTCCGTACCGGGCTCGTCGCCACGGGTGCCGATCGCACGCGATTGCGCCGGCACCGGCATCCTGATGGCGAAGGCCGCACCGGGGCGATCGGTCCGGTTGGCGGCCGCGATCGTGCCGCCCATCGCCTCGACGAAGCCACGGCAGATCGACAAGCCCAGCCCGGTGCCGGCGCGCACCTGGTCGCCCTTGCGCACCCGGTAGAAGGTGTCGAACACGCGCTCCAGGTCGTGCGCCGGAATCCCCGGCCCCTCGTCCATGACCTGAACGATGACGGAGCCATTGTCGGCCCAGGCCTGGGCGCGGATGGTCGAGCCGGGCGGCGAATATTTCGAGGCATTGTCGAGAAGGTTGAACAGGACCTGTTCGAACAGCACGGGATCGAGCCGCAGCATCGGCAGGTCGGTCGGAATGTCGACCTCGATCTTGTGCTCGCTGGTGATCTTGCGGGCACGGTCGAGCGCCGTACCGACGACATCGCCGACATAATGGAGGGCGTAATTCGGCTCCATCGCCCCGGACTCGATCTTGGTCATGTCGAGCAGGTTGGCGATGAAGCGGTTCAGCCGTTCCGATTCGTCGATCACCGTCGACAGAAGCTCCGCCCGGTCCTGCTCGGGCAGATCGGGTGCGAATTCCTTGAGCGTGCCCGCTGCCCCCATGATGGCCGCGAGCGGCGTTTTCAGGTCATGCGAAATCGAGGTCAGCAGCGCCGAGCGCAGTCGGTCGGCTTCGGCGGCGAGCTTGGCGCGGTCGACGTCGGCGACGAGCTGGATGCGTTCGATCGCCACCGCGGCCTGGTCGGCCAGCGCGTCGAGCAGCCGCTGTTGCTCGGGCGTCAACAGCGGGCCCTGCTTGTCGTTGTCGAGACCGACGACGCCGATCGCGGTTCGCCCTGTCCGCAAGGGGAGATAGAGGCGCTTGGCGCCGGGAAGCGTGTCGGCGCCGCGTCCGGCGGCACGGTTGTGCTCCCAGGCCCAGCGCGCGGCGGCGATGTCGGCCTCGGCCAGCGTGTCGTCGGGCGGATACCCTGCCTTGACCGTAATCGTGCCGTCTTCGGGCAGCAGCAGCACCACGCGCAGCTTCAGCATAGAGGCGATCTGGAAAGCAGTGGCCCAGAGCACATCATCGAGCGTGCCGGCGCCGGCGAGCTTCTTGGAAAAGAGATAGATATCCTCCGTTGCCCGCGCCCGCGAGCGGGCGGCCGCGGCCTGACGCTGCACGCGCGCCGTCAGGTTGCTGGCGATGACGGCGACGGCGACGAAGACGGCGATCGCGACGATGCTCTCGGGATCGCGGATGGTCAGCGTGTAGCGCGGTTCGAGGAAAAAATAGTTGAAGGCAAGGACGCTGAGGAAACAGGCATAAAGCGCCGGCCAGAGACCGCCGGCCACCGCCGACGTCAACACGGAGAGCAGGAAGACGATCGCCAGGTTACGAACGTCGAGAAACTGGTCGAGAACCGTACTGACCGCCAACGAGCCCGCGACATAGCCGGTGGCGAACAGATAGGGCCAGATCTGAAACGGCTTGCGCTCGGTCGCCGCTTTGACAGCTCTTGAGGGCGCATCGGCGTTGCGCTCGGTCCCGGAAATGACGTGGACGCTGATGTCGCCGGCATTGCGGATCAGATCGTAGGTGAGCGACCCTTCGATCAGTTCGCGCCAGCGCGACCGGGTCGGCCTGCCGACCACGATGTGGGTGAAGTTGTTGGCTGTCGCATGGCGCACAATGTCCTGCGCGACGCTCTGGCCCGGAATGGTCGTCACCTCGGCGCCGAGCTGCTCGGCGAGGCGCAGGACTGTGGCGAGCCGGTCCTTGTCGTCCTCGGACATGCCGGCCGCGCCCGGCGTATCGACATGAAGCGCCGTCCATGGCGCACGAAGCCGGTCGGCCAACCTGCGCGCGTAGCGAATGCGGGCTGCCCCGCCCGGGCGCGCGTCGACGCAGACGAGCACCCTTTCGCCCGCCGCCCACGGCCCTTGGATGGCGTGGGACTGCATGTGGTTGAGCAACTGCTCGTCGACGCGCTGGGCGGTGCGCCGCAGCGCCAGTTCCCGCAACGCCGTCAGATTGCCTGGCGAAAAATAGTTCTCGACGGCACGTTGCGCCGTGTTGGGGAAATAGACCTTGCCTTCCTCCAGCCGCTTGATCAGGTCGTCGGGCGTCAGATCGATGATTTCGACATCATCGGCCTGGTCGATGACGGAATCGGGAACCGTCTCGCGCACCCTGACCCGGGTGATCTGCGCGACGACGTCGTTCAGGCTTTCGACATGCTGGACGTTGAGCGTCGTGTAGACGTCGATGCCTCGCGCCAGGATCTCCTGAACATCGAGGTAGCGCTTGGGGTGGCGGCTGCCCGGCGCGTTGGTGTGGGCGAGCTCGTCGACCAGGACCAGCGCCGGACGCCGGGCAAGGATGGCGTCGATGTCCATCTCGTCGAGGACACGCCCCTTGTAGTCGACCTTGCGCCGGGCAATGACCTCATAGCCCTCCACAAGGGCTAGGGTTTCCTTGCGGCCATGCGTCTCGACCACGCCGATCACAACGTCGATGCCGTCGGCCAGCCTGGCACGGCCCGACATCAGCATCTCGTAAGTCTTGCCGACACCCGGTGCCGCGCCCAGGAATATGCGCAGACGCCCGCGCCCTTCCCGCTCGGCATGCTCGAGCAGCGCGTCGGGGGATGGTCTGTTTTCGACGTTGCTTCTGTCGTCCGGCATCGGGTCCGATCATGAATGGCGCCGGGGACCGTGTCGATCCCCGGCGCCGACCGTCAACTATTTCGCGGCATCCAGCGCCAGGTTTAGCGCCAGCACATTGACCACCGGCTCGCCGAGCACGCCCAATTCCCGATCCTCGACCTGGCTGTCGACCAGCGCCTTGACCTTGGCTTCGTCGACGCCCCTGGCCTTGGCCACGCGCGGAACCTGGAAATAAGCGGCATCCGGACTGATCTGCGGATCAAGACCGCTGCCGGACGTGGTCACCAGGTCCATCGGCACCGCCGCGTTCGGATTCTCGGCCTTCAGCTTTTCGGCATCGCCTTTGATGCGCTCGATGAGCTTCGGGTTGCTCGGGCCGAGATTGGAGCCGCCGGAGGCGCCGGCGTCATAGCCGTTGCCGGCGGCCGAAGGCCGGCCGTGGAAATATTTGTCGCTGGCAAAGGCCTGGCCGATCAGTTCGGAGCCGATCACCTTGCCGTCCTTCTCGATCAGGCTGCCATTGGCCTGGCGCGGGAACAGCGCCTGCGCGATGCCGGTCATGCCGATGGGATAGACGAGCCCGGTCAGCACGGTGAAGAAGACGATCATGATGATCGCGGGTCTGATTTGCTTGAGCATCGGAATGATCCTTATGCAAGGCCGAGGGCCGTGACGGCCATGTCGATTATCTTGATGCCGACGAACGGCACGACGATGCCGCCGAGGCCGTAGACGAGAAGGTTGCGGCTGAGCAGCGCGCCGGCGCCGATCGCCCGATACTTCACGCCGCGCAGCGACAGCGGGATCAGCGCGATGATGATCAGCGCGTTGAAGATGATGGCCGACAGGATGGCGCTCTGCGGTGTCGCCAGATGCATGATGTTGAGCGCCTGCAACGGGCCGGTCGTCTGGCCGGGCGCGACGTAGAAGACGGCGAACATGGCCGGGATGATGGCGAAGTACTTGGCGACGTCATTGGCGATGGAGAAGGTCGTCAGCGAACCGCGCGTCATCAACAGCGCCTTGCCGATCTCGACGATCTCGATCAGCTTGGTCGGATCGCTGTCGAGGTCGACCATGTTGCCGGCCTCGCGGGCGGCGACCGTGCCGGTGTTCATGGCCACGCCGACATCGGCCTGCGCGAGTGCCGGCGCATCGTTGGTGCCGTCGCCGCACATGGCGACCAGCTTTCCCTTGGCCTGCTCGTCGCGGATCAGCTTCAGCTTGTCCTCCGGCGTCGCCTGGGCGAGGAAGTCGTCGACGCCGGCTTCCGCCGCGATGGCTGCGGCCGTCATCGGATTGTCGCCGGTGATCATCACCGTGCGGATGCCCATGCTGCGCAATTCGGCGAAGCGCTCGCGGATACCGCCTTTGACGATGTCCTTCAGGTGGACGACGCCGAGCAGCCGCCCGTCCCGCTCGACCGCCAGCGGCGTACCGCCCGACTTGGCGACCTCGTCGGCGATCGCCTGCAGGTCGCGCACGGTATCGCTGCCCGGCCGTGTGCCGTGCGTGGCCGAAGTCGGCTGGCTGACATAGGTCAGGATCGAATCGACCGCGCCCTTGCGCACCGAGGAGCCGTCTATGTCGACGCCGCTCATTCGGGTCTGTGCGGTGAAAGGCACGAAAGTCGCGTGCAATGTCGCCATATCGCGGGCCCGGATGGCGTATTTCTCCTTGGCCAGCACCACGATCGAGCGGCCTTCCGGCGTCTCGTCGGCAAGCGATGCAAGCTGTGCCGCGTCGGCCAGTTCCTGCTCGGTGACACCCTTGACCGGGCGGAATTCCGTCGCCTGGCGGTTGCCGAGCGTGATCGTGCCGGTCTTGTCGAGGAGCAGCGTGTCGACATCGCCGGCAGCCTCGACGGCGCGGCCGGACATGGCCAGCACATTGAAGCGCACCAGGCGGTCCATGCCGGCGATGCCGATGGCCGACAGCAGCGCGCCGATCGTGGTCGGGATGAGCGTCACGAACAGCGCGACGAGCACGGTCACCGAGATATAGCCGCCCGAATAGGCGGCAAAGCTCGGGATCGTCGCGGTGGCCAGCACGAAGATCAGCGTCATGCCGACGAGCAGGATGTTGAGCGCGATCTCGTTGGGTGTCTTCTGGCGCTCGGCGCCTTCGACCAGCGAGATCATGCGATCGAGGAACGTGTGTCCGGACGCCGCCGTGATACGCACGCGGATCCAGTCGGACAGCACCTGCGTGCCGCCGGTGACCGCTGAGCGGTCGCCGCCGGATTCGCGGATGACCGGCGCGGACTCGCCCGTTATCGCCGCCTCGTTGACTGAGGCGACGCCTTCCACCACCTCGCCGTCGGACGGGATGATGTCGCCGGCCTCGACGAGCACGGTGTCACCGACCTTCAGGCTGGTACCAGGCACCAGCTTGAATTTGGTGCGATCCTCGCCGGCCAGGAGCTTGGCCTGGGTCTCGGTGCGCGCCTTGCGCAGCGAATCCGCCTGCGCCTTGCCGCGCCCTTCGGCGACGGCTTCGGCGAAATTGGCGAACAGCACCGTGAACCACAACCAGATGATGATCTGCAGCGTGAAGCGCAGATCGCCGCCGCCGGTGACGAGGTCCTTGACGAACAGCACCGATGTCAGCGCCGACACGACGGCGACGACGAACATCACCGGATTGCGGGCCAGCGTGCGCGGATCGAGTTTGCGGAAGGCGCCGCCAATGGCGGGCCACAGGATGCGAGCATCCATGATGCTGGCTGATTTTAACTGGCTCATTTTGAAGCTCCGGCTTCAGTGTTGGTGTGCGGCACCGGGTGATCGGATGCCGAAAAGAGGTGGGGAAGCCCGTAGGCCAGCAGCCAAAGCGCGATCATGGCGCCGGCAAGTCCAAGAAATGTCGACATGGTCGGGAAAGGAGGCGGCAGCCCCTCCTTCTCCGGATCGGGCCGATGCCCGGCATTGCGGCGCTTGTTGCTGAACCAGGACATGTCGGCCTCAGAATGTCTGTCCATGGATCATCGCCAGGTGCTCGACAACAGGTCCGACGGCGAGCGCCGGGAAGAAGGTCAGGCCACCGACGATGACGATGACGCCGACCAGCAGCCCGACGAACAGCGGACCGTCGGTCGGGAAGGTGCCGGCCGAGGCGGGTACGGTCTTCTTCGCCGCCAGCGCGCCGGCAATGGCGAGCGCCGGGATGATGACCAGGAAGCGGCCCATCAACATGCCGATGCCGATGGTGATGTTGTACCAGGGCGTGTTGCCGGTGAGGCCGCCGAAGGCCGAGCCGTTGTTGGCCGCCGCCGAAGTGTAGGCATAGAGGATTTCGGAGAAGCCGTGCGGCCCGCCATTGGCGATCGATGCCACCGCGCTCGGCAGCACCACCGCGATGGCCGTGAAGACCAGCATCGCCAGCGGCAGGCACAGGATGGCCAGCATCGCCATCTTCACCTCTTTGGCCTCGATCTTCTTGCCCAGATATTCGGGCGTGCGGCCGACCATCAGGCCGGCGACGAAGACGGCGATCAGGATGAACATCAGCATGCCGTAGAACCCGGCGCCGACACCGCCGACGATGACCTCGCCGAGTTGCATGTTGATGAGCGGGATCATGCCGCCGAGCGCGGTGAATGAGTCATGCATGGCGTTGACCGCGCCGCAGGAGGCGGCCGTGGTGATGACCGCGAACAGCGCCGAGAGGGCGATGCCGAAACGGCTCTCCTTGCCTTCCATGTTGCCGCCGTCGATGCCCAGCGCATGGACCAGCGGATTGCCCGCGGCTTCCGCCCAGTAGCAGACGGCGACGCCAACAATGAACAGCACGCCCATCGAGGCTAGGATTGCCCAGCCCTGGCGCTGGTTGCCGACCATGCGGCCGAAGACATTGGTCAGCGCGGCACCCAGCGCGAAGATCGTCACCATCTGGATCAGGTTGGAGATGGCATCGGGATTCTCGAAGGGATGCGTGGCATTGGCATTGAAGAAACCGCCGCCATTGGTGCCCAGCATCTTGATGGCCACCTGCGAGGCGACCGGGCCGAGAGCGATGGTCTGCTTGGCGCCCTCGAGCGTTGTGGCGTCGATGTAGGGCCCAAGCGTCTGCGGCATGCCGAGCCAGACATACACCAGCGTGAGCACGATGCAGAGCGGCAGCAGCACGTAGAGCGTGCAGCGGGTCAGGTCGACCCAGAAATTGCCGATCGATTTTCCGGAAGCGCGAGCAAAGCCACGGATCAGCGCGATCGCGATGGCGATGCCGCTGGCCGCGGAAACGAAATTCTGGACCGTCAGCCCGGCCATCTGCACGAGGTAGGACATCGTGCTTTCACCACCGTAATTCTGCCAGTTGGTGTTGGTTATGAAGCTGGCGGCGGTGTTGAAGGCGAGCGCCGGATCGACCGCGCTCATCCCTGCCGGATTGTAGGGCAGGCTGCCCTGCAGGCGCTGCAGGAAGTAGAGCACCAGGAAGCCCGCCAGGTTGAAGAGCAGCATGGCCACCGCATAGGTGGCCCAGTGTTGTTCTTCCCGGTCGCTGGTTCCGCAAATGCGGTAGAGCCCCCGCTCGAGCGGACCGAAGATCGGTGAAAGCAGCGTGTGATCGCCATTGAAGACGCGGTGCATGTAGCCGCCGAGCGGCTTCACCAGCAAAACGATGATCCCGCAATAGACGAGGATCTGAATCCATCCGTTAATGGTCATGACGGGCTTTCCGTGCGCTGGTCAGAAACGTTCAGGGCGAATGAGGGCGTAGGTGAGGTAAGCGAGCAGGAACAAGGTCACGCCTCCACCGAGGATGTAGTCGACGAGCATGGTTTCGACCCTTCCGCTTAAATTTTGTCGCAGACTTTGACGTAGGCGAGGGACAAAGCAAAAAACAAAACCCCTATGCCGAGAACGATAATATCCATCTTGCCCGTTCCTTTGTGCCTTGTACTTCGTGCCTTTCCTGGAAAGGCGCGCAATACCGTGAAAACGCCCGTCGCATGTTCATCGACGTGACGTCAAAAACTTGGTTGTGTGGATATGGACCCGATCGCCATAAAGTTTCGAGACGGGGCGAGGCGCAAAGAAATAGGAATTCTATAAAGATTTCCGGACGCCACTCAGCGTCGAAGAACGACTCTCGACGCCATTGTCGGTCTGGACGCCCAACCGCCTTGCGGCCTTGCTGAACTTACGCTAGCGCGGCTCCCGCGTCAGGCTGAGATAGGTCGGATCGAACTCGGCGATTTCCTGGAGCCTGTGCCAGTCCAGGATGGTCACCGTGTGGTTTGCCCAATTGACGACGCCGATTTTGCGCAAGGCACCGATGACGCGGTTCATGTGCACCACGGAAAGACCAAGCACATCGGCCAGTTCGGCTTGCGAGAGCGGCAGATGGAAACTCATGCCGTTGGTGCGCTGCACCACCTGCAGCCGCACGAAAAGCTCACAGAGAAGATGGGCCAGATGCGAGGTCTTGGAGCGGCGGCCCATCGCCACGATCCATTCGCGATGGATGGCGCCGTCGACCAGCGTGTCCAGCCACAGCAGCCGCGTCAGATGCGGCGCTTCCTCGGTGATCGCGCGAAGCCGGCTGTGATCGGCGAACATGACATGGCAGGGCGACATGGCAACGATGCCGTGATCCATGGTCTTCAGCAGGAACGCGTGCAGATCGACGAAATCGCCGGGCACCTGCAGGGAGGTGAACTGCCGGCCGCCATTCTCCAGCACTTTGTAGCGCGCCGCCAGGCCGTCGAGGATCAGGGTCGAATGGGTCGGCCGCGCGCCCGAGGCGACGATATCCTGGCCGACCGCGAAATGCCGCTCGAACGTCATGGCTTCCGCCAGCAGCGCCTTTTCGGCGTCGGAAAGGGCGTCGTGCTGGGCAAGATTCAGATACAGGGATTCCAGCACCGCTATCTCCAGCGAAAGGGCTCAGAGCCGATCGCCAGCTGTTCTGTCGAAGCAAGGGCGGCTGCCGAAGCACTAGGTCCTCGGACGCTGGCGGGCATTAACATTTGTTAGAAGGCTCTTATTCGCCAGCGAAGATCATCTCTGATGGAACAACGGCTTAGCCCGCGAATTGTCGATCAGTCTCTTTTGCAAATCGGGATTCGGCCGCATCATGCCCAGATACTTTCTCGACCTTTACAATGGTGATGGCCTGACGGTGGATGACCACGGTCAGGTCTTCGACTCGCGTGAGCGTCTGCGGCGCGAGGCAATCCTCATCCTGCCCGACATCATTCGCGACGAGATGATCGAGAACGACCGGACGGCCATAACCGTGAAGGTGCGGGACGAGAATGGGCGCCATATCTTCGAGGCATCGCTCGTCATCTCGTCCAGCTGGTGTGATTGACCGCTGTCCGCGCGAACCCGCTGCAAGAAATCGAAAACCCGGCTTGGAGGGTCAAGCCGGGCTTTCGGTGGTGGCCGTACGAACTGGCCGCCACGATCATTGGCACGAACGATCAGGCGGCGTAGCCGCCATAACCGCGCGCGACGGCGCGCGCCACGATGACGGGTTCGATCTCGGGCCAGAGAATGCCGGTGGCTTGCGCGAATTCAACGAGCGCATGGCGTGCCTCGTCCCTGGTGATGCAACCTTCCAGCGCCAGGCCGCAGGCCTCGACGGCATTGCGATAAAGCGGACCACGCCGGGAGGTCGTCCAGTTCGTCAGGAAATCGTGCATTTCGGCCAGCGAGGCGATTTCGCGCTTGAAGCCAAGGCCGACGGTCAACGCGACGGGCGAATGAAACAGCTTGTCATGCATGAAATAGGCTCCTGATTGGTCGCAGTCGGAGAAAATCCTGGCGGGATCGACTGATGAGACGCCGGGAAACGCGCGGAGCGGCGAGAGGTTCCCGAGCAAGCCGGACACTTTGCGGAACGCACGAGTGAACTCCGGAGCGGAGGATGCTTTCCCGTGTATAGCGGTCAACCGGAATGATTTACTGAAAGGAAGACGCTTCGAATTCGCCCTCCTGCGCTAAAGCTTTGGAGGACATCCTGCTTCGTCCAAAGGATCACGCAAATCCTGCGAAGCTCGAAGAGCGAGGCAGGATGGCGGAGAGAGCGGCCGCCAGTCGCAACAAATAACTCTTTAAGATCAATGATTTAGAATAAACCGAAAGAGCATTTTCCAGAGCAAAAACCAGAGCAGCTTCGGGTAAAACTACTTCGCTAGCCACTTGGCGTAGGCACGAACATCGATCATGGGTACCGTCGCGCTCGACTGCAACTTCGCAATCAATTCTAGAAGGAACGCTGTGGCCGCCTTGCCTCCTTGCGGCACGTGGTAGGCTCCCTGCGCATCTTTCCAGAACGCGCCCTGCGCAGCGCAGCATCCGATGTCGAGACTCCCATCGGGATCACCCTTTTCGAGGGCAGCATAGAACGGCGTGCCAAAGGCGGGTGTCCATTCACTGTCAAATGACAGGATGCCGCCCCAGATATGTTGCAGAGGCTTTGGCGGCATTTCCCCGCCGATCGTTGGGACCGGCAAACTGGTACGCTTCAGCGCGCGTACGGTCGCAATTTTCTTTTGAGCGTAGGCCATCATCGCACCATTGATGATTTGCTTGGCTTCGAACGCGGCGTACACGCTTTCAGCGGGGATGATCACCTGCCCCTCGTAGTGGAAGACGAACGGCGAATACTGCCGATCGAACACAACGACATCAATTTGGTCGCTGAATGCGCCCGTGCTGTCCACCACATGCGCGGTCGAAACCTGATACCGCTTCGGCAGGTACGACTCCAAAAGATCGCGCCACACCCTTTCGCTAGCATCACCCTTGACCGTTGGATGACTGAAGACCTTTCGCGCTCGGTCCAGACGCCGCTCGATATCATCATGCAAAGCGGAAAGGAGGACTTGCAGCGACCAATCACTCATCGAACAATTTCTCCCCACGTCTTCGCGGCCAAAGCAGTTTCAGCAGCTCGCTTGATCGCGGCCTTCTCATTGGCGGTGAGGTCGTCGGAGATGATGTTGTTTGTGTTTGCCGGATCGATCACCCTTGCGGCGGAGAAGCTGTCCCGCAAATATTCGAACACGCGCCACACTCTAGTGGACAACGTGCCGCCAGACCCGCGAAGAGCTTCGATCACCGTTAGCTCCAGATAGAACGAAAGAAAGTCCAAACCCTTCTGATTTCGCCATAGCTTCAAGATTCGAGTTTCCAGTTCACGCCCGGCACCGGTCACGACGGCGATGTGGCGATCCACGTTCGTCTTCGTCCATGTGTCGGCCTTTCGGCGGTATAGGCTGTGATCGGAACTATTAATGTCCTGCCGCTTGGCCGGAACAAGATCGACATCATATCCACCGACCCGAATGTTGATGGAAACGTTTTGCCGTTTGGGTGTGTAACCGGCTTTCGTCATGGCATTGAAGAGAGTGTCGTAAATCTCTTTCAGAGTGGACGGTGTGTTGGTCCCAAGAGAAATGAACAGGTCGATGTCAGTGCCGCTCCTGTTAGCCGTTCCTTTCGCGAAGGAGCCGCTTGCGCTGACACTGTTCAGATATCCCGCACTCCAAGTTTGAATGACTGGCGCGAGCGTCTGTGCAACGCCTCGGACTGGAGAGTTGACGCTCCGATCCACGGCCTCGCGCATGAGAATGCCACCTAGATATTCATCGGCAGTCATCTTGGCCCCTCGCCGCGATTAAGTCTTCGAATCGCGAACACCCGGAGTAAGTCTAGCGTAACGTCAGAAGGAACAGAACAAGCAGGCCGCACGAGCCGCTTGTGCGACAGAGCCGACGTATCGGCATTGCATCTCAGAACGGCGCACCAAACTGATCCTGCCATTGTGTAAGTTTCCCACGAGCCTTTCGATAAGTTTCGGCATCCTTCACGAACAGCAGCGGCGTTGTGCGGTTAAGATCGTCGTCGCGGCCGTTCAGAAAGCTTTCGGAGTCCTTTTCCGACAAACACTGCCGGGCATCATCGGTGATCATCCGGCGATACTCTTCCCGCTCGGCCGCAGCTTCCGACTCGATAAGACGCTGCCTGACCAATTCGGAAAGTGCCTCCCGCGCGCGGGTCAGGCCAGACTCGCTATCCTCCGCCATCTCAAGCGGGGTCATGTTGTTCATGTTGGCAAGTCTGGTGTTCAAGAATGCATCTAAGCCTGGCCCGGTTAGCTCTTTCTCTGCATCAACACAAAGCCGGTCACGCCGCGAATGGCGTAGGCGCTCCGCTGCTTGAAGTTGCTTCTCCCGTAGCTCTTCGGCGTGCTTCGCTATCTGCGCCCTCCGGCGCTCGATAGCTCGTTCAATGGGTAATCCAACATTTCCGTATGGCAGCCGCCCGTTCTTCTCCATCATGGCAGCGATGTTCTCGATCTGCCCGACGATCTTTGCCGACTCGACGTTGGACTGTAGCGCCTCCCGGTAGCTCAAGCCGGATTCTTGATGGATTGATTGAAGCCACGACTCGCCGTTCATACCGCAACGCTCGTCGTCAGGAAGCTCGCTAAGAATCCAGTCCACCAGTTGCACGCTCGCGTGCAGGGAGGCGGTCCTTTTGGTTTCGGCCAATGTCCTCGCGGTCCAAGGATCAGCGAATGCCTTTGCGAGGGCTACGCCGTAGCCTTGTTGGAACAGAACACCCTTGCCAAGTAGATAGTTCAGATAAGTGTCGATGGCTTTCCAAGCCGGCGCGAACTGAGTTTCGACCAACGCTGTGTCGTCTGCCACTTCGCGAGACACGCGCTGAAACTGCGGCCGTATGAGATGGCCTTTCTCCAGATGCTTGGTGATCGGTACGGCCTTGCACGGGCCGTTCCCAAGACAACGGTCATGAAGGACCTCGGCTAAGATGATAGCCTGCCAAACCGCTGGTGGCACCGTAAAGCAGCCAAAGCCTGCAACCTCAATCCCCACATGATCGGCGAGTCCAACCGTCGCAAGTTCCGCGTGGCGAGGTACGTCTCCCTTGGCTCCCGCCAACTCTTTCAGTCCGTCAGCATAGGCGCGCACTAGGTCACCAACGCGTTTCCTGTGCTTGTTCGCCGCGTTAGCCTGACGTTCGTCCTGCTGCTTCTGCCAAGCTTCCTCTTCCTTCTTACGCATCGCCTTCGCAGCTTCAATGCCGGGATGAAAAAGCCAATGGCGTAGCGCCGACCGCAGGACGGCGTCCGCGATTGCCTCTCGCGTCGAGTCTCGCGGGAGTCTGGAAAGATCGATTTCGACGGCCGGCGTGCGGTGATCGCGCAGGCGTTGAAGTTTGGTGCCGTCGCAGAAATGAGTCACCGCGACCTCAACAAAAAGATCGTAGCCGAGGGCGCGAACATACAGGTCCGGCACGATCCCCTTCGGGTCCGTGTATTCTAGCCGAAGGAACTCTGTGGTGACTTCCTGCCCCGGCTTCATCACCACCTGCCTTCGCTCATCTAGCCCAAGTCGCTCCGGCAGCAACATCTTCGGGTTGTTCCGGAACGCCTCCTTGGCCAGCAAATGGATAGCCGTCTCTGGACCACCACCGCACGCCTCGCCGCTGTAGTGCGCGAAGTGCGGAACCTTGTGGTCAGCCTTGGTCCGAGCAACCAATTGCCCATCGCATGCGGGGCATATGCACCCACAGGCCAAGCCTCGCAGGACCTCGCTAATATGAAGCAAACTGCCGTTAGTGCTGCGACCGTAAATTAGTTTGGCACGATCGGAACCGTATGACTCCTTAGCCTCGCGTTCCGCCATCACGCTGCCTCTACAGCACCGATTGAGGATCGGGTTTAAGAACGGCTCTTAGCGCGGAGACATTCCTAGTTGATACCGCATTGTTGACGGCGGCGAGCAGCGAGTAATCGATACCGTCAAAGACAACGTCGGCATCGTCAAGCGTGCTCGTATTCGGGCGAACGATCTTGGAAACGACAACCAGTTTACGATGAAGCTCGATAACATTGCGTAGGTTGTCCAGCCATTGGTCGGGATTGGAAGGGAATTGAGACGCTACTATCTGCAATACCTCCATTAGGTCACGCAAAAACCAAGGCGGAGGCGGTTGAGTTCGAAACACGACATTCGTAAGCCGATATCGATCACCGAGGACCATCTGGACTTGCTCAAGGCACTTATCGAAGAGGGGATGGAAGTATTGGCGCGAATTATCGAGGCCAGTGTCTTCACCCGCTACGACATCAAAAAACAGTAGGAGTGCCGACAACTCCCCGACAGTCCATCGGTCGGGCTCATGTATACGCCCTTGTGTGCTGTCGGTGGGGTACACATGTTCGTATGTTTGTTGAGCGATGAACTCCGAGATGGCGCTCCGCCTGCTCCAGAAGTCGTATTGGCCTCCTGTCTCTTGCTTGATCGCTTCGAAGATGCCGTCTGGGAACATTCCCTCATAGGCACGCAATTCCGTTCTCGAAACGAAGATGCCTTTCGTAAGCAGCATGCCTTCAAAACGATGCAACATCACGCGGTTGGCGGAAGTCGGTTGCAGCTTGAGATGAGGTATCTCAAGAATCCCCTGTACCAGCTTGAGCGACGATTTCGCGGAAAACTTTTCGAGCCAGTTGAGCCGGGCAGCCTCTACTTTTTCAAGTAGGTCAGACGGTGGTTTGCCTCGCTCGAATGCCGATCGAACGAGAGCAGAGAATTTTGAAATCCAATACCGGGAGCGAACGGGCTGGCTTAGCAGATCGTCCATTGCCGCGTTGATGTCCGTGTGGTCCGCAGGAGTAAACCCGGCGCTGCCTATCCGCGATCGAAGTGATAGAAATGCCTTGACGGCTTCGTTGCCTAAGCGTGGAAGCCGTGAACGGATTTCAACCTCAGTCCATTCGGGATCGACAACATAGACATGGCCATTCTCAATTATAGGGACCGGAGCCTTGTGGCCAATTTGAACGAGCCGCTCGTCACCCGCACCCACATACTTGAGTGAGTAGCCGAGATCGGCGACCTCGTAGAAATCAAGCACAATAAAAAAATTATCGGTTTTCGGGATGTAGTTATAGTTCGAGCCTTGCCGCTTCAAAATGGGAATGGATATGGCGAATGAATCCGTTCCGAAATCGATGCACGCAAACAGGTCGTAGCGATCATGCATCGATAAGCCCTATCTTGCGATAGATATCTTTCACAAGCCCATAGATCGTTGCCATGTAGCTTTCAGTACTTAGCGCATAGATATCGTAGTGCCGTATATGGAGTCCCTTGTTGATTGTGCGCAGGCGCTTTTTTAAAGCTTTGTCATCGAAATAAGGTCTGGGCATCACTATTCCAATGAGGTGATCGCTGAGCGAAACATCGCTTGCGCTCTGGACCTCGATAGCCAGTGAACGATCATCCGCTGTCACCTGATCCCGATTGTACATTGTGCACAGAGCTTCAATCTCGGAGTGGGCAATGCCTAGTCTTCGCCGCTGCTTCACTTCAGCGACCGGTTTCGCCTTTCCGTGGAGGTAATCGGAGTCGTTTCCGAAAAAGATATCGATCAGAAGATCAATGGCTGCATTGCCTTGCGGGGCCAATTCGTACCCCTCGGGCTTGAAGTCGGACAGGTAGTTAGGAAACCGCCCAGAGAAAAACGCGCCGGAATCGAAAGGGAAAATCCGCCGCATATTCACCACACAAGCATTTTTAAGGAGCAGCACAAAGGGCAGTTGCCAATCCTTCGGCTTGTCGTAGGTCTTCCTATATGAAGGCCGCCCATGGAAAAAATAGGCCAGATTTTCGTCCGTGAAGGTGTCACAGCGTGTGACCGAGATCTTCCCTTCCCGGATGATGGTGATCAGGTTCTTCGATTCCGACGAGTGAACTAGCGGCAAGGCTGATCGAAAATTGGTGCTTTGGTCAGCGAGAAATTCAGCGAGCGTGTAATCTTTGAGATCGTTCATCGGCGGCTATCACGTTGACTCGTAAATGCGAGAGTAGACGCGGAACAAAACAAAAACAATCAGGGGCGATTAGTTAGGCAGGACAAACGCGCCGGTCACCAACTCCTGCCCAGCGTCGTCGATTGCCGAGGCGAGCAGTTGCAGACGCAAGCCAATTTCGATGGCGGCTTCTCTGGTAGGAATGGGTTGAGTGCAGATATCGTCCAGTACGTCTCTCAATCGCAAGGCTGTGGCGGTGAGGTCCTCTAGGTCGTCGAAATTTTCCACCTGCATCCTTGCCTTCTGCAATATTGCTGAGAACGCCGATAATGGTTTGTCTTGCAAGTTTCGTCAATATACTGATTTTGTTAAGAATTTCTGGACGTTTCGGACTACACAGGAGTCTAGCGCCTCCGAAATATACTTGAGCCGGAGTTGTCGTTTGCCTCAAAAAAGCCATCGCGATTCGACCATAATGCGAAATTGATGCTGGCAAACGCCGCCTCGACCTTCCCGACATCCAAGCTGGCGGGGCCAGCACCGCCCTCTCGGTGAGCGAGCGTCTAGAGGCTTGGCCTCTCTCGCGCGGTGCGCGGCAATCATCCCACTCCCCAAAACCCCAGTCCGCGCACCACTCGGCCGCGTGAATGAGAGAGACAATATGTTGACCGATACCAGCACCCGCCGTTTGACGGCGGAAGAGGCCTTCGCCTTCGAAAAGAAATATGACTTTCCTGCTACGGCGCACCGTGCCGAGCTTCGCTTTCGCGCCCTCGGAAGCCCCGCTACGATTGATGTCCACGCACGTTCGATCACCCTTTGCGGGTCCTCGGTCGAGTTCGCTGCCGAAGTTAGCTACCGGGTAGCCGATGCGACCGTTTCGTCTGGTACGTTTTTGCGCTCGGTTGTCCGCCACACGCTGCCGGTCGCAATCCGGGACTTTGCCGCAGGTCTTTTTGAGGCCATCGTCGCCGACCGGAGCATGATGGCTTCTGCTCTGGCAACCGGTCCAAGCGCGCGGGTACACGCATGAAACCCGCACCTACTCTGGAAACGACGCTCTTGCGACGCCACGGTTGGATCGAAGCTATTGGCCACGGAATCGCGCGTTTGAGCGAGTTTGGACTCTACCTCGACCATCATATCCGCTTCGCTGGTCGCTACCGACAGGGGACGCGGGAAGGGTTTCAATTCGCTGTGCACTATTCCGGGACCTGCTATGACCACTGCACCGACGACTTGCTCTTGAACCCTCGGCCGGTTGTTGGCGAGGTGCTGTTCGCGCTTAGCCGCGAGAAGCTGGTATCAGCCGGTCTCGACCGCACCGAAGACGTTGCCGACACAGTGAACGAGATCGAGCACCGGGTGACGCGTAGCTACTGGCTCGGTTGATTGGATTGGCGCGAGGGTCGGACGCCTCGCGCCATGTTGCGGTCGCCGATGATCTTGGCTTTGGGTGTCATCGGCGACCGTATATTCATGCATGATGCAACAATAGAGCCGTTCCTAAGTTTCACTTGTTTATTCAATGGGTCGTGAATAACTATTAGACGCGGACACCAAGTAGAGTGATCACATTTGATCGCTTGGCGTCGCCGGAGGCGGTTGTCTTTTTCCGCCTCCGGCGAAGTCCGCTCAAAATCATCTGGCCCGGTGTCCGCAAATATCACCGACGCCATTAGACAGTCCGACGCGCTATCTTTCGCGCGAACGGTCGCTTGCGCCCACTCCATGGGCCGTTAGACTCGGTGAAATATGAAATCCGCGCCCGCCATCAACACGCCCGCTCGCCACCCCGTTATCGAGCCGCTCCATCCCGCGAACGATCGCGCTGCCGACAATGACAACCCTTTCGACGCGGGGGCGAAAGGGCTTTGGGAATGGGCCGCTGATGATTGGATCAACGATGCCGAAATTTGGGGCGTGTTGACCGACGAGATCGCTAACCTGCCGATCGTTGTTTCAGGCGCGAGTAAGCACACCGCAACCTCTTGGAAGACCACTCTCCCGACCCCGTTCGGAACTGTTTTTACCAATCAATTTTCTACTCATAAGGTTGGTGAAAAGGCTGGCCGTTGTCTCGTCATGGGTGCGCTCGGCTCCGGCGGGAAGCGTTCGAAGAGCAATGTCACTGCGCTGTATATGATGGGTCTCGACATCGATAATGGCGCACGCTTTGCCGCGACGGCCGAGCGCATTGGAGAGCTTGGCTACACCGCGATCCTGTATTCAACCCATAGCAATGGGAAGGGCACCGTTGAAATCAAGCGCGACGACTACATGCGATGGGCCAAACTCGACCGACTGCACGGTGAGCCTTCGATTGTCGATGCACAGGCCTATCTTCGGTTCCTTGGTCGCTACGAAGACTTTGTGATCGACGGGATTTTTGAGATCACGACGGCACACGACGGCGCGGTCAACTTCGTTTGCAGCACGACGCCGTTCGACAAGTTTCGAGTCCTGTTTCCGCTCGCAGCGCCGCTGGTCATCCGGGAGCAGGCGCAGATGCAGGCGGCGGTACTGCGGGAATGGTCGCACAAGGTTATCGGCCTTGGTCAGAAGCTTGGAGTCACCGTCGATCGTGCGGCAGTCGACCCGAGCCGAGTATTTTTCCTTCCCCGTCACCCGGAGGGGGCTGAGAACTTTCGCATCGTATTGAATTGCGGCCGTTTGCTTCCTTACGAGGAAATTCCTGTAAGCACGTCGGATTCCGATCCCTTCGCTTCGGCCGGGAACGGCATGGGCTCCCGCGAGCGCATTGTTACGGCAGACGGCTTCGACCTCAACACGTGGTGCGCGAAGCACGGACACGAGTTCGACATTGCCCAACTTTTCAACGATCTGGCACCTGAACGCATTCGGCAGGATCAGGGCAACGACAAGCTCTCCATCGCATGTCCAACCGAGCACCTACATTCGGAGCCGGGCAAGCCGGATGACTTGGGCTGCTACGTCCAGTCTGCCGGGATGAGTGCAGAAGACTTCGCCTTCGGCTGCTCCCACAACGGTTGTCAGGCACATGGCCGCGACCGTTTGAAGATGCTTTGCGCGGCCATTAATGCCGGCTGGTTTCCTTCTGCCGCGCTGACAAAAGGTATCTATCTGGTTGAGAGCGGGGACGCCGGGCCTGCCGATAATGGCGGCACTATCGAAGCTGCCCGTTTCGGAAGCAAGCAGGCTCAGGGCATGGTGTTGGCCAAGGCCTTCGAAACGGTTGATCAGATGACCAAGCTGACCTTGGACGAGGACGTGCAGGCGCTTCTAAAGACCCTTGTGGTGCTGTCTGAGCGTGAAGCGGAGCGCGTACTCGCGGTTATCAAGTCGAAGACCGGAACGCCCATTGGGTCGCTTCGGCACGATTTCGAGGACCTTTGCGCGAAGGCTAGTCATAACCCTAAGTCGCCGTATCATTTCGAGACCTTGGACGCGGGTATCGCAGCGCTGAACAAGGAAATCGCCATGGTCGAGCGCGGCACCGATGTAATGATCGTTCAGAAGCGCGATGAGGCGGACGGATGGAAAACCATCCGCGCCGCCGAAACGGTCTTTGCGCCATGGAAGGTCGGCGCGGGGTCGGACATGGAACCGTTGTTTCCACTGTGGAAGGGCTCGCACCTTCGGGACTATCGAACCGACGTGGTTTGCACCCCCTATCGATATGGCACGGCAGACCCGACGCCGGGTGAACACTACAATCTGTATAAGGGACTCGCAGTTGAGCCCGTCGCCGGAGATTGGATGTCGTTCCAGCGGCACGTCTTCCACGTGATCTGCAATGGTGACATGCGGCTGTTTCGGTTCTTTATGGGATGGATGGCGGACCTGTTTCAGAGCCCTGCCACGAAGCCGGGCACTGCTCTGCTCCTGCACGGATTGAAGGGGACGGGAAAGAGCCTGTTCACGGTGCCACTTCACCAGATTCTCGGGCTTGGAAACAGTGTGAAGGTGAACAATCGCAAGCATCTCACGGGCAACTTTAATGCCCATATGGCTGGTAAGCTGCTGGTGACTGCCGAAGAGTCTTTTTGGGGTGGTGACAAGGAAGCGGACAGCTCCCTCAAAGACCAGATCACCAGCGAGGTGGTGCTGCTGGAAAACAAGTTCGCGGACCCGGTGCCTACGCGAGACAGTCGCAGGTTCATCATCATTTCGAACGCGAAAAGCGTAGTTCGCGCTACGCCGGATGAACGGCGATACGCGGCTACGGTCGTCAGTGATGCGCGGATCGGTGACGCGGCATATTTCGACGCGCTAGCGGCTGACATCTATGGCGGCAAAACCGCATCTGCGATGCTGCATGATCTGCTTGAACTGGATATCTCCGACATTGACCTCCGCCGTCCGCCGAAGACGGCGGCTCTGATCGGGCAGATTATTAACGCACTTCCGGCCGATGAGCGATGGATTCGCGGTGTGCTCCAGTCCGGATCCTTCACCGGCGCGGCCAGCATGGACCTTCTGGACGAACGCACCTCGGAGATGTGGTTGACCGAGTCTATTCAGGTTACCAAGGAAATGGTCCGGGAGAGCTACCAATCGGCGGTCAAACCCTACGGCGGCGGGCAGGTCGGTCCCGGCGAGATCGGCAAATTCTTCGTGGACAAGTTCAAAGACACCGAAGCCGAGATCGACGACACTCGGCCGGGACGCGGCAAGCGCGAATACGTATTGCCGCCGCTGCCGGATATGGTCGCTGCTTATGAACGCAAGTGGACTCCTCTCGATCCCGACACTGCGGAAGATGAACGCGATTTCATCCGCGTAGTCGACAAGAATGACCCGGATGAGTGCAGACAGGTCGCGAAGGACGCCGACGACTTCATCAATGCTCTCTTCATGCGGTGATCAGGGCACATCGACTCCACGGACTCCACGGACTCCACGGTGAATCGCAATCTCTATAGGATTCGGAATTTTCATTGCCGAACGTTGTCGCTGGCTCTGTACTGGCGGTGGGGAGAATTTCTGTTCTCACGTGTAACTTCAAAACACCCTGGAGTCCGTGGAGTCCGTGGAGTCAAACGTCAGTGTTTGACCCAATCTGCACTCAACCCCATTGGCCGCATTCTCCCCGCATGTCGGCGCATTGAAGGTCGAGCGCAGACGCTTTCACTTGCACTCATCGGACCTTGTCCCCAAACTGGCGTTGTGTGCAGAGCGGTGGGGAAATGGATACTGATAATCCTGAGAAGCCTGAATTTGCATCTTATAGAAGCTATTGGGACTTTGCGAAGCGCGTTCGCTTCCAACAGCGATATGTCTGGGACGAGCATGTTAAGGCATTTATCGCAACCGTACTTGCGACACTGAAGGATCGGGACGTGTTTTTCCGCAGGGGTGCGGTATTCTTCAGAGCGCAGCGGGGTATTGAGTATGCGCAATTCCGCAAACATGATCCGGAGGAACCGGTTGGCTACTCTGCTGCGCGAATGAAGCCGAGACCAAATCGAGCAATGGAGGGTCGGGCGAATGCGTCGGGAGTTCCGGTCCTGTATCTCGGCAACACCGAGCAAACAGTCATCTCCGAAGTTCGACCCTGGGTCGGCGCAGACATCTCAGTTGCGCAGCTTAAACTAAAGCGAAAGTTGAAGGTGGTGAACCTATCGCGTGGTCACGGTCTGTCGGCTTTTGGCTCTATCCCGTTGGGTCATTTTTTGGAGGGCATACCACCAACCCTTGAACAGAAAGAAACGGCAGTATGGATTGACATAGACAATGCCTTCTCAAAGCCAGTCACCCTTGCTGACGATACGGCTGATTATGTGCCAACTCAAATATTAGCAGAGGTTTTCAGGCACGCTGGGTACGATGGAATTATATACAAAAGTCAGTTTGGCCAAAAAGGATATAATATCGCGCTTTTCAATCCAGATGACGCAATCGTTATGAACTGCGCACCATATAGCGTGACGGGTTTTGACGTGTCCTTCGAGCTAATAGGAAACCGTTGGTTTACTCCCAAGCGAAAAAGAAGCTCCAAGCCCAAACGGGGAGGGACTGGGCCAAGCCGGAAGGCTGGAAAGTAACGCGGTTCGCCGGGCGGCAGCCGAACTGGCCAACAGCGCCCGTCCGTTGATTTTGCACAGTGGTTGAGGTCTTATCACGGGCCATGGAAACCACCGCCGAAGAGCAAGACGCGGAAGGCACCGAATACGTCGTGGTGCCCGAAGCGGCGATTCGGTTCCTCCCTCCCGAATGGCGCGATGCGCTGCGAACTAAGCTGGACGACGGTCGAGCGATTTTGGAGGCCGTCGATAGCGACATCAAAAGTCTGGTCCGACTTATCGGTGCCTCTCAAGTGATGACGAGCGTCAGCTACATTCATCAGCGCCTCGCGACGGCGGACTTCCAGCCGACCATTGAGGCGATCCTAGAGCACGACATGCTCACGTCCGCTTTCGTTGTTGCGTATGTTCGGCTGATTGACGGCGGCATTGGAAGTGGTGTCTCCCAGAAAGCTATTCCTGCGCATCTTCGCCAAGCCCATGACGAACTCATCGAACTGCGGAACAAGCGATTTGCCCACAATGCCGGCCACCATTCGATCGATGGAACGATTGAAGTCGGCTTCGGCGATGGCCGCTTTGACCTAAGCGCCACCATGCGGCTGGGTTACTATGTCAGGGGTGCAAACGAGTGGGGAGAATTGGTGGCCTTCCTCAACGAATTGATGTTCGAACGGCTCGCTAAGCTACTGGAGAGGCTAAGGGACAGGACCGGATACGAATGGACCTTCCCGAGCGGGGCACCGCCGAGTTGGATCGAACGCCAAGCGCGCGGTGACCTCGATGAGAACTGATTACAACCCATTCTCCAAAGATTTTGATGATGTAAGCGCTGACGACTTATCAATTCTCTCATCGGTAGCCGAGGGCTGGTACGTCGAGTACAAGCGCGAAGTGCCAAACGCGGGCGCAGTTGCAAAGTCCATAACCGCGTTTGCGAACACCTACGGCGGGTGGGTTTTCTACGGCGTCACCGAGAAGTCAAAAGATGACGCTGTAGCTGGTGCATTCCCCGGTATTGCGAAAGACGAAGCGGATGCCGTCTTGCAACGCACACGCCAGTCCGTTGCCAATCATTGTCAGCCTTCTCCATATTTTCGGTCCAAAGCCCTCTTCGGCCCGGTGGAGACGATCGGGCTTGCAGAAGATCGATGCGTGATCATGATTCAAGTTCCGTGGGGACCGGAGGCCCCGTACATCCACAAGGATGGACGCATCTATAGACGTGTTGGGGACGGGTCCGAGCCCAAATCCGAGAATGACAGATTCATTCTCGACCAGCTTTGGAGCCGGTCTTCGAAAATCACACAAGGTTATGCGGACTGGATCGGACGTGAACTGGAAACGTCCGAGGCAGAAGAGAACTCGGCGTATGCCAGACTCTTCCTTATTGCTGACTTCTGGCGTGATCACGACACTATTAACGCCGTTTCGCTTCAAAAAGTTCGGGAGATTATGTCAGACGGAAATGGGAGCTACGCAATTCCATTCGACAATATCTATCAGACTTCTGGTGGCTTTATATGCCGCCAGACTGCGGACAACGACCCGGAGATGTTGGGACTCACGTGGAAGCTGGGCCACAATTTTCACAGTGAAATTGTAATACCACTCTCAAAGTTCCGTAGTAATAGCCTTGACGATCTTGAACCGTGGCTCAATGGATATCACCATAAAGATCGATTTTTGAAAATCTGCAAAGAGCAACGCTATAAAAATCCTACCGTAGTCGATTTGAACCTCCTTCTACACGCTCTGTTGGGGCTTACGCGCATTCAAGTTGCGCTGGCGAAAGAGTTCGGATGGAAAGATTCTATCTTCGCCAAGATAGAAATTTCAGGTGTTTGGAGAACAATCCCTTTCTTTGACGCGCCTCATGTCCTCGATGAATATGAGCGGCACGGTATTGCGCTGGGTCAAAGAAACAAGGTCCTTCTGCATCCTGGTAAAGAGCAGGGCAGTTTCATCGAACTATCCGGCCCAGAGGACAACGATGATAGCGAACGCGATCGGGTGATCATGGCTACGAGCTTGTTTGTCAACATCGCAATCGCGATGGGTGTGCCCCTCGGCATCGATCCGGACGGTGATGGCTCCGATGTAAAAGATTCTATAGGCGATTTCCTGAATGCAGGCGTTCGCACAATCGAGGTCCAGAAGAATCGTTCTCGCCTGTCCTGAGACGCGATTCTGCAAAGTTTTGATACCAGCGGGCGCGCGGGCCGCTTGTATCACGGCACGTAGTTCGTGAACTCGCTCATAGGAATATGGCCCTAGCTGTATAAGCGCGACCTTTGACGAGAAAAAGCGCGGCTGTCTGCACACAACCCCAACGCCTCTTAACCCTCCCGCACCAAGGTTAATTGCTCGCGCCGCGCTCAGCGACCGTTTCGCCGCCCGATAGCAGGATTCCTCGATCATTAAAATGAGATTCAAATGCCACCCTTCTGCCAATAGGGCCTGCCCTCGTTGCATGTTGAAAATGTGGAGAAAATGGGTCTGAATCCCTGCCAATAGGGTTGACTTAGAATTTTGGCATGATACCAATTTGGCAGATACCCAATTGGCAGTAAAGGAGTAGGGGTTATGCAATTCGGATACGCTCGCACCTCCACCGATGAACAGGTGGCCGGCTTGGAGGCACAGGTGGCGGCGCTGAAGGCCGTGGGATGTAAGAAGGTCTATCAGGAACATGCGTCGGCCGTTGGCTACCGGGAGCAGTTCGATAGGCTCATGGAGCGGCTGGAGGAAGGTGACACGTTGGTGGTCACTACGATGACGCGACTTGCCCGTTCAGTCAGCAAGTTGCTCACGCTCATCGAAGAGCTTGAGTCCCGTGACATCGGCCTCATCATCCTTGACTTCAACAAAGGTGACAGCCTGAACACGCGGACGCCGATGGGAAAACTTCTCATAACGGTCATGGGTGGCGTTTCAGAGTTTGAGCGGGCTGTCATGCTAGAGAGGCAAAAGGTTGGCATTGCCAAGGCCAAGGTCGATGGCAAGTACAAGGGCCGAAAGCCGACCGCGATGGATAAGGCCGACCAGATCGTGAAGCTGGACGCGGATGGCCTCACGCGGCCGGCCATTGCCGCCAAGCTTGGCGTGTCAGAGCGCAGCGTGTATCGGGCGCTCTCGACGACGCGAGCCGCATAAGCTCCAAGCATCTTACGTTGCGTGCAGAAGGCCGGGCCATTGTCCCGGCCTTCTCTTTTAGGCAACGCCCCACGCCCGCGTCGTCCGCGCGGTGTGCCGGGCGTGCCGCATGGCGAAGGCTAGAGCATCCCGATCGAATTAGGATTGAGTTCAAAAGGTCGAGTCTGTCTCGACTTTTTGTTGCCGCTCGCTTTTCTCATCAATACACCCCCCGAGGGACCCAATGGGTATACGTGTACCCGGCATAGTTGTGGCTATAGGGTGTCTTGGGCTGCCGGATAAACATGAGTCCGGAGGTTTATTTCTGCACTCATCCCTCTTTTCGGAGAACCCATCGGCATGGAACCACTCGGCGGCGCACCGCGATGCCCCGATCGGACGGGGCCGGGCCGATCCTCCATATCAAGGCATGCAGGTTGAGTGCAGACCCGCGCGGAAGGCCAAAGCCTCAGATGGGCAAAGAAGGCCTGACGGTTGGGTTTAGTGAGCCACCTATGTGGTTCTGTTCGACTTTTGCGTACAAATGTGCTAGTCTTCCAAATGATCGATAGCGCGGGGCGCAGTTCACTTCCCAAAAAATCAAGAGTAAATGAAATGCAGAAGTTCGAACAGGACGCGTCTCTGTCTTGCCGTTGCTCTGTCTTCCTCGCAATCCGCGCAGAGAAACGCGCCCGCGAAGAGCAGACTTCAATTTCAACAATCATTCGTAAGGCTCTGGTGCAGTACCTCCGCCTTCCAGAGGCAGAAGCCGCATGACCGATGAACAGCGACAGATTCTCGAACAACACAACGTCCGCGATCCGGCCGACCTCCCATTGGGGGCTCGCTTGGCTTGGGCCAATGCCCCATCCGACGAGGCCGTCCGTGCCGCGTCGAGAGCGACGGAAGCGTTTACGAATACGGCCGCAAACGTCCCCGCCGATGCTGGGCGATTTGCAATCGACGGCGCGAAATTGTGGGAGACTGCCCGCGATCCTCGTACCCGTGCCGAGATCAACGATCGCTTTGAGCACCTGGCCTCGGAGCGTCTAGCCCGCAACTCCGGCCGGGGCACCATGTCCGACGATGCTTATTACGCCGAGTTCTCTGCCATGCGTCCGCACGTCAACGAATACACTCGACTGACGATCGACCGACTTCTGGTGGCGGCGGGCCGCGCCTAATCCTTTCGCCCACCCCGACCCGGCTCATCATCCCCGACAGTCTTTGACCCCAGCCGCGCGATAGCACGCGCGTAGGAGTGCGCCCTATGGCCGATCAGTACAATATCAAAATCGGTGTGGACGGCAGCGCTGCTGAGCGCGGGGTCAAGGCATTTACGTCCTCGATTTCGGACGCCATGAAGGCACTTCGAGCGTTTGATAAAGCCTCTCGCGGCGTGTTTGACGGCCTTAAGAAGCTGAGTGCAATCGACACAAACAACCTGAACCGCTCGTTTCGTGGGACGGCTCAGGCGATCGAAGCTCTGAACCGCGTCAAGCTTTCCAAGTCTCTCGTCAACAACCTCCAGATGCTCCAGCGCACCCTTGCGAACTTCCGCTTCAACACGGACGCTCTCAAGCGAGTGCCGGAGGCAATGGCGGCACTGTCGCGGATCAAGGTCGATCCGCACGTGATCACGACTCTGACTCAGCTTCGTGCCGCGATGATCGGGTGGAAGTCCCCTCCCGCCGCTGCCGTCCGCAACCTCTCGGCACTCGCCACCAGCCTTAACACCGTCAATCCCGCCAAGATCACCGCCGCTGCCGCTGCTCTCCAGCGCCTGAACGGCCTTAACCTGCGCAGCCGGGCATCGCTCCCGAATTTTGGCGCCGCAAGTTCCGGCCTCTCTTCCCTCCGCTCGAATCTTATGGCCACCACGTCCGTGGCCAACAAGCTGCGAACCGCGCTGGCGGGCGTCAGCGTCGTCGCGGTCGCGCGCGGGATCAATGAGACCGGCAACAGCTTCGTCACGCTCCAGCGCACCCTTGGCGCGGTTGCTACCTCGTCCGACGAAGTCGCGGACCATCTCAAGTTCCTGTCCGACCTGACCGGGAAAATGCCTGTCTCGCTTTCGACCGCGTCGGAAGCCTACGGCAAGTTTGCCGTTGCAGCCCGTCTGTCCGGCGTGTCCGCTGCCGATACCCAGAAGGTCTTTGCCGGCTTCTCGACCGCGTTTGCCGCCATGGGCGTCGGCGCTGAAAACCAGAAATACGCCTTCGTAGCATTGGAGCAGATTTTTTCGAAGGGCACTGTGCAGGCCGAAGAACTCCGGCAGCAGCTGGGTGACCATCTTCCGGGCGCTCTCAATCTCCTTGCCGACAGTCTTGGCGTCCCGACTGCAAAGCTCATGAAGATGATGCAGCAGGGGACGATTACATCCGATTCCCTGATCAAGATGGCGGACACTGTGCAGGGGCGTTTCGGCCCGGCGCTGGCAGCCGCAATGAACTCGTCGCAGGCACAGATCGTCAGCCTTGGTAATGCTTGGACTGGATTCCAGCGAATCGTTTTCGACAGCGGCTTCAATGCCGGCCTTGGTGCGATGGCGAAGCAGTTCGCCCAGGTACTCAATTCCGATGCTGCGAAGCAGTTCGCCGCTGACGTTGGCGCGGCCCTTGGCGACGTATTCAAAGCCGTGGGTGCGACGGCCAAGGTTCTTTCCGACAACGCCGACAAGGTAGCGGTCTTCTTTAAAGCCTTCGCGGGGTACGTGGCCGTCGCTTCGGCCGTGACCGCACTGCGGTTGCTTGCCTCCCCGATCATCTTGCTGGCACCGCTTGCAACCGCTGCCGCGACCGCATTCGGTGCGCTGCGGACGGCGCTGCTCTGGCTTGCTGCCGGCGAAGCGCTCAAGTCCGTTGCCTCGATCGGCAAGGCCATGACCGGCCTCACGGGCAAGGTGATGGCTGTCGGCGCTGCGCTGGTGTTGGTTGCTGCCGGCATGGATGCCGCCTTTAACGGGTCGCGCGCGACCAAGGCCCTTGTCGACGGCATCGGCAATGCATTCGCCGCGATGGCCGGAGTCTTTGCGTCTTTCGGCGCTGGCCTGTCGAAGGATTTGTCCGATGTGTTCGGCGATGCCATCAAGCAGACCGACGACTTCGCACGCCAGATTCAGAACGCCGATCTTCTAAATGACGATTTGATGAAGCGGAACGCCGCTCATGAAGCGGACGCGGCAACGGCTCGCTTGTCCGCTCTCACGGCTGAGGAATCCAAGCTCTGGGATAAAGTCGACGCGGTCGGCAAGGCCAATTCCGAATATCTCGATCGGTTGAAGCTCATTGATGAGATTGGCCGCAAGCGCAGCATGTCGCCGGACCAGACCGCCAGCGCCAAGCGTGTTCTGGCTGCGCAGACGTTGGACGACGGCAATCCGGTTGGCGCGTTGATTCGTGATTATCGCCAGCAGGTTGCCGCCGCTGGTGCGGTAAGCAGTGCGCAGCAGGCAATCAACAAGGCGATCGAAGACCGCAACGACCTTCTCAAGCAGGGCGTCGACCTGACGGATTCGCAGTTCGAATCCCTCAAACAGTTGCAGTTTGGCCTTGCCAAGATGAACGGCGACATCGGCAACGGCATCGAACGATGGACCGCCAAGGTCGGCGACTTCAACGACCAGATGCAGAACGCCATCGCAGATGGCATCGGTGGCCTGTCCGACCAGATCGCCAATTTTGTAACGGGTGCCAATGCCGACTTCGCCGTTCTGGCACGCTCGATCCTCGCCAGCTTCGTCAAGATCAGCCTCGACTCCATGTTGAAGGACATGTTCGGCTCGATCGGTATGGACGGCGCTAAGAACGGTCAATCGCAGGCCGAAGACGCGCTGGCCAAGCTCGCCAACATCGGCGAAAACATTACCACTGCAATGACGAACGTCTACACGTCCGGCCTGTCCATCAATGGCCTGCCTGTCGGTGCGGGCAGCTTCGCCAACTCGCCTGAGGTGGCGGGCAATGCCGAGCGCACCCGCCGTGCGGTTGAGGCCGTGGCACCTGCCAACCTGAACCAGATCACGCGCGCGCCGCTGGCGGACATTCCGGGCACCAACGTGGCTGGACGGCTTTCGGATGCGAACGCCCGTATCCCGATCGAAGGCAGCGCGGCCGGTCTGGGCCTTCGCGGCAGCCTTGGGGCAACGGGTGCATTCGGCTCCGCTGCCGATCTAGGCTTGCGTGGAACGATTGCGCCGGCCGCTGCCATGACCAAGGTAGGTGAGGCCATGGGTACTGGCTTCCAGAAGGTCGTGAGCGCTGGACCCGGCTTCACCGCTTTCCAGCAGTCGGACGGTTCTGTCATGAAGCGCATGGGAACGTTCGCTTGGCGCAACAACAATCCCGGCAACATCGAAGCCGGGAAGTATACCGCATCGCAGCCGGGTTACCTGCCGGGCGGCGGACGCTTCGCTGCGTTCGACACCTTGGAGCACGGCCGTGCCGCTCGCGAAAACCTTCTGTTCAATTCGCCGGGCTACAAGAACAAGACCTTGGAGCAGGCAATCGCGAAATATGCTCCGCCGTTCGAGAACAACACCAAGAGTTACACGGATCAGCTTGCCGCTGCCGCTGGCGTGTCGAAGAACACGATCATGTCGACCATGACCGAGCAGCAGCGCCGCGCTCTCATGATGAAGCAGGAGGCCGTCGAAGGCTTCCGCGCTGGCAGGGAAACTCTAATTTCCGGGCCGAATGCTGACTTCGGTGTTGGTCGTCCGAAGCAGACGATTCCAGCGGGCATCGATCCGACGACGACACAGAGCATTGACGCGCTGGACGCCAAGATGTCCAGCATCGGGCAGGCGGCACAGGCAGCAAGCGCGCCGCTCGATCAGTTCCGAGCCGCAAACCAGAATCTTGCCACGGCATCCACTTTGGCCGGGACCAACGTCGCGTCGGCAGGGGCTATGGCGACCACGGCAGGACCGCAGTTCACTACAGCGGGTCAGGCGCTGGCCTCCGCTGGCCAGAGCGCTTCTACGGCTGCGCAGTCTGCGCAGACAGCCACGCCGGGCCTTGGTGGCTTTGGTCAGGGCATCTCTCAGTTGCTCGGGCCGCTGTCGTCCGCCATTCCCGGTCTTGGCGCGTTCGGATCGCAGATCATGTCGCTCGTATCGTCGCTGCTCTCGGGCGGCGGCATGGGAGGCGGGCTGCTTGGGGGCTTGTTCTCTGAGGGGGGCTATAGCAACTCGTCTGTAGCGCGGGCCGCGCTTCCGATCTCTGCATGGGCTGGCGCACCACATTTCCGTGAGGGTACCGCAAATACCTCTGGCGGTGGCATGCCTGCGGTTTTACACGACAATGAAGCGGTTATCCCGCTGTCACGCGGCCGGAAGATTCCGGTTGAAATGAATAACGACAACCGGGAACCGTTGCACGGCACGGGCGCTGGACGCGCTCGCGGCGCGGGCACCAATAATTTCATCTTCAACGGGGTCAAGGACGCAGACTCTTTCCGCCAGTCGAAACAGCAGATTCAATCCCAGATGCTGGGCGCGATGCACCGTTCAGCTATGCGCAACGGATAGTCTTAATCGTTGTGATTGCGGATCAACTGTTCCGCGATGCCCCGGAGTCGCTCACGCACGGATGAACTTTCGACGGCTGCGACTGCGACGAAATCCTTTCGAGCGTCGTCTACTGCGCCGGCACATTCGGGGAACCTATCCAGAGCGTCCGGCACAGCCGCTTCCATCCGCTGCATATCATCATCGGACACCATCGGATCACCAGCATATTCTGCCGGAGCGCTGATGGTGGCCGCACAGTTGGAAAGTGCCGCAAGCGCGTCGATTACTTCCGCGCGCGCTGCCTCAATCCGCACACTATCAGTCTTTGCGACCTGGTGCCTTCCAAGCTCAGACGCTATCTGGTCGGCGTGGTGCCTGATGTTGAAGACCCATTGCGGCTTCACCAAAGACGGGACGTACTCGTCATCGGAAAAATCGATGACCGTCCCCCAAATATCCTGCAACAGCTTCGTCGTGTTTATGTCGAGATAGCGGCATTTGGTTTCGATGGAATCGAGCCGCCGTTCGATGATCTCGCGCGCCATGATGTCCTGTTGGACATTCATCTTCTTAATTTGCTCCCATACCGGTATCGCCGCAATTAGTGCGACACCCGCCGCGAGCAACGTCTGGAACTCGCTCATGACGCGATAGATGAGGCATCCCACGTTGCAAATCGCTGCCGCATCCGAGGGCACGACCATCGCCTTCATGGTCATGAGCAGCACGAATACGAATATGTAGCCTGCGGCAAACACCACGATTGTCGAATTGTTCCGCATGCCGCTCCCTGCGATCAACCGGTTGCCAGCGCCCGAGCAAATGCATCGCCACTGTTGAGTTCGGCCACCATAGCCGTGATTTCCTTCTCGCGCTCGGCGACCTCCCTCTTCGCGTCTTGCAAAGCGCCCCATGTATGGACGCTTTTCAGGAACCTCTCGGCTGCTTCCACCCGTTCAAGCTGATATCCTTCCAACGACCGACGCGGGTCGGGCGGATATGGGGTCAAAAGGTCCGGTTCGGAAAGCAGATCATCGATCAATGGCAGCGTCCAGCCTCGATCCAAAAGGCTGCGAACGGACAAGAACGTTTCCCGGTGAATCGGCTTTGACATTACGCTAACATCCTTCCTGTGTAGTGTGATCATCAGTCTGCACTCAACCGTATCGGGTCAATGCCTGACGGCACGTGCGATGGCTCTCGCCTTCTCAACTGGATCAAGCGTCCCGGCCTGCACTTCCGCAAGCGCGACTTCCCGTTCGAGCCGCTCAAAGATCGGCAGGTAAATGACATCCTCAGAAACAAGCTCTGCGACGGTCTTAAGCGCAGCGCGCAGCCGCTTCAAAGTCCGGTCGCACGCTCGCGTCGAGGGTGGAGGTAGTTTGAGAGAGGGCGCGTTCGTTTCAAGCACCCGGCCCATCTAGGGGATAACTTTGTGGGTGTCAGCAAGAAGTTAGGAACGGCCAATTAGTGGGCGATCTTCGCCAGCAGCTTCCGCACGGTCGCAAGCGGCGCGCCATCGCCATACCGCTGCCTGCCACCGAGCGAATGGCCCATTAGGTCGCGGCGGATTCTTTCATCGATCTTCGCCGCCAGCATCCGGTCCTCAAACGCGTGCCGAAGGCCGTAAAGCGTATGCACTTCGGTTTCCAGCAAGCCGTTCTCGCGTAGAAATTTGTTGGCTGTGTCGCTAATCCGATCTTTGAACCGGTACGTCGGGAAACCCTCAGGATGTCGCTTCATCGCCGCGAGCGACACGCCGACAAGCGGCACAAAGCGGCGCGACGGCTTGTTTTTCGTCTTCTTTCCTTCAGCCTTGATCTCGACGTAGGGAACTGGCCCGTCGAGATGGATGTGTTGCGGAAGGAGGCCGACGATTTCGGAAGGACGCATGCCGGTGTTGACCATCGCCAACACCACGTCGCGGGCTTCGTCATTCATCCCCGACATAGCGTCCTGTGCCATCAACTTTTCCGCGATCCACTTTTCGGAGAACGGATGGCGCTTGCTATCTTCATCGTCATCTTCCTTGAACGTCAGTTTGCCGAACGGCAGGTTCAGCCCAAGGCGCTTCTTTTCATTAACGAGTCGCAAGGTGTTCTCGACATACCCGATGTCCTTGTTTGCGGACCCCGGCGACATATCTTCGTTTTCGATTCGCTTGCTCCACCAGTCTCGGAAGTCCAGCATGTCGTCCCGTGTGATAGCTGCGAGAACCTTGTCACCGACGACACCGATGAAGTTGCGTATGGCTTTAATTCGAGGATTCTTCCAACGTCGTATCTGATCTTCGGATGCGCCGCGTGTGGACTCGGTCGTGGCGTACTCCCAGAACAATTCGAGAGCCCGGTTCACTGTGATTTCCGGCTCCTTGGCTCCACCTAGCAAGGCAGCGGCCTCCTTTGTGTCCAGATTGCCGTTTGGCTTCCGTACCGCTTCGACGCGTTCCAGAAGCTCGTGCCTTGGCAGCCCGGCAACGTCACCGGCCGTCAACCAGCGATAGCCGCGCGCCTTGGCCAGCCGTTGCGCGGCATCGAACGCCTTCTCAGCATCGGCGGTGTTGCCATCCAGCTTTGCTTCCCATCCTGCAATGAGATCGCTCCAGACGCCGGGCGCTTTCTGTTGCGCCAAGGTAGACACGTCGGTGTTGAGATTGACCCATATCTCAGCTCTGGACTCAACCGATCGATACCGCACCGGTACGTCCCGAACCATGTAGAGCATACCGCCCTTGCCGCGCCTTCTGAGTTTGATTTGCTTACCCACCGCACCATGACTCCAAGCGCCGACGCTTAGGCATCCGCCACAAACCATAGCAGAAACAGGAGCAGAAACCAGAGCAAATTCAGGCAATGGTTACCGGACGATGTTCAGCGTTGCGGCGAAAATTATAGTAAAAACAAATAGTTGAGTGCAGATTGGATGGCTAGAAATTGGCGGAGAGAGCGGGATTCGAACCCGCGTTACGGTCTCCCGTAAACACACTTTCCAGGCGTGCGCCTTCAACCACTCGGCCACCTCTCCGTCCTTGCATTGTTCGCGATGGCCGGTTTCGCCGCGCGGGTTGGGGACAATGCGGTCCCTTCAGGGAGCCGGCACGCGATATCAGCGCCGTGGGTGCCGCCAACCAGCAAACACCTTCCCTTCGCACCGGAGCCGTCAAAGCAACAGGCGCGGGGCTCATCTAGTCGATCCCGCGCCGAATGCCAAGCCATAACGACAGTCTATTCGCTTTGCCGGCCACACACTGTTCGGCCAGGCCGCAGCCGCACCCGTTTTGGGCCGCCGTCGCCGAATGATGTGCACAGCCAGGGCCGTCAGGCCGGCCGCGCTTGACTTCGCCGCTGGCCACCTGTCGAGTGACGGAGGCTTTGCGGGGGCATCGTCGCGACGTGACATCAAGCAGTGAACAACCGGGCAGTGGGCAGGCGCCAGTCGGGCGCCCAGGCAGCGACCTGTCTTATGTCCCTGTGGGCTGGCTCATCTTCGTCATGGCGTGGTCGGTCTATGGCCTGGCCTCGGCCTGGTGGTTGACCGGCAATTCCGGCCTGCCGGACAGGATCTTCTATTTCCTCCTAGGCGGGCTCGCCGTCGACATCATAACCATCCTGTGGGGCCTTTACCTGCTCGGCCTTGCCTTTGGACGTTCGGCACGCTTCCCGCGCCAGTTCATCATCTGGCAGGCAGCGACCATCGCGTGGGTGCTGGCGAGGCAGGCCTATGCGCTTGCCATACCCGATTTCGTCTTCTCCGCCAGGAGCCTGCTCATCGGCGGCGCCGAAATCGCCATCGGCCTGCTCTGCATCTATCTGCTGCGCCGCGGTTCCGGCGCCGAGGACGTCTATTCCAGGCCGCGGCCCGAGGCGCCATCGGTCTTCGTTTCCATCGTCGCCGCCTTGCTCGGCATCATCCTGGGCGCGGTCATCGGGGCCGTTGGCGGCTTCCTGGCCGGCTCGGTGATCGCCGATGTCGCCGAGGTCAGTTGCTTCGAGGGCGGCTGCGGCTATTTCGCCGCCTTCATCGGACTGGCCGGGCTGGTGGTCGGCGCGATCGCCGGCGGCATTCTTGCCGTCTGGCTGGTTCATCGCCGCGGACGCAAGCCAGTCGCATAGGTTCACAAGGCGCGGTCTTTCAGATTCGCGTATCGCGATTGCGGACGAGCCGCACGCATTCTATTTCTGGTTTAGGGACAAGTGCCGGCGGTCTCCTGGTCAGTGTCCAGGATCAGCCTTGGAGAGCCTCGATGTTTCGCTTCATTTTTCGTCTCGCGGCCATGGTCGCGCTGTCGGTTTCCGTCATCATGGCGGTGCTCGACACGACGCGCACCGTGGCGGCTTCGGCCCTTGTGCTGACCCCGCTCAACGCCAGTTGGCTTGCCGTCTCGCCCGATACGCGGGCGGCCTTCGAAACCTATGTCCGTACCAAGGCCGGTCCGCTGCTGTGGGACGGCGCCATCGCCTGGGTGCTCAATCAGCCGGGCTTTGCCGTCTTCGCGGTGCTGGCCTTCCTGCTTTACGCCATCGGCTACCGGCGGCAGCGACGCACGGGCCAGTTCGCGGCTAACTGATCCATCGATATCGCCCGCACCGTTCCAGCTGCCTCCCGACGGCTTGCACGCAACGATCGGATCGCGGCGTGGCTTGCCCGTGGCACGCTTTTCCAAAAGGTCAAAATTCCACGTGAATTTTGTTTCGGGTCGTGCCAGATTGCCCGCAAGCGGGAGGGGAATACACTCCTGGCTAACGTCGTTTGCCTGCCGGAGAACCGGGCAGACAGACGGTGCGTAACGGAAAAAATAACCGACAGGGTGTGGATCACATGAAACTTATCGTTCTCGGCCTCCTGGCCGCAACCGCAATGGTTCTTCCGGCTTTCGCCGCGGACGTCCAGCCGGCCATCCTCTATGATCTGGGCGGCAAGTTCGACAAATCCTTCAACGAGGCTGCCTATCATGGCGCCGAGAAGTTCAAGACCGAGACCGGCACGCCTTATGTCGAGTTCGAAGTGTCCAACGCCTCGCAGCGCGAGCAGGCTCTGCGCCGCTTCGCCGAGGACGGCCGCAACCCGATCGTCATGGCGGGCTTTGCCTGGGAAGATGCGCTGAAAGCGGTCGCGAAAGATTATCCCGACCTCAACTTCGCCATCATCGACGATGCCGTCGATATGCCCAATGTCCGCTCGCTGGTCTTCAAGGAAAATGAAGGCTCCTATCTTGTCGGCATCCTGGCAGGCATGGCCTCGAAGTCGAAGAAGGTCTCCTTCATCGGCGGCATGGACATCCCGCTGATCCGCAAGTTCGAATGCGGCTATGTCGGCGGCGCCAAGGCCGCCGGCGCGACCGACGTGATCCAGAACATGACCGGCGACACGCCGGCTGCCTGGAACGACCCGGCCAAGGGCGGCGAGATCGCCAAGACGCAGATCGACCAGGGCTCCGACGTGGTCTACGCCGCGGCCGGCGGCACCGGCGTCGGCGTGCTGCAGGCGGCGGCTGATGCCGGCAAGCTTGGTATCGGCGTCGATTCCAACCAGAACGGCCTGCAGCCCGGCAAGGTGCTGACCTCGATGATGAAGCGCGTCGACGTTGCCGTCTACACCACTTTCATGGATGGCAAAAACGGCACCTTCAAGGGTGGCGTCGAGAACCTCGGCCTCAAGGAAGGCGGCGTCGACTACGCCATGGACGACAACAACAAGGCGCTGGTGACCGACGAGATGAAGGCCGCCGTCGAAAAGGCCAAGGCCGACATCATCTCCGGCAAGATACAGGTGCACGACTACACAGCCGACAACGCCTGCCCATACTGATCGGCGGCGACATACAGCCATGATCTGCAACCGCCGGGCGCAAGCCTGGCGGTTTTGCTTTGGCAATCGAACGAAGCTTGCAAATGGCATGGAGCGAGGAATGCAGCCAACGATCGACCCCATGCGCGGGCATGACATCGAAGTCGTCGCGCGACTGCGGATTGCCGCCTTCTTCGAGGGCACGGGAAGGACGCTGGAAGAGGATGCGGCAGGGATCCGCAACCTGCTGACCAGCGACGGCCTTGAAACGGCTCTGGTCGCCCGCGTGAACGATGTGCCCGTCGGCACCTGCCTGCTGGTTCGCCATGAACTGGAACCGGCGCATGATCTGACACCGTGGCTGGCCGGGCTTGTCGTCGATGCCTGCCATCGAGGCAAGGGAACCGGCACCGCGCTGGTCAGGGCGATCGAAGCGCATGCGGCATCAGCCGGCGTCGAGATTCTCTACCTCTACACATGGGAAGCGCGTACGTTCTACAAAGCGCTCGGATGGGAAGCCGTCGAGGTTTGCGAGCAGGACGGCGAACCGATGATGCTGATGTCGCGCCGGCTGGCTCAAAGTTTCCCCAAGAGATAACCCAGCGCGAAGGCCGCTATCAGCCCGATGGCAACGACAAGTCCACGCCGGCCGCCAAGCGCGTGCACGCCAATGCCGTATGGTCGTCGGGAAAGGCCCCGGATCACTGTCGGCGACTTGGCCTCGATGCCGCCCAGGCCGGCGTTGCGCATCTGCGGCAATTCGGCGAGGCGTTGCGTGACCAGCGCCCAATGACTGGCGCCGGCTGGTTTTTCGGCACGATCGAAGACATGCATGCGTTCGGCGAGTTGCACCACCGCGTCGCGGAAGGCGGGGTCGATCTCGAGATCGCGCTCGGCCCGTTGGCGCTCGGCATCGCTCATCAGGCCGAGCACATAATCGCCGGCCCTTGCGATGCGGTCGCTTTCACCGGCCATGCCAGGACCCTCCCCTTTTCCTCACCAGTGCGGCGGCTTGGTCACCGGCACATCCGGCGCCGCCTGCTCCTCCAATGCCAGGAAGCGCTCGGTCAACGCATCGAGCTTGCGCTGCATGCGTTCGATCACCGTCCACTGTTCGGCGATCTGGCCCGACAGTTCCTCGATTGTCTTCTCCTGCTCGGCGGCGCGGATTTCCAGCGTCGTCAGCCGGTCGGCGGGCATGATCATTCGCAATCCCTGATCTTGCATCACAATGCCTTGCATCGCGATGCGAATTTCGACCTCGCCATATTAGCGAATGTGCGAGCCCGAGCCACGTTGCAAATTGACAAGCACACCGGGATTTGTCGAGAGTGGATGCTGCCCCGGCCAATTGGCATGGGCGGAGCGTCATGCTAGGCATTTTGACCAAGCGATAAAAAAATAAGAGTGGGACAGGCTGCATGGCGCAAGCCACGATCGAACCGGCCGCAATCGAACTGATCGGCATCAACAAGAGTTTCGGCGCCGTGCGCGCCAACCGCGATATCAACCTGGAGATCGCGCGCGGCACCATCCACGGCATCGTCGGCGAGAACGGCGCCGGCAAGTCGACGCTGATGTCGATCCTTTACGGCTTCTACCAGGCCGACAGCGGCGAGATCCGGGTTGGCGGCAAGCCGGCATCGATCAAGACGCCCAACGACGCGATCGCGCTCGGCATCGGCATGGTGCACCAGCATTTCATGCTGGTCGACAATTTCACGGTGCTGGAAAACATCATCCTCGGCGCTGAGAGCGACGCGCTGCTGAAGCGCAGCATTGCCAAGGCGCGCTCCGAGCTTGACCGGCTGGAACGCGAATACGGCCTGGAAGTCGAGCCAGACGCGATCATCGAGGAGTTGCCGGTCGGCCTGCAGCAGCGTGTCGAAATCCTGAAGGCGCTCTATCGCGGCGCCGAAATCCTGATCCTCGACGAGCCGACCGGCGTCTTGACGCCGGCCGAGGCCGACCACCTGTTCCGCATCCTCAGGCAATTGAAGGACCAAGGAAAGACGGTGGTGCTGATCACCCACAAGCTGCGCGAGATCATGGCCATCACCGACACCGTGTCGGTCATGCGCCAGGGCACGATGGTGGCGACCCGGGAGACAGCCAAGACCACCGTCGAGGAATTGGCCGAACTGATGGTCGGGCGCCGCGTCCTGCTCAGGGTCGAAAAGGGCGAGGCGGAGGCCGGCGGCGTCAAGCTCGCGGTCAAGAACCTGACGGTCAGGGATTCGCGCGGCGTCACCATGGTCGACGACATCTCCTTCGATATCAAGGCCGGTGAGATCGTCGGCATCGCCGGCGTCGCCGGCAACGGGCAATCCGAGCTGCTCGAGGCGATTTCCGGCATCAGGCATGCCGTTTCCGGGTCCGTGATGCTCGACGGTAAACCGATCGATCTGACCGGCAAGGCCGATCCCGGCGAACTGCGCGACCGTGGTCTGGCCCACGTGCCGGAAGACCGCCACCATGTCGGGCTGGTGCTGGCCTTCGAGGAGAACGAGAATTCCATCCTCGGCTACCACGACGACCCTCGCTATCTCAAAGGGCCATTCCTCAACGTCGACGCCATCATGGCCGATGCCAGGGACAAGATCGAGAAATACGACATCCGTCCCGGCAATCCGCGCCTGAAGACCGCCAACTTCTCCGGCGGCAACCAGCAGAAGATCGTGCTGGCGCGGGAGATCGAACAGGACCCCGGCGTGCTCATCGTCGGCCAGCCGACGCGCGGCGTCGATGTCGGCGCCATCGAATTCATCCACAAACGCCTGATCGCCATGCGCGACCAGGGCAAGGCGGTGCTGGTGGTGTCGGTCGAACTCGACGAGATCCGCTCGCTGTCCGACCGCATCCTGGTGATGTTCGCCGGCCGCATCGTCGGCGAGCGCGGCCCGGAGGCGACAGAGGGTGAGCTTGGCCTGCTGATGGCGGGTGTCGAGCAGGAGGCTGCCGCATGAGCACGCCTTATGCCAAATTGCCGGCCTGGGCCGACTATGGGCTGATCCCGCTGATCAACCTGTCGGTCGCCTTCATCGTCGCCGGCTTCGTCGTTCTGCTGGTTGGCGAAAACCCGTTCCGCGCCGCCGTCATCCTGGTCGAAGGCGCCTTCGGCAAGGGCACAGGCATCGCCTTCACCCTGTTCTATGCCACCACCTTCATATTCACCGGGCTTTCGGTGGCGGTGGCCGCGCATTGCGGCCTGTTCAACATCGGCACCGAGGGCCAGGCCTACATCGCCGGCCTCGGCATCGCCATCGTCTGTCTTTCCTTCGACAGCACACTGCCCTGGTGGCTGACCTTTCCACTGGCCATCGTGGCCTCGGCGCTCGTCGGCGCATTGTGGGCGCTGATCCCCGCCTATCTGCAGGCCAAGCGCGGCTCGCACATCGTCATCACGACGATCATGTTCAACTTCATCGCCGCCTCGATCATGGTCTACCTGCTGGTCGGTCCGCTGAAACCGGCGGGGTCGCAGGCGCCGCAGACGCGCAACTTCCTCGCCGGCGCCGAACTGCCCAAGCTCAACTGGATCATCGAACTGTTCGGCGCAAAGATCCGCTCGGCGCCACTCAACATCTGCTTCCTGCTGGCGCTGGCGATGGCCTTCCTGGTCTGGCTGCTGATCTGGCGCACCAGGCTCGGCTACGAAATGCGCACCTATGGCCACAGCCCGAAGGCGGCCCGCTATGCCGGCATTTCTGAAACCCGCATCATCATCACCGCCATGATGATCTCGGGCGCGCTGGCCGGCATGATGGCGCTCAACCCGGTGATGGGCGACCAGCACAATGTCGCGATCGACTTCGTCTCCGGCGCCGGCTTCGTCGGCATCGCCGTGGCGCTGATGGGCCGCCTGCATCCGGTCGGCATCGTGCTGGCCGCGATCCTGTTCGGCATGCTCTACCAGGGTGGCGCCGAACTCGCTTTCGAGATGCCGGCGATCAGCCGCGACATGATCGTCATCATTCAAGGCCTGGTCATCCTCTTCGCCGGCGCGCTGGAGCACATGTTCAGGCCCTATATCCAGGCGCTGTTCGCCTCGTTCAGTCCGAGATCGGTCGGTATGGAAGCGGTCAAGGGGAAGGGTGCCTGAGATGGATATCTTCAACGCCATCATCCAGGTGCTGGACTCGACCATCCGCCTGTCCGTGCCGCTGCTGCTTGCCTGCCTCGCCGGCCTCTATTCGGAGCGGGCCGGCATTTTCGACATCGGCCTCGAAGGCAAGATGCTGGTCGGCGCCTTCGCGGGGGCTGCCGCGGCTTCCGTGTTCCATTCGGCGTTTATCGGTCTCGGCATGGCGATCCTGATCTCGGTCGCGTTCGCCATGGTGCACGGCTTTGCCTCGATCACCCATCGCGGCAACCAGATCGTCTCGGGCGTGGCGATCAACTTCGTCGCCGCCGGATCGACCATCATCCTTGGCCAGGCCTGGTTCCAGCAGGGCGGCCGCACGCCGGCGCTCCAGCCGGGCGAGCGCTTCGAGGCGATCATCTGGCCCGGCGCAGACGCGGCCAGGCAAGTGCCGATCATCGGGCCGATCTATGCCGAACTGATCTCGGGCCATTCCATCCTCGTCTATTTCGCCTTTGCGATGGTGCCTTTCACCTGGTGGGTGCTCTATCGCACCCGCTTCGGCCTCAGGCTGCGCGCGGTCGGCGAGAATCCGGCCGCCGTCGATACCGCCGGCATCTCGGTCGCCTGGCTGCGCTATCGCGCGCTGATCTGCACCGGCATCCTGACCGGCGTCGCCGGGGCCTATCTGTCGATGGTGCAGAATGGCGGCTTCGTGAAGGACATGACGGCAGGCAAGGGCTATATCGCGCTGGCCGCGCTGATCTTCGCCAAATGGAAGCCGGTCAACGCCATGTTCGCCTGCCTTTTGTTCGGCTTCCTCGACGCGGCTTCGATCCGCCTGCAGGGGACACCGCTGCCCATTGTCGGCAAGGTGTCGGTGCAGTTCATGCAGGCGCTGCCCTACATCCTCACCGTCATCCTGCTCGCCGGCTTCATCGGCAAGGCCATCCCGCCACGCGCCGGCGGCGTGCCCTACGTCAAGGAACGCTAGGCAACACGCGACAGGCCGGGTTTTGGACACGATCATCGGAGAGAACAACTGAATGTCGCATGATCTGTTCGAAGCGGCCAAGGCCGCCATGGCCAAGGCCTATGCCCCCTATTCCAAATTCCCGGTGGGCGCTGCCTTGCGCACCGAGGACGGACGCATCTTCACCGGCGCCAACATCGAGGTCGCCTCCTATCCGGAGGGCTGGTGCGCCGAGACCACCGCGCTTGGCCACTACATCATGGGCGGCGGCGGCAAGATCGTCGAAATCGCCGTCCTTGCCGAACGCATGGCAAAATGCTCGCCTTGCGGCGGCTGCCGCCAGCGGCTGGCCGAGTTCTGCCGCCCGGAAACCAAGCTCTATCTCTGTGACGCCTCGGGCGTGGCCGAAATCGTGACCATGGGCGACATGCTGCCTTACGGCTTCCGGGGCGACATCCTGAAATGAAAAGCTCGCTGCCATGACGCAAAAAACGGTCGACCACCTTATCGAAAGACTGGACGGCCTCGCGCCGTCGACCGCGCTGGTTCTGGGTTCGGGCCTGGGCGGCCTGGTCGACCGGATCGAGAATCCGATCCGTGTCTCCTATGCCGACCTCCCCGGCTTTCCCAGGAGCGGCGTCAGCGGCCATGCCGGCGAAGTGGTCGCCGGGCTGTTTGCCGGCACCCCGGTGCTGATGTTGTCAGGCCGTGCCCACTATTATGAGCATGGCAATGCGGCCGCGATGCGGCCGGTGCTGGAAGTACTTGCCGGCATCGGCATCAGGAAACTGATCCTCACCAACGCCGCCGGCTCGGTCGATCCGGACATGCCGCCGGGCTCGGTGATGCTGCTCACCGATCATATCAACTTCTCCGGCACCAATCCGCTGATCGGCGAGCCGAGCGACCGCCGTTTCGTCGGCCTGACCGAAGCCTATGATGCCGGCATCCGCCAGGCGATCGAAAGCGCGGCGAAGGCGACCGGCACGGTGCTGCACAAGGGCGTCTATATGTGGTTCTCGGGCCCCTGCTTCGAGACGCCGGCCGAGATCCGGATGGCGCGCATCATGGGCGCCGACGCCGTCGGCATGTCGACCGTGCCGGAGGTCATTCTCGCCCGCTTCCTCGGCCTGCGCGTCGCCGCCTGCTCGATCATCACCAATTTGGCCGCGGGCATGACCGGAGCCGAGCTTTCGCACCAGGAAACCAAGGACATGGCGCCGGTTGGCGGATCGCGGCTGGCGACGGTGCTGCAGCGCGTGTTCCGTGACGGGCTGCTGGAGAGCTGATGCTTCCCCAGGAAATCATCCGTCACAAGCGCGACGGCCACAGGCTGGCGCCTCACGAGATCGCCGCCTTCATCGACGGCGTGACGTCGGGCACCGTGACTGACGGCCAGGTCGCGGCCTTCGCCATGGCGGTGTTCTTCAACGGCATGACCCGCGACGAGTCGGTGGCGATGACGCTTGCCATGCGCGATTCCGGCGACGTGCTCGACTGGTCGGATTTGCCAGGCCCCGTCACCGACAAGCATTCGACGGGCGGTGTCGGCGACAATGTCTCGCTGATGCTGGCGCCGATCGTCGCCGCCTGCGGCGCCTATGTGCCGATGATCTCGGGACGCGGTCTCGGCCATACCGGCGGCACGCTGGACAAGATGGATGCCATTCCCGGCTATACCAGCCAGCCCGACATCGCGCTGTTCCGCAAGGCGGTGCTGGAAACCGGCTGCGCCATCATCGGCCAGACCGCCGATCTGGCGCCTGCCGATCGCCGGCTCTACGCCATCCGCGACGTGACCGGAACCGTGGAATCGGTGCCGCTGATCACCGCATCGATCCTGTCGAAGAAGCTCGCGGCGGGCCTCCAATCGCTGGTGCTCGACGTCAAGGTCGGCAACGGCGCCTTCATGGAGAAATCCCGCGACGCGACCGCGCTCGCCAACAGCCTGGTCGAGGTCGCCAGCGGTGCGGGGCTGAAGGTCTCGGCGCTGATCACCGGCATGAACGAACCGCTGGCCTCGGCCGCCGGCAATGCGGTGGAGGTGCGCAATGCCGTCGATTTCCTGACCGGCCGCTTGCGTGACCGGCGGCTGGAGGACGTGACGCTGGCGCTTGCCGCCGAAATGCTCCAGTCGGCGGGGCTGGTATCGTCCAACCAGGACGGCATGCGCCGCGCCACCGAGACGCTGGCCAGCGGCCGCGCCGCCGCCACCTTCGCGCGCATGGTGACCGTGCTCGGCGGCCCGGCGGACTTCATCGAAAAGCCGGAGAAATACCTGCCCGAGGCGGCAACGGAATTCGCGGTCAAGGCGACTTCGCAGGGTTTCGTCACTGGCATCGCCACCCGCGACATCGGCCTCGCCGTGGTCGGCCTGGGCGGCGGGCGCACCCGGCCCGATGACAAGATCGATCCCTCGGTCGGTATCACCAGGCTGCTGCCCATAGGCGCGGAAGTAAACGCCGGCGATGCGCTGGCGTTGATCCATTCGCGCTCGCCATCCCATGCGGAGGCAGCCGCCGCAACCGTGCTTTCAGCCTATGCGATCGGTGCGTCGAAGCCGGCCGCCGACAAGTCGGTCATCCGCCGGATTCTGCCGCGGGGCTAGAGCAATTCCAGGAAAAGTGTGTAACGGTTTTCCGTCCGGAATTGCGTGAAACTAAGAGCTGGAGCGGATCAGCGATTCTATCTAACACTGAACCGCGCCAGCGGCATCCTACTGGACCAGCAGCAATGTGCCGTTCTCGGCCTGGTATTTGCCGAGCCGGTTGAGAAAACTCATGCCGATCAGATTGGTGCGCAGTGCCTTGTCGTCGAGCACGATCGCCTGCACGCCCTCGACGCTTATGCTGCCGATCTGCAGGCGGTCGATCGTCACCACGGCTGCCTTGATGGTGCCGTTGGCGGTGTTGACCTCATGGCTGAAATCGGAGGGATTGAGCGACAGCCCGATCCGGCGCGCCGTCGAGGTGTTGACCGCCACCAGCGTCGCGCCGGTGTCGATCATGCCGTCGACCTGACGGCCGTTGAGCTTGAAGGTGGACGAGAAGTGCCCACGCCCGTCCGCCGCGACCACGACCTTGCGCCCGGTCGGCAGCGGCGCCACCGGCTTGTCGGGAACGGAGGCCAGGCTGACCTCGGGCTGTGCCTCGGCTTGCGGCTTGGCCGTCACCGCCGATTTCAGCAGGTTTTCGAATATTCGCGGATTCGACTGGTAGACGACCGGGATCGACGCCGATGCACCGGCAAAGACGCTGAGAACAAGAAGCTTGCGCAGCATGGATCGGCCTCGGCGCATGACTCCGAAAATCGGAAGTGATTTTCGGGAAGAGAGCCGATTCATTAGCGCTGGATGGTGTTTGCCGCTTTAATGCGCGCCAAAACCATGTCTTTGCGTAAACGCTTGGTAAATCGTGCCAGGCAGCTTTGCCTGGTGCTACTTCGTCCCGTACATGCGGTCGCCGGCATCGCCGAGGCCGGGCATGATGTAGCCCTTCTCATTGAGCTGGCGATCGATCGACGCGGTGAAGACCGGGACGTCGGGATGCGCCTTGGTGAAGCGCTCGATGCCTTCGGGCGCGGCCAGCAGGCACAGGAAGCGGATGTTGGTGGCGCCGCGCTCTTTCAGCTTGTCGATCGCCGCGATCGCCGAATTGGCGGTCGCCAGCATCGGGTCGACGACGATGACCAGCCGGTCGTGCAGATCACTCGGCGCCTTGAAGAAATACTCGACCGCTTCCAGCGTTTCATGGTCGCGGTAGAGCCCGACATGGGCGACGCGGGCCGCCGGCACCAGGTCGAGCAGGCCTTCGAGCAGGCCGTTGCCGGCGCGCAGCACCGAGGCGAAGACCAGCTTCTTGCCCTCGAGCGTCGGCGCCTCCATGGTTTCCATCGGCGTTTCGATCGTCGTCGTCGTCAGTTCGAGATTGCGGGTGACCTCGTAGCCGAGCAGCAGCGATATCTCGCGCAGCAGCCGCCGGAAACCTGCCGTCGACGTCTCCTTCTTGCGCATGATGGTCAGCTTGTGCTGGACAAGCGGATGGTCGACGACGGTGACGCCCTTCATGATGTTCTCTCCTGATGCGGTGTCGCCCGATGCGCGCGTGCGCGGCAGGCAGCTCGGGAGACCCTAGCGATTATGCGCCAGGCAAGGAACCGCCTGGCTTCACCGGACCACAGATTTCGCCGAAATCAGCGAGAGGCACCATTCAGCCGGGCAAGAAGTGCCGTCTTGGTCTTCCTATCGACGAAAGCCGCCTCGATAGCCGTCCTGGTGACCGCTGCGAGCGCCTTCTCATTCATCGCGAAATGCTCCGCGGCGATATCGTATTCACGCTTCAGCGAGGTCCAGAAATAAGGCGGATCGTCGGAGTTGAGCGTCACCTTGCAGCCGGCGGCCCGCAGGGCCGGGAACGGATGATCGGCGAAACTGTCGAACACCTTGAGCGCGATGTTGGAACCGGGGCAGCACTCCAGCACGACGCCCTCGTCGGCGATGCGCCGGACAAGGTCGGGGTTTTCGATGGCGCGCACGCCATGGCCGATGCGCGACGGACGGATGTGGTCGAGAGCCGCCTGGACGGTCTCCCAGCCCGTCAGTTCGCCGGCATGGATGGTGATGCCGAGCCCCGCCTCGCGCGCGATCTCGAAAGCCCTGACATAGTCTTCCATGTCACCCATGCGCTCGTCGCCGGCGACGCCGAAACCGGTGACCAGCGGGTGCCCGCAGCGCGCGGCGAAACGCGCCGCCTGTTCGATCGACTCGACACCGACATGACGCACGCCGGTGACGATCATGCGCCCCTCGATGCCGGTCTTGGCCTTGGCGCGCAGTATGCCCTCGCCGAGCGCGTCGGTGTAGGCCTTGGGCGATAGCCCGGCCTTCGCCGCGTGGTCCGGCGACGTGAACACCTCGGAGTAGATCGCTCCGTCGCGGGCCAGGCTGGTCAGATAGTGGTCGGCCAGCCGCGCATAATCCTCCTCCGTCCGGAACAGGTCGGCGGAAAAGTCGTAGGCCGCGAGAAAGGAGGTGAAGTCGTGCCAGACGAAGGAACCGTTCTGGATATAGGGTGAGGTGTCCTTGCCGTATTTCTGCGCCTGGCGGATGACGAGATCGGGCGCCGCTGCCCCTTCAATGTGGCAGTGCAATTCCGCTTTCAAAGGCATTCAAACATCCCGTCGGTCAGTCCAGGTCTTGAAAACCCGCCACCTGGAAGCGCGGCCGAACACCGCGCCTTAAACAATAGCGCCCGCACCATCGATCGGCTATGGTCCCGCCGGTTTTATGACGGATCAAAAAAATGTCAGTTGAGAGAACCACGGCCGCCGGCGGCATGGAAACCTCCTATGGTTTCAAGCGTGTAGGGGAAGGCGAGAAGCAGTCTCTGGTCAACGATGTTTTCCACAAGGTCGCCAACCGCTACGACCTGATGAACGACCTGATGTCGGCTGGCCTGCACCGGCTGTGGAAAGATGCCATGGTCGCCTGGCTCAATCCGCCCAAGCGCGCGGGCTGGAAGGTCCTGGACGTGGCCGGCGGGACCGGCGACATCGCCTTCCGCATCGTCGATGCCAGCCATGGCCATGCCCATGCCACCGTGCTCGACATTAATGGCTCGATGCTCGCCGTCGGCCGCGACCGGGCCGAAAAGAAGGGATTGTCCGCCAACACCGATTTCGTCGAGGCCAATGCCGAGGAGCTGCCCTTCCCTGACGCCAGTTTCGACGCCTACACCATCGCTTTCGGCATTCGCAATGTCCCGCGCATCGAAGTTGCTTTGGCTGAAGCGCTTCGCGTGCTGAAGCCCGGCGGTCGGCTCCTGTGCCTGGAGTTTTCCGAGGTCGAGATGCCGATGCTCGACAAGGCTTATGAATCATGGTCGTTCAATGCCATCCCCAGGATCGGCAAGATGGTCACCGGCGACGGCGAGCCCTATTCCTATCTGGTCGAATCGATCGCGAAATTCCCCAATCAGCAAAACTTCGCCGCGATGATTTCCCGCGCCGGCTTCGACCGCGTCTCCTTCCGCAATTATTCCGGCGGCATAGCGGCCCTGCATTCGGGCTGGAAGCTTTGAAGCCGTCGTCCATCTCCGACATGCGATATACCTTGTGCCAGTTCGATGAACCGGCGGGGCGGACGCGGCCATGAGCACCCTCAGCGCTGGGTTCCGGTTGGTACGGGCCGGTTGGGTGCTGGTGCGCGAGGGCGTCGTTGCCGCCTTGCCCGGCGAGGAACTGTCCGGCCTGCCGAAATTCGGCTGGCGGCTGGCGCGGCTCTTCACCCGTCGCCGCGCGCTCGCTTATGAGCGCAGCGACCGGCTGGCCAAGGCGGTGGTCCGGCTCGGCCCGTCCTACGTCAAGCTTGGCCAGTTCCTGGCGACGCGGCCCGATGTCGTCGGCAACGACATGGCGCTCGATCTCGCCATGCTGCAGGACAAGATGCACACCTTCCCCAAGGCCGAGGCCGTCGCGGCGATCGAAGCCTCGCTCGGGCGCAAGGTCGGCGATCTCTATGCCGAGTTCGGCGACCCGGTCGCCGCCGCCTCCATCGCTCAGGTCCACGTCGCCGAAACCCTCCATGACGGCGCCGCGACCAAGGTCGCGGTGAAGGTCATCCGGCCGGGCGTGCGCCGCCGCTTCTTCCAGGACCTGGAGAGCTATTTCCTCGCCGCCCGCCTGCAGGAAAAATACATCCCCTCCTCGCGCCGGCTGCGGCCGGTCGAGGTGACCGAGACGCTGGCCCAGACCACCAAGATCGAAATGGACCTGCGCCTCGAGGCGGCCGCACTCTCCGAACTTGGCGAGAACACCAGGGACGATCCCGGCTTCCGCGTGCCCTCCGTCGACTGGGAGCGCACCGGCCGCGACGTGCTGACCATGGAATGGGTCGATGGCGTCAAGATGAACAACATCGCCGGCCTCGAAGCCGCCGGCCACGACCTCAAGGCGATCGCCGCCAACCTCATCCAGTCGTTCCTGCGCCATACGCTGCGCGACGGCTTCTTCCACGCCGACATGCATCCGGGCAATTTGTTCGTCGAGGCCAACGGCACCATCGTCGCCGTCGATCTCGGCATTGCCGGCAGGCTGGGCAAGAAGGAGCGCCGCTTCCTCGCCGAGATCCTCTATGGGTTCATCCAGCGAGACTATCTGCGCGTCGCCGAGGTGCATTTCGAGGCCGGCTATGTCCCGCGCCAACACAATGTCGCGGCTTTCGCCCAGGCGATCCGGGCGATCGGCGAGCCGATCCACGGCCAACCGGCCGAAACCATCTCAATGGCCAAGCTCTTGACGCTGCTGTTCGAGGTGACCGAGCTCTTCGACATGGCGACGCGGCCCGAACTGATCCTGCTGCAGAAGACCATGGTGGTGGTCGAGGGCGTGGCGCGCACACTCGATCCCGCCTTCAACATGTGGAAGACGGCCGAACCGGTGGTCGGCGGCTGGATCGCCGGCAACCTCGGACCGCGCGGCATGATGATCGATGCGCGCGACGGCGCCAAGGCGCTGCTGACCCTGGCCCGCCAGGCGCCCGAACTGGCCGCACGAACCGACCGGCTGTCGCGCGAGATCGACCTGATGGCCGAGCACGGGCTGCGCTTCGACGAGACCACCGCCCGCGCCATCGGCAAGGCCGAGGCCCGCTACAGCCGATCCGGCCGCGTCGCGCTGTGGGTGATCGCGCTGACGCTGGTCTATATCGCCTGGAAGCTGCTCTGAGCGATTGCAATGACAGCGGTGCTGTCATTGCAATCATTTTACCGGTGGCCTAGATTTAGGACACAGGAGCGATCTTATGAGCACGATAACAGTCCGCAATCTCGATGACAGGGTGAAGCAGAGATTGCGGCAGCGAGCTGCGGTCAGGGGAGTGTCTATGGAGGAGGAGGTTCGTAGTATTCTTGCCACCAGCGTTCTTTCAGAAGGCTCCGACCAGAGTGATCGAGGCGAGTCGCTTTACGCTGTAATTCGTAGGTTGGTGGAACCCCATGGTGGTTTCGATATCCACTTGCCCGAGCGCGGTCCTGCGCGCGAGCCACCGAAATTCGACTGACCATGTTCGTGCTGGATACGAATGTCATTTCGGAAATTTTCAAACCAATACCCGATGCAGGAGTGGCTGCCTGGATGGACAGTTCGTTTTCGATCCATTCATACCTCACGGCGATGACCAAGGCAGAACTGCTTTTGGGACTTGCGTCTATGCCCGGTGGAAAACGCAAGGCTGCGCTGGGCGATGTAATCGGGGCCTTCTTTGCCATCTGGCTCAAGACTCCGGTGCTCGCATTCGGTGACCGAGAAGCAGAAATCTATGCGGAGATTGTTTCGAAAAGGCGATTTCTGGGACACCCCATCCATGAATTCGACGCCCAGATCGCCTCGGTTGCGCGGTCACACGGTTTTACGGTTGTTACCAGAAATGTTGCCGATTTTGCCGATTGCGGCATCAACATAGTTAATCCTTGGGAAGCTGCATGACCCTCTCCGGCAAGCGCATCCTGCTCATCATCGGCGGCGGCATCGCTGCCTACAAGGCGCTCGACCTGATCCGAAGGCTGCGCGAGCGTGGTGCGGCTGTGCGAGTGGTGATGACTGCCGCAGCCCAGGAATTCGTCACCACGCTGTCGGTCGGCGCGCTGTCCGCCGACCATGTCTTCACCGACCTGTTCGATCGCAATGATGAACACGATGTCGGCCATATCAGGCTGTCGCGCGAGGCGGACCTGCTGGTGGTGGCGCCGGCTACCGCCGACCTGATGGCCAAGCTCGCCAATGGCCATGCCAACGATCTGGCTTCGACCGTACTCCTCGCCACCGACAAGCCGGTGCTGATGGCCCCGGCGATGAACCCGAAAATGTGGTCGCACCCCGCCACCCGCCGCAACCGCGCGACCCTCGGCAAGGACGGCATCAGCTTCGTCGGCCCCGCCAGGGGTGAGATGGCCGAGAGCAACCAGGCCGGCGAAGGCCGCATGGCCGAGCCGCTGGAAATCGTCGCCGCCGTCGAGGCGCTGCTCGATGCCGGCCCCAGGCCGCTGGCGGGACGCAAGATCATCGTCACGTCAGGCCCGACGCACGAGCCGATCGATCCCGTGCGCTATATCGCCAACCGCTCGTCGGGCAAGCAGGGCCACGCCATTGCCGCCGCACTGGCAAGGCTCGGCGCCGATGTGCGCCTCGTCTCCGGTCCCGTCACCATCGCCGACCCGGCCGGGGTGAAGACCATCCATGTCGGACGGGCGCAGGAGATGCGCGAGGCCGTTGAACAGCTTCTGCCCGCCGACGCCGCGGTGTTCGTCGCCGCCGTTGCCGACTGGCGAACCGAGAATTCCGCCGGCGAGAAGATCAAGAAGGTGGCGGGCGAAGGTCCGCCGGTGCTGCGCATGGTCGAGAACCCCGACATCCTGGCTGGCGTCGGCCACCACGAGCAGCGACCAGGCCTGGTCGTCGGCTTCGCCGCCGAGACCCAGGATCTCCTGCGCAACGCCGAGGCCAAGCTCAGCAAGAAAGGCGCCGATTTCATCGTCGCCAACGACGTGTCGCACGAAAGCGGCATCGGCCCTTCAGGCGTGATGGGCGGCGATCGCAACCGGGTGCGGATCGTATCGAAGGCGGGCGTCGAGGAATGGCCTGAAATGACCAAGGACGAGGTGGCGACGCGGCTAGCCGCGCTCATCGCCGAGCGGTTGAAAACGATCGTCGTTTGAAGTGTATTGGCGGCAGCCCCCTGCCGCCAATACCCTTGCTAGAGCAATTCCAGGAAAATGTGCAGCGGTTTTCCCGGGAGAAGCGCGTAGCGCTTCCCCTTGGGAATTGCTTGGGAACAAAGAGTTAGAGCGGTTCGGCGATTCTATCAAACGCTGAACCGCTCTAGCCGCACCACGGTCGACCCAGCCGTCAGTTGGCCAAAAGCTCCGCCGTGCGGGCAAGCGCCCCGCCAAAGCCATTGAGCGGAATGGAAAAACTTACGACTTGGCCCGTATCGGCCGCGACCGCGTCGATCTTGAGCGTGGTGCCGTTCTTGAGCAGCGGCGTGACATTGGCATCGAACGCCACCGGCACCAGGCAGCCGACCACCTGGCAGGTGTTGAACGGCAGGCTGCCGTCGAGCTTCTGGTCGTCTATGGTCAGGGTGACGCCCTTGGCGAGCGCCAGACCGAACGGCAAGGCAAGCGTTCCGGTCGCATCCTCGCCAGTCTTACTCGACAGCTCGATCGCCAGAAGCCGCTGGTTGTTTTGCTTGTTGAACTGCTGATGCGACAGGCTGCAGACCTTGTTGGTGCCCGCTATCTGGCAATTGACGGTCCAGTCGCCATGGGTTTCCGACAATGCCGAGGCACCACCGGGCAGTTGCGGCGCGTCAGCCGCGGCGGGCGGCGTTGCCGCCACTTTGTCGCCTTTGGTTTGCGCCGCCATGGCCGGCAGGCCTGCGATACAGGCCACACCCAGCACTGCTGCGAAATACGCGTACTTCCTCATCAAGACCCTCCCGCCCGGCACCGCCCCGAGCCAGCTAGAAACTGACCTTGAGAGACGCGCTGACTGCGTTCTGTTTCACTGTTTCGCCGAAGGCGCCATTATACCTGACGGACATGCCGACGCCATTGACGCCATTCAGCTCGAGGCCGGCGCCGACCCGATAGAGCGGCGAATCGATCGCTTCCGTCAAGTGCAATGCCGGGTTGCCGGGCAGATTCTCAGCCGCGGCGAAGCGACCTTCGATTTCCCACTCCTTGGTGGAAAACTCCACCCCGGCCTTTCCATAGAGGCGGATGCTGGCAATGTCGCTGAGTGGGATGTCGGTTCCGATTTCGAGCGCCGGCGTCGCCGCATAGAAGGTGTTTGCCGATCCGTCGAAGTTGAAACCGGCAACCGACCCTTCTTCCTTGCCGGAAACACGCAGCCAGCGCGCGTCGAATTGCAAGGTCGGCTGCAGGTAGAACGCGCCCATCTGTTGCGTGAAGCCAAGCCGCGCCGAGCCGCCGAACTGCGCGGTCTTCTGCGTGTAGGTGACGCTGTTACCGATCCCGGGCAGCATTTCCTCGTCCAGATAGACGCCTTCCAGCGTTTCGCCGGGAACGAAGAACGCCGGATCGATATGGGTATCGCGTTCGCCCTTGAACGAACCGGTCCCGCCGCCGAGCGCGAAATCGACGAAGTAGTTCTTGTCGGCGTACTTCGCCAGCGCGTAAGCCTGCCAGGCTTCGCCGCTGGTTTGCGACAGTTGCTCGCCGTTGAAGCCGATCCTGGAATCAAACTCCGTGCGGCCGATCGTGCCGCCAAGCGACCAGTTCTGGCCGACCTCGCCGATGCCGCCGAGCGACATCGTCTTCAGCACGTCGTCGCGGGTCGTGGTCCCGGCACCCGCATCGCGGGTGTATTCGGCCTGCGGGCTGATCGTTGCCCAGACGCAACGGCCGTCGGGGTTTTTGTAGGCGGGAACGCCGGTGCATTCGCGCGCCGTTTCCAGCATGATGTCGGTTTCGCGGTTGACCATGTCGAACGTATGCACGGCATAGTGCGGCGTCAGCCGCGTCAACGCCGCGCCGATCTCGGCTTTGCTTGGCAGGAAACGAACCAGATTGATCAGGCGCGCCATCGGGTTGTCCGGCGTGGACGCCGCCTCGATGTCATCGAGATATTGCGCCAATTGGAACACGCCCGGATCGTTGACGCCGGACTGCGGATCCTGCGCGAGTTCCAGGAATGTGTCATTGTCGGTGGTCAGCACCAGATCGGTGCCGTTTTCGACCTGGAAAATGAAATTGAAACCCGCCGCCGGATGCAAGGTCGTCGCGGTTATACCGGAGTCGGTCATCGCCGAGCCCTGTGCCAGCGTATAGGCGGTAAACAGCTTGTCGATGGACAGGAAGTTGAGAGGCGCCGTGCCGTCGAAATCGCCAGGCCCCGTCAGTGCCACGGCATCCGTGATCTGGTTGTTGAGATCGATATCGGTGACGAAATTGCCGCTGGCGTCCTGCGTGAAACCGCCTCCGACATCGACTTTGGCAACCACGCCGATGCCCTGGTTGGTATAAAGCCCGTCATTGGTGAACAGCCCGCCACCGAGATCGATGGTCTTGAGAGCGACCATCGAGGAGTCGGCGAAGTTTTCAAAGCTGTTGTTGCCGCCGCCCAGATCGATATTGCCGATGACGCGCCCGAGCGTGTCGGCCGTCGGCGAATTCTTGACATGATCATCGCCCGACGTGCCGGTGATGGCGAGCGGGCTGAAATCGTCCAGCAGCGATTCCAGGATCGCGTTTGTCGGCACCACCGGGCCTGGCGCCAGCAGGAAGGCTTGAAATGCCTGGAGCTGCGATGCCTGGATGTCGAATGTCGGATTCGCGCCCATTGCATAGAGCAGGCTGTGATTGGTCAGCGTGTTGTTGGCCCCACCGACCAGCATCGCCGCGACACCCGTTCCGGCGCCACCGATCGTATACTGCCCATTGAGATTGATGGTGATGTTGCCCTTGGCGCCCTTGGCCGTGCTTTCGCCATAGACAGCCACCGAATCCGCGCCTTGTGCGAACAGGTTCGACTCCGCGGTCAGGGTAACAGCACTGGAATTGCCTTGGCCGGTCGCGCTCTGACCGAACAGCGCATAGCTCTCCGCGCCAAGGACAGCGATCTGGCTGTTCGCCGTCGCGGCGGCGGCATTGGCATCGCCAATACCGCCGGCCGAGCCGGCGCCCTTGTTCAGGCCGCCGGCGATGCCGCCGCCGCCGCCCACCGCCTGGGCGACAATGCCATGCGAGCGCAGCCCCGAGGTTTCGATCTCCCCGGTCTGGATAACGGTGACGGTGCCTCCGACGCCTTTTGAGCCGTCCAGCATTTCCAAGGTCAACCCATCGGGGCCGTCGCCGTCGTCACTGGTCGCGAACCTGCCGAAACTGGTTCCGCCGATGCCGCCACCGCCGCCCACGGATTGCGCGACGATGGCGATCGAATCCGTGCCCTCGGTGACGATCGTCCCGGTGCGCTCCACATAGACGTTGCCGCCGTCGCCGCCGGCTCCGCCGAGCCCGCCAACGCCAAGCGACACCGCGGCTTTGCCGGACGCATCCGCGCCCATTCCGCCACCGCCGCCGACGGATTGCGCAACCACGCCATGCGCCAGAGCGCCTGTTGTATGGATGTCGCCTGCGACCAGCACTTCGACATAGCCGCCTTTGCCGCCGAACCCGCCGTTCACGCCGACCTGAAGCGAGTAGGATCCGTCGCCCGCGGACGCGTTTGTCATCGAGCCGCCGAAGCCGCCGCCGCCGCCGACCGATTGAGCGAAAATGCCGTCCGCATTGTCACCGGCGGTCGTTATGACGCCCCGCGCGTT
>NZ_JAIUIN010000016.1:0-122833 GCF_020165665.1 Mesorhizobium sp. BH1-1-4
CCCCCCCCCCCCCCCCCCCCCCCACGCCGAAACCCTGGTGGCGGCATTGTCCTCGCCATGGGCCTATATCGCCACCGCGCAAGCTTACGATGACGAGATGCATGAGCGCATCGCGCTGCACCGCTCGCGGCGCGGCGAGGGCTGGCAGACCATCGACGCGCCGCTCGAGCTTGCCGAAGCGCTGGAGGCGTTGCCGGACGGTCAGCCGGTGCTTGTCGACTGCCTGACGCTGTGGCTGACCAATCACATGCTGGCCGATCACGACGTCGACGCGGTTTGCCGACGGTTGGCGGACGTGCTGTCACGGCCGCGCGGGCCGTGGTTCGTGGTGTCGAACGAGGTCGGCCAAGGCATCGTGCCCGACAATGCGCTGGCGCGGCGGTTTCGCGACGACGCCGGCCGGCTCAACCAGCGGGTCGCCGCGGTCGCCGATACGGTGCTGCTGATGGTGGCGGGGCTGCCGCTCAAGGTGAAATGAAATGACTGAAATCGACGACAAGGACGCGAAAGATCGGGATGAAGAACGCCATCGCGCCAAGATGGCCAAGCGCAAGGCCGTGCAGGACGCCGAGGTGGCGGGCAAGACGATCGAGAAAGGTCTGCTCATCGTCAACACCGGCCCCGGCAAGGGCAAGACCACGGCTGCCTTCGGTCTCGCGCTGCGCATGCTCGGCTACGGCAAGCGGGTCGGCGTCGTCCAGTTCATCAAGGGCAAATGGCACACCGGCGAGAAGGACGCTTTCGCCGCCTTCGGCGACCGCGTCGTCTGGCATGCGATGGGCGAGGGTTTTACCTGGGAGACGCAGGATCTGAAGCGCGACATCGCGGCCGCCGAGGCCGCCTGGGCCAAGGCGCTGGAATTGATCGACGATCCCTCGATCAGCCTCGTCGTGCTCGATGAACTCAACATCGCGCTGCGCTACGACTATCTCGATCTCGACAAGGTGGTGGGTGCGCTCAAGGCCCGCCGCGAGGGCCTGCATGTTGTCGTCACCGGCCGCAACGCCAAGCCGGCCTTGGTCGAGGCCGCTGATCTTGTCACCGAGATGGGTGTAACAAAACACCATTTTTCGGCAGGCGTGAAAGCGCAGCAAGGGATCGAGTTCTGATCAATTGGCAAGTTGAGGGTTGTCTTTGGAACAAGCGGTAATTGTCTATCTTCTTCTCAATGACGGTGAATTTGGAACGCCGCATGAACGCGCATCGATTCTCGAGTTGGAGAATCGGCTGGAGCAAGTCGTCGGGAGTGCTTCGGTCGGCGAGTTCGATGGGGATGAATTTGGCGGGGGCAAGTGCGTGCTCTACATGTACGGACCGGATGCTGAACGACTTTTTGTTGTGATCGAACCCGTATTGAAATCTACTCTTGCAGCCGTTGGTGGGTACGCGATCAAGAGGTTTGGCGGGGCAGCCGATCCAACCGCGAAAGAAGTTCGTGTCACTTGGTAGGTCGGGTTTCTCGGTCGTTTATGCGACGAGGACGATCCCCGAGATCACTGCGAACAGCGCAATCAGCAGATAATCGGCGACGCGGTAGAGTTTCAGTGCCTGCCTGATGTCGCCGCTGTCGACGTCGCGGCGGCCACCTTCACCCATGAAAACGTCGTCAACCACGATGCCCCCGTAGCTGCGCGGTCCGGCCAGTGCCAGACCGAGCGCGCCGGCCATGGCGGCTTCCGGCCAGCCGGCATTGGGCGACCGGTGCTTTCTCGCGTCGCGCCACACCGCTTGCTGGGCGCCACGGGGATCGGCTCCCTTGACAAGGAAAGCCGCCAGCACGATCAGCAGCGCCGTCAGCCGCGAGGCGGGCAGGTTGATCCAATCGTCGAAGCGCGCGGCGGCCCAGCCGAACGCCTCATGGCGCGGGGTGCGGTGGCCGATCATCGAATCGGCGGTGTTGGCGGCTTTGTAGGCAGCACCGCCAGCAAGGCCACCGACACCGGTCCAGAAGGCAGGGGCGACGATGCCGTCGGAGAAATTCTCCGCCAGGCTCTCGATCGCCGCGCGGCAGACGCCGGCGCGGTCCAGCGTTTCGGGATCGCGGCCAACGATCCGCGACACGGCGGCCCGGCCCATGTCGAGGCCGCCACTGTCGAGCGCGTCGGCGACGGCTTCGACATGTTCATAGAGGCTCTTCTGCGACAGAAGCGATGTCGCCAGAAGGACGGCAATGATCAATCCCAGGGGGACAAACCAGAGCAGGACAAGCTGTAGGCAAAGACCAATCACCGCCGGCACCAGCACGATGACCAGAAGCGCCTGGACACCACGTTGGCGACGCAGCGCGTCGGGATCAGTGGCGCGGTTGAGCCTCGCATCGAGAAAGGATATCAGCCTGCCGAACCATGTTACGGGATGGCCGATGGCGCGAAACAGCCAGTCTGGATAACCCAGGACGAGTTCGACGGCCAATGACAGGAAAGCGATCAGGACTGACATGAAGCTTCTTGAAGGAGCGGTGGACCATGGGGGAAGTCTTGGCCGGGCAAGGGCGCTTTTCCCCAATGCCGTGCTGCCTTTCGTCGACCTCTCGACCGGTATCAATCCGCACTCCTACCCGCTTTTCGACCTGCCCGCCACCTCCCTGTGGCGATTGCCGGAGGCCGCGCGCAGCGTTGAGCTAATAGAGATCGCGGCCAGCACCTATGGCGCGCCTTCCCCAGACAACGTCGTGGCGGCGCCAGGCACGCAGATTCTGCTGCCGCGCGTGGCATCGCTGGTGCGGCCCGGCAAGGCATTGGTGCTGGGGCCGACCTATGCCGAACATGCGCGAGCCGCGGCGATTGCCGGGCACGAGGTGGCCGAGGTCGGCGATTTCGCGACGCTTGTCGACGCCGATCTCGCCATCATCGTCAATCCGAACAATCCGGATGGGCGCGTCATCGAACGTGACCGGCTGCTGACGCTGGCCGCCGGACTTCGCGCCAAGGGCGCGCTGCTGGTCGTCGACGAGGCGTTCATGGATGTCGGCCCGCGCGAGCACAGTCTCGCCGGCGACGTCGCCCAGGGCGGCATCGTCGTGTTGCGTTCATTCGGAAAGTTCTTTGGCCTGGCGGGGTTGCGGCTTGGGTTCGCGCTTGCCGATGCGCCGACTGTCGAGCGGCTGGAGACACAATTCGGGCCGTGGGCCGTCCCCGGCCCGGCGTTGGAATACGGCATCCGCGCGCTTGCCGATATCGACTGGCAGGATGCGATGCGGGCGTCGCTGGCGGATACGGCGGCGCGGCTCGACGCGCTGTTCGGCCGCTTTGGCGCGCCTGTTGTGGGTGGCACCACATTGTTCCGCTATCTCAGCCTGCCCGATGCCGACGGCCTGTTTTCCGCGCTTGGCGAGAGCGGCATCCTGCTTCGGCATTTTTCCGACCGGCCGCATGTCCTGCGCGCCGGCTTGCCGGGAAGCGAGGAGGAATGGCGCAGGCTCGAATCCGCCCTTGCCGAATGGGCGGCGCGGCGCGAGGATCGATCGAAGGGGTCCAAACCATGATCCATGTCTGCTCGCTGGCGAAGATCGAGGAAACGGTGGCACGGACTGGTGCCGTCCATATGTTGTCGCTGCTCTCCGTCGGAACCGAGGTGGCACGCCCGGCGTCGATTGCCCGGGAAAACCACCTGCACCTGGTCATGCACGACATCGCGGTGGCGCAGGACGGCATGACCATGCCGGGCGAGGAGCATGTGCGCAGCCTGCTCGATTTCGCGCGCCGCTGGGACAGGGCAAGGCCAATGGTGGTGCACTGTTATGCCGGCATCAGCCGTTCGACGGCTTCGGCGTATATCATCACCGCGGCTTTGGCGCCGAAACGCGACGAGGTGGAACTGGCCCGGACATTGCGGGCGCTGTCGCCTTCGGCAACGCCCAATCCACGGCTGATCGCGGTGGCCGATACGTTGCTCGAGCGCAATGGCCGCATGATCGAGGCGATCCAGTCGATCGGGCGCGGGGCGGATGCGTTTGAAGGCACACCATTTGGGCTGAAGATCGACAGCTAGCTGTACCCATACATCGTTGCATGACTATTGAGGGTCTTCATGCCCAATCTTCATGCCCGTGGCGTACCCGCACAATGAACACGTCGCCGTCGGCTTCGATCCGGTACACGACAAGATGGGCCTTGAAAGGATGGATACGCATTGTTGGCGACAATTCAAGCCGCTCCCGTGCCATTCGGGGACTGGCAGCGATAAGGTCGAAGATCGCGAATAACTCGTCATGATACTGTCTGGCCTGCACAGCGCCGAACTGGCGCACCCCTTGCTCGGCAATACCGATGATGTCCTCTTCCGCGGCTAAAGAAAGGCGAAATCCCATTAACCGTTGCCAGGGGACTTTTCAGCGCGTTTGACCGCCTCGGTAAAAAGGGTGTCCCTGGATCGATTGCCGATGCCGCTCTTCAAGCCGTCATCGACAAAGCGCTGCATGGCGGCAATATTGTCGTTGCGCTGCTGATCCCGACGTATCAGATCGCGCACATAGTCGCTCGCGTTGGCGTAGCGACCTGTTTCGGTTTGCGCCTCAACCCAATCCTTCATCGGATCGGGCAATGATACGTTCATTGTTGCCATATTGGCCTCCATATCCCGTTTAGTATGAGTTATTTAGGCAAAGTTTGTCAAAATCTCATATGCGGGAGTCCTTCTTGTGAAGGCGCAATGGTGGCTAGGCGGCTACTTCAGCCACTCCGCGAGCTTTGCCTTGCGCACGTCCCGCAGCAGGCTGATGAACCCATCGGCCTGATGCTCCGCGGTCAATCGGCCTTTCTCTGCCGTTGCAATGCTGGCGTCACCGACCACGCCGTTCGGGTTGAGATCCCCAGCGATCCAGGCGAAGGCGTGGGTGCCTGTCTGGCGCAACAGCGAGAATTCCTGCTCGGCCTTGGCGACATTGGAAACGAAATTGTCGGCCTTGCCCATGTCGACGAGATCGGGCCGGAAATGCAGCATCAGCGACGTCTCGACATCGCCGCCATGAATGCCATGACGATCCTCGAGTTCGGTGTACATGCCGGCCGGGCGGCCGAAGCGCTGCCAGCTGGTCTTCACCGCCAGCATATTCTCGCGCACGCGCAATTCGCGCGTGACGATGCCCATGATCTCCTCATTGCCGCCATGCGAGTTGACGACGATGAGCTTGCGCACGCCGGCGCGCGCGATCGAAAGGCCAAGCTCCGTCCACGCCTCGACCAGCGTCGTTGCCGGCAGGGTCAATGTACCCGGCGCGTGCAGGTGTTCGTTCGACTTGCCCACCGCCTGGACCGGCAGGATGCGGATGTCGAGATCGTCGGGCAGGCGGGCGATCACCGTGTCGAGCATGCCGTTCATGATCGAGGTGTCGGTCGACACAGGCAGATGCGGCCCGTGCTGCTCGATCGCCGCCAGCGGCAGCACCGCTATCGTCGCCTCGGGATCGATCGAGGCGTATTCCGATGTCCGGTAATCGCCCCACCACACGCGTCTTTTTGTCTCGTTCATTTTGTGCCTCGACGGAACTGATTTGGCGTCGGCGCTGCCCCTCACCCTTACCCTCTCCCCGTGAAGAACGGGGAGAGGGGATCGCCAGCGTTGGAGCAGACCCTTCTCCCCGTCACTATACGGGGAGAAGGTGCCGGCAGGCGGATGAGGGGCGGCGCCAACCCCGATAGTTTGACCTTAGACCATCGGCCCGTCGAATCGTAGCGCTAAGCCGGCGCTTCTCACCCGGCCGCGATGGCTTCGACCTCGACCTTGAATTCGGGCCGGGCGAAGCCGGAAACGATCATCAGCGTCGAGGCAGGCGCCGGGCTGGAAAACAGCCGGTCGCGGACATCCATATAGGGACGCAGATGCGCGCGGTCGGTGACATAGGCGTTAATGCGCACGATATCACCAAGCCCCAGCGCGGCCTCACCGAGGATGGCGGCGATGTTCTGGAAGCAGAGTTCGGCCTGCGCGCCGGCGTCTTCAGGGATCTGGTCGTCCGCCGTGATGGCGACCTGACCCGAGCACAGCACCAGCCGCTTGCCGGCAGGCACCTCGACGCCGTGGCTGTAGCGGGCAAAGGGCGGCTTGATCGACTTCGGGGTGAGAAACTTGAACATGGCAATCTCCTGATACCGTCACTTAAGACCGGATCCGCCACACCCTCAAGATGGCGGTGCATGTTGCCGGAGCGATTGTGGACAGGCGTTCAAAAAATAGGCACGATGCCTCCGGTGCAGCACGACCTTTCCGGCTTTTGCAGATGGCTGTGGTGCAGGCGGGCGGGTCCCGGCGCGCGACGCCGGTGGCATGTGTCTTGCTTCTTGAATCTTTGGTGTCCAGCACGGCGCACGACGCGCCGGAGCGAAAAAGGGTGGTGTCAATGTACTTGAAACAGAAGATTTCGGTGGCGGTGGTGGCCCTGCTTGCGGCCAGCACGCTGGGCGCGGCGGCGAATGAGAAAGCCACCTTCGGCACCAACTGGCTCGCCGAGCCGGAACATGGCGGCTATTACCAGGCCGTGGCGGACGGCACCTATGCCGCCTGCGGCCTCGACGTCACCATCATGCCAGGCGGCCCGCAGGTCAGCGGCCGGCCGATGCTGCTCGCCGGCAAGATCGATTTCTACATGGGCGGCAATCTGCTGTCGGCCTTCGATGCCGTCCAGCAAGGCATTCCGATGCGCGTGGTGGCCGCCGACTTCCAGAAGGATCCGCAGGTCATCATGTCCCACCCGGGCGAGGGGCTCGACAAATGGGAAGACCTGAAGAACGCCGAGCAGTACATATTGGGTGACGAAGGCGCGCAGACCTTCTTCCAGTGGATGGTCATCGAGCTCGGTTTCGACGCTTCAAAGCGCGTGCCCTACACCTACAACACCGCTCCTTTCCTCGCCAACAAGAAGTCGATCCAGCAGGGCTACGTCACCTCGGAGCCGTTCGCGGTCAAGAAGGAAGGCGGCTTCGTGCCGAACCAGTTCCTGCTCGCCGACTACGGTTGGGATACCTATTCAACGACGATCGAGGTGATGCAGGACACGATCGACAAGAAGCCCGAGATGGTCCAGTGCTTCGTCGATGGCTCGGCCAAGGGCTGGTACAAATATCTCTACGGCGACAACAAGGCCGCCAACGACATGATCAAGAAAGACAATCCTGACATGAGCGACGAGCAGATCGCCTTCTCGATCGAGCAGATGAAGAAGTTCGGCCTTGCCGATTCCGGCGACACCGAGAAGCTCGGCATCGGCGCCATGAAGGAAGAACGTATCAAGAGCTTCTACGACAAGATGGTCAAGGCCAAGGTCACGCCAGCAGGCATCGACATCACGAAGGCCTACACGCTGGCCTTCATCAACAAGGGTGTCGGGCTCGACCTGAAGAAATAGGCCGGCCCCGGCATGACCAGGGAAAAGATGGCGCAAGCGCCAGCCTCGGATGTTGCTCCGACCTTGCTGGCGTTGCGTGGCGTCGGCAAGGTGTTTTCCAACGGCGTCACGGCGCTGAGCGACGTCGACCTGACGATCCGGGAAGGCGATTTCCTCAGCCTGCTCGGACCGTCCGGTTGCGGCAAGTCGACGGCGCTGCGGCTGATCGCCGGCCTGTCGACGCCGACGTCAGGTGTGCTCGACTGGCGCGGCGGCGGCTCGCTCGACCGGGCCAATATCGGCTTCGTCTTCCAGGAGCCGACATTGCTGCCCTGGGCCAGCGTCTTCGACAATGTCTGGCTGCCACTCAGGCTGAAAGGCGTTTCCCGCACCAAGGCCGCGCCGGCGGTGAAGGAAATGCTGGAAAGGGTGCACCTCACCGGCTTCGAGGATGCCGTGCCGCGCGAACTGTCGGGCGGCATGAAGATGCGGGTGTCGATCGCGCGGGCCATGGTGACCAAGCCGCGGGTGCTGTTGATGGACGAGCCGTTCGCCGCACTTGATGAAATCACCCGCTTCAAGCTCAACAACGACTTGCTTGAACTGTGGCAGGACGAGCGCTTCACCGTCGTCTTCGTCACCCACAGCGTGTTCGAAAGCGTGTTTCTCTCCAACCGCGTCGTCGTCATGGCGGCACGGCCGGGCAGGGTGTTCGACGAACTTGCCATCGAGGCCGCCTATCCGCGCGATGAGGTGTTTCGCACCTCGCCCGATTATGCGGCGCTTTGCCGGCAGGCCTCCGATGTGCTGGTCAATGCCATCAATTCAACCGCGGGCGCGCATCATGACGGTCATTGACGAAGGGGTGCTCAAGCTTGACCCGGAGGAAGCGCGGCGGGTGCGTCAGGAGCGGTTCGAGCGCATCGGCCGCTGGGTGCTGCCGCTGGCGATCATGATCCTGGCAATCTGGCTGTGGGACCGCATCTGCGTCTGGAACGAAATTCCCCAATACATACTGCCGCGCCCTGGTGTGGTGCTGTCGACGCTCTACAACGATGCCGGCCTGCTGTTCTCGGCGCTGCTGGTCACCTTGCGCATCACCTTCCTCAGCCTGCTCCTCGCGGTCGTCGGCGGCGTCGGCCTGGCGGTGTTGTTCGCGCAGTCGAAATGGGTAGAGATGTCGTTCTTCCCTTTCGCCATCGTGTTGCAGGTGACGCCGATCGTGGCGATCTTTCCGCTGATCAACATCTATGTCGACAATCAGACGACCAAGCTCCTGCTGTGCGCCTGGATCGTCGCCTTCTTTCCGATCCTGTCCAACACCACGCTTGGCCTCAACTCCGTCGACCGCAATCTGCGCGACCTGTTCAAGCTCAATGGCGCGACGCGCTGGCAGCAGCTGCGCTATCTCAGGCTGCCGGCGGCGATGCCGTATTTTCTCGGCGGGCTGAAGATCGCCGGCGGCCTGTCGCTGATCGGCGCCGTGGTGGCGGAGTTCGTCGCCGGCGCCACCGGCCAGTCGTCGGGGCTCGCCTCGCGCATCATCGAAGCCGGCTACCGGCTGAACGCGCCCAGGCTTTTCGCGGCGCTGTTTTTGATCTCGCTCACCGGCATCCTGATCTTCCTCGTGCTGTCGTTGATTTCGCATCTCATTCTGCGGCGCTGGCACGAAAGCGCGCTGAAGCAGGAGCGGTAGGCCCTTGATTCCGAACACAGGTTCATACCACTTCGCCAACGCCCACGTTCACCGTTCGCTGACGTCAGGCTTTGACGCGCCGTTCGATGGCGATGGCTTTGCGCTCGCCGATATATCGGTCGCCGACAGCAAGATTTCCAGCATCGGCGCGCATGCCGCATCGAAGGTACCAGCCGGCGCCATCGACCTTGGCGGCCGTATCGTGCTGCCGTGTTTTGTCGATTGCCACACGCATATCGACAAGGGCCATATCTGGCCGCGAAAGCCCAATCCCGATGGCACTTTCATGGGCGCTTTGAACGCCACCGGCGCCGACCGCGTGGCCCGCTGGAGCGCCGAGGATCTCGCCAAGCGCATGGATTTCTCGCTGCGCTCGGCCTACGCGCATGGCACCAGGGCGCTCAGGACGCATATCGACAGCGTCGCCCCGCAGGAGGAGATCTCCTGGCCGGTGTTCGAGGCGATGCGCGAGGCATGGCGCGGCCGCATCGAGTTGCAGGGCGCCTGCCTGCTCGGCATCGAGGGCGTGCGCGACAGGAAATGGTTCGACAGGCTGGCCAAACGGGTGGCCGCCGCCAAGGGCGTGCTGGGCGTGGTCACCTATATGGTGCCGGACCTGGAGGAACTGCTCGACCACGTCTTCGCGCAAGCGATCAAGCACGGGCTCGACCTCGATTTCCACGCCGACGAGACCGACGACGTCGCCGCGATCTCGCTGAAGAAGATCGCCGAGGCAGCTCTGTGGAACGGCTTCGAGGGCAAGATCCTCGTCGGCCATTGCTGCTCGCTGGCGCGGCAGCCAGATCTCGAAGTGCTGGACACGCTGGACAAGGTGGCGAAGGCCGGGCTGGCAATCGTGTCGCTGCCGATGTGCAATCTCTATCTGCAGGATCGACGGAGCGACGGCACCACGCCGCGCTGGCGCGGCGTGACGTTGCTGCACGAGATGAAGGCGCGGTGTATTCCGGTCGCAGTCGCCTCAGATAACACGCGCGATCCCTTCTATGCCTATGGCGACCTCGACATGCTGGAGGTCTACCGCATGGCGACGCGCATCCTGCATTTCGACCATCCGGTCGCCGACTGGCCGCAGGCGGTCGCCGCGACGCCGGCCAAGGTGATGCGGCTCGATGGCTTCGGCACGCTTGCCGCCGGCGGCGATGCCGACTTCATCCTGTTCAAAGGTCGAAGCTGGACGGAATTGCTGTCGCGGCCCGAATCGGATCGCATCGTCGTGCGCGCCGGACGCGCGATCGACCGGCAATTGCCCGACTATGCCGAACTCGACGAGCTGATGGTGGCGAGCTGATGGTGGAATGATGGATGTTTCGGCACTCAAACGCGATCTCGACGGGATAAAACTCGACGACAATCCGGCCATCGTCCAGCAGAAGAGCCGCGACTTCTACTGGTACAGCCCGGTGCTGAAACGGCAGCTCGACCATGTCACCGGCGATTTGATCGTGACGCCGAAAAGCGAGGCCGAGCTGATCCGCGTGCTGGCCGTCTGTCACCGTCATGGCGTGCCGGTGACGCCGCGCGGCAGTGGCACCGGCAATTACGGCCAGGCAATGCCGCTGTCGGGTGGGGTCGTGCTCAACCTCGCCGAGATGAACGAGATCAAGTCGATCGCGCCGGGGCGCGTGGTGACCGGGCCGGGCGCGATCCTGGCCGACATCGACAAGGCGACGCGGGCGCATTCCGGCCAGGAGCTCAGGCTGTCGCCCTCGACCTACAACACAGCCTCGATCGGCGGCTTCATCGCCGGTGGTTCGGGCGGTGTCGGCTCAATCAACTTCGGCGGGTTGCGCGATTTCGGCAATGTGCTGCGGCTGCGCGTGGTGACGATGGAAGTCGAGCCGAAAGTGCTCGAACTCACCGGCGAGGACCTGCACAAGGTGACCCATGCCTATGGCACCAACGGCATCATATCCGAGGTCGAGATGCCGCTGACAGCGGCCTATGACTGGATCGACGTCATCGTCGGCTTCAACCAATTCATGGATGCGGCGCGCTATGGCAATGCGCTGGCCTGCCAGGACGGCATTCTGACCAAGCTGATCACGCCGATCGCGGCACCCGTGCCGCAACTCTATTTCAAGCGGCACCAGAAGTTTTTCAGGGAAGGGCAAAGCATCTGTGTCGTCATGGTGGCGCGGCATGGGCTGGACGCTTTTCTGGCCTTTACGCGCCGGGCCGGCGGCGAGGTGATCTACGACGCCACCACGGCGACGCCGGAGGAGAAAAAGGGCCTGCCGCCGGCCTATGAGCTGGCCTGGAACCACACGACGCTGAGGGCGCTGCGGGTCGATCCGACGATCACCTATCTGCAATCGCTCTATCCTTTCCCGAACCAGCTGGCGCTGGTCGAGAAGATGGATGCGATGTTCCCTGGCGAGGTGTTCTCGCATCTCGAATTCGTGCGGCTGGATGGCAACATCACCTGCTTTGGCCTGCCGCTGGTCAAGTTCACCACCGAGGCGCGGCTCGACGAGATCATCCGCCTGCACGAGGACAATGGCTGTCCGATCTTCAACCCGCACCGCTACACGCTGGAAGAGGGCGGCATGAAGCAGACCGACGCCGTGCAGCTCGCCTTCAAGCGCGAGACCGATCCGCAAGGCCTGCTCAACCCCGGCAAGATGATCGCCTGGGAAAACCCGGACTACGACTACCGATCCGGCCGGACTTTTTTGTTCAAGGGGCTGCAAAAGGCGAGCTGATGACCAGCGTATGGCGCTGCACCCCTCTCTGGCCTGCCGGCCATCTCCCCCTCAAGGGGGGAGATTATTTGCTTCGCCGCTTTCGCCAATCTCCAACTCTGGAAAGACAGGTGCGGCCCAGAAGCTGCCAATCTCCCCACTTGAGGGGGAGATGCCCGGCAGGGCAGAGGGGGGCGTCTCGCGCTGACCTTCGGAATGTTCTCCCGTGAACATCCTCGTCCTCTACGCCCATCCGGTCGAGACCAGCTTCAATGCCGGTCTGCACCGGTTGATCGTCGAGCGGCTGACGGCGGCGGGGCATACGATCGATGATTGCGATCTCTACGCCGAGGATTTCGATCCGCGGCTGACGCGCGGGGAGAGGCTGGACTATCACAACCAGCGTGGCCCCGAGGATCCGGCGGCGCCTTATGTCGAGCGCCTGCTGCGCGCCGATGCGCTGGTGCTTGCCTATCCGGTCTGGAACTACGGCTTTCCGGCGATCCTGAAAGGGTTTTTCGACCGCGTTTTCCTGCCCGGCGTTTCGTTCAAGCTGGTCGAAGGCAAGGTGCAGCCGTCGCTGCACAACATCAGGAAGGTCGCGGCGATCACCACCTATGGCGGCAGCCGGTTCCGCGCCGTGCTGATGGGTGACCCGCCGCGCAAACTGATCAAGCGCATGCTGCGCGCAACCGTAAAACCCGGCGCGTCGGTGACTTACCTCGCCCACTACGCGATGAACCTGTCGACCGACGAAACGCGCAAGGCTTTCATGACGAAGGTCGCGGCCAGCATGGATGCGTTCTGATGCGTGTGCTTGTCGTCTATTGCCATCCGGTGCCAGAGAGCTTTTGCGCAGGGATTCGCGACACCGCCGTGGATGTGCTGACGCGGCGAGGCTGGGAGGTGCGGCTGCTGGACCTCTATGCGGAAAAGTTCGATCCGGTGATGGGCTGCGAGGAGCGGCGCAGCTACAACAACCAGGCGCCACAGGATCCGGCACTGAAACCGCATTTCGAGCTGCTCGCCTGGGCCGAAGCGGTCCTGTTTGTCTACCCGACCTGGTGGTACGGCCTGCCGGCCATGCTCAAGGGCTGGCTCGACCGCGTTTGGGCGACCGACATCGCCTTCAAGCTGCCGGCGGGCAAGGGCGGGATCAAGTCACTGATGACGCATGTCACCAAGGTCGGCGTCATCACCACCTGCGGCGCGCCGACCTGGTGGAGCGTCGTCGTCGGCCAGCCCGGCCGCAAGACCCTGCTGCGCGGCATGCGGGCGCTGTGCGCCAGACGCTGCAAGACGTTTTTCCTGGCGCATTATTTGATGGATGCCTCGACGCCGGCGACGAGGGCCGCGTTTTTGGTGAAGGTGCGGGCGAGATTGGAGCGGTTTTAAGGGGGTAGCGTCCTTCTCCCGTTTCACGGGGAGAAGATGCCGGCAGGCAGATGAGGGGCGGCGCTGGCCTTGCCAACCTCGGCGCCGCCCCTCATCCGGCCCTTGGGGCCACCTTCTCCCCGTAGAGCGGGGAGAAGCGAAAAGAACCGCGCTACATCTTCACCCGCTCAGCCTTCGGATCATACATCGGTTTCAGCGATGCCTCGGCCGCAAACCGTTCACCGGCGATCTCGATTTCGTAGGATGAGGCCAGCACATCCGCCTCGCTTTCGCCCTGGCAAGGCACATAGCCAAGCCCGACGGCGCCGCCGAGATGATGGCCGTAATTGCCCGAGGTGATTGGGCCGACGATCTTGCCGTCGCGCAGGATCGCCTCGTTGTGGAAGAGCAGCGGCTGCGGGTCCTTCAGCCGGAACTGGACCAGCCGCCGGCTCAGCCCGGCTTCCTTCTTCTTCAGCACGGCATCGCGGCCGATGAAATCGCCCTTCGCCATCTTCACCGCGAAGCCGAGGCCCGCCTCCAGCACATTGTCCTCGTCGGTGATGTCGTGGCCGAAATGGCGGAAAGCCTTTTCGATGCGGCAGGAATCCAGCGTGTGCAGACCGCAGAGTTTCAGGCCGACCTCCGCGCCGGCCTCCTCGATCGCCTCGAAGACATGAGCCGCCTGATCTGTCGAGACGTAGAGTTCCCAGCCGAGTTCGCCGACATAGGTGACGCGGTGGGCACGGGCCAGGCCCATGCCGATTTCGATCTCCTGGAAGGTGCCGAACGGATTGTTCTCGTTGGAGAAGTCGTTGGGGCTGACCTTCTGGATCAGTTTTCGCGCATCCGGACCCATCAGGCAGAGCACGCTTTCGGCGGCGGTTACGTCCGTGATGACGACGAACGCCTCGGCGACATGCCGGCGCAGCCAGGCGAGGTCACGCTGCAGCGTCGCGCCCGGCACGACGAGGAAGTAGGCCGTCTCCGACAGCCGCGACACGGTGAGGTCGCTTTCGATGCCGCCGCGCTGGTTGAGCATCTGGGTGTAGACGATCTTGCCCGGCGCCACGTCCATGTCGTTGGCGCAGAGCCTTTGCAGAAACGCGCGGGCATCGCGGCCCTCGACACGGATCTTGCCGAACGAGGTCATGTCGAACAGGCCGACCTTGTTGCGGACCGCCAGATGCTCCTCGCGCTGGTTGTCGAACCAGTTCTGCCGCTTCCAGGAATAGCGGTATTCGCGCTCCTGGCCTTCGCGGGCGAACCAGTTGGCGCGCTCCCAGCCGGCGACCTCGCCGAACACGGCGCCACGCGCCTTCAGATGCTCGTGCAGGGGCGAGCGCCTGATATTCCTCGAAGTCGCCATCTGCCGATAGGGAAAATGGTCGGCGTAGAGCAGGCCGAGCGTTTCGGAAACGCGTTCCTTGAGATAGCGGCGGTTCTTCTGGAACGGCTGGGTGCGGCGGATGTCGACTTCCCAGAGGTCGAATGGGGCCTCGCCATCGTTGATCCACTGCGCCAGCGCCATGCCGGCGCCGCCGGAGGAGACGATGCCGATCGAATTGTAGCCGGTCGCCATCCAGTAGCCGCGCAGCTCCGGCGCCTCGCCGAGATAGTAGCGGTCGTCCGGGGTGAAGCTTTCGGGGCCGTTGAAGAAGGTGTGGATGCCGGCGGTGGCCAGCATCGGCATGCGGTTGACGCCCATTTCGAGGATCGGCTCGAAATGGTCCATATCCTCGGGCAATTGATCGAAGCAGAAATCCTCGCGGATGCCGTCCATGCCCCATGGCTTGGCCACCGGCTCGAAGGCGCCGAGCATCATCTTGCCGGCGTCTTCCTTGTAATAGGCGCACTCGTCCGGCACGCGCAGCACCGGCAGGCGGCCGAGGCCGGGGATCGGCTCGGTGACGAGATAAAAATGCTCGCAGGCATGCAGCGGGATGTTGACGCCGTTCCGGGCGCCGAGTTCGCGCGCCCACATGCCGGCGCAGTTGACGACGATGTCGGCCTCGATCGTGCCTTGCTCTTCGCCCTGCGCCCAGGACACGCCGGAGACGCGGCCATTTTTCGTGTGGACCTTCGTCACCTTCACATTCTCGGCGATGGTGGCGCCGCGCTGGCGCGCGCCCTTGGCCAATGCCATGGCGATGTTGGCCGGGTCGCATTGGCCGTCGAGCGGCAGGTGCACGGCGCCGACGACGTCGGAGACGTTGAGATGCGGATACATCTCACTGACTTCCTTGGGAGAAATCTCGCGCACGTCAACGTCGAAGGCACGGGCGAGCGATGCCTGGCGGTAGATCTCGTGCTTGCGCTCCTCGGTCAGCGCCACGGTGATCGAGCCGACCTGGCGCATGCCGGTGCCGACCTCGGTCTCGGCTTCCAGTTTGACGTAGAGATCGGCCGAATATTTCGCCAGACGAGTCATGTTCTGCGAGCCGCGCAACTGGCCGATCAGCCCGGCGGCATGCCATGTCGTGCCCGAGGTCAGCTGCTTGCGCTCCAGAAGCACGATGTCGGTCCAGCCGAGCTCGGCCAAGTGATAGGCAACCGAGCAGCCGGAGACGCCGCCGCCGATGATGACGGCCCTTGCCTTGGTAGGGATGGCCTTGCTGGGAAGGGTCTTGGCGGTCATGCGGCCTCACGACGGTAGTTGGAAACAAAACGGCGCAGCCGCGCGGCTGCTTCCCGCAATACCGGTTCGGGCTGGCAGAGGCTGATGCGGATATGGCCGGCCGCGGCTTCGCCGAAGCTGGAGCCGGGCATGACGCCGACCTTCTCCTTGTCGAGGAAGGCGAAGGCGAATTTCTCGTCGTTGGGTTCGACATCGGATATGTCGAGCATGACATACATGCCGCCTTCGGAACCGCGCACGGTGACATCATTCATGCCGCGCACCGCATCGAGCAGGACGGTGCGGCGTGCCGCGTAGCGTTCGGCGATGTCCTTGACGCCATAGTGCTGCTCCAAGGCCTCGGCGCAAGCGATGGAGATGAAGGCCGGCAGGCCGTAGGTGGTCACCAGATTGAGGTTGATCAGCAGCGAAATCATCGCCTCGGGACCGGTCAGCCAGCCCATGCGCCAGCCGGTCATGCCGTGGCTCTTGGACATGGAATTGATGACCAGCGTGCGATCGGCCATGCCGGGCAGCGAGCGCGGCGAGACATGTTCGCCGCCGCCCAGCGTCCAATAGACCTCGTCGGACAGTAGCCAGAGGTCATGCTCCTTGCAGAGCTCGGCCAGCTCTTCCAGCCGCTCGCGCGAATAGACCGCACCGGTCGGATTGTTCGGCGTGTTGATCAGGATGGCGCGGGTGTTGGGTTTGATCGCGGCACGGATCATATCGGCGCGGGGTTGGAACCCATCCTCGGCCGGTGTCTCGACGACGGTGAAACTGGCACCCGCCGCACTGAAGGTGTTGGGGTAGGTGGCATAGTAGGGCGCCACCACGATGGCGTGGTCGCCCTGGTCGAGCACTGCCTGCACGGCGGCGTAGAGGGCGGCCTGGCCGCCTGGCGTGGCGATGACCTCTTCCGGCATCGTCTCGACGCCGGTGCAGGCGCTGGAGGCCGCTGCCATGGCCTTGCGCAGGCGCGGCAGGCCGGGCAGCGGGGTGTAGTGATGGTTGCTGCCGCGGACGGCCGCCACGCAAGCCTCGATCGTTTCCGAAGGCGTGTCGAAATCATGATCGCCGACCGACAGCATGATGATGTCCTCGCCGGCTTCCTTGCGGGCCCAGGCGGCGAAATGAACCTCCCAGCCATCCTTGCCCGAAGGCACGATGCCGGTGATGCGCGACGATGGTCTAGGCATGCGAGACTCCCGAGATCGCGTAGCCGCCCTGTTGCAGCCGGTCGCGCAAGGCGGCGATGTGGGCAGGGCCAACCTCGCAGCAACCGCCGACGATGTCCGCCCCGGCCTCCACCCAGCCGACAGCCTGTTCGGCGTAAGCGTCCGGACCGAGGTCGTGGCGGGCGTGCAGCACATCCACCGTGCCACCATGCTTGAGCGCTTCGGTGGAGGTAAAGCCATTGGCATAGGCGCCCACCGGGCCGCCCAGTTCGATTAGCTCCGGCAACGCCGCCGCGATGGCTTCCGGGCGGCAGCAGTTGAGCAGCCGCGCCGCCACCGGCAGGTCCCCGAGCACATCCGCAGCCGACGCAATCGTCTCGCCACTGCGCAAGCGTGGCGTGCCGTGATCGGCCAGCGTCCATGAGACCCAGACAGGCTTGCCGCTTTCCGATGCCGCGGTGACCGCCGCGCGCGCCTCCTCGGCCGAGGCCATGGTCTCGCACAGGAACAGGTCGACGCCATCGGCCTGCTCGGCGACGATGCGGCGGTAGATGTCGAGCGTACCCTGGTAGGAGATGGTCAGCGCCGGCGCGTAGCTGCCGAAAAGCGGTGACAGGCAGCCGGCGATCGCCGCGTCGCCAGCCTCGTCGCGCGCCTGCCTGGCCAGGTCGATGCCACGCTTCTGCAACGACTTGAACAGGTCTTCCGCCCCCTCGCGCGCCAGGCGTTCGGGCGTCGCCGAATAGGTGTTGATGGTGATGACGCGGGCGCCGGCGCGGATGAATTCGGCATGCAGGCCGCGCACCAGATCGGGCTCGTCGATCAGCACCCGGGCCGACCACAGCGGCGTCGGCTCGGACTGGCTGCGCCGCACCAGTTCCTGGCCCATGCCGCCATCGGTCAGTACAATGTTCTTCATGCGCGCAGCCTTTCGTTCTTCGGGTCCCACAAGGGCTCGTCCTGCTGCACGATCGCCTTGAAGCGGTCGCCGAAGATCTCGACCTCGACCGATGTGCCGGGGTCGCTCAGGTCGGCGCGCAGCATGCCAAGCGCGATCGACTTGTCGATGCGATGGCCCCAGCCGCCCGATGTCGTCTCGCCGACGATCTGGCCGCCATGCCAGAGCGTCGACATGTAGGGCGCGTCGCAGTCGCCGGGATTTTCGACCACCAGCGTGACGAAGCGCTTCTTTACGCCTTGCTGCTTTTCGTTCTGCAGCGCCGCCTTGCCGCGGAAGTCGGGCTTTTCCCATTTGACGAAGCGCTCGAGCCCGCCCTGCAGGATCGAATAATCGGTCGACAGGTCGCCCTTCCAGGTGCGGTAGCCCTTTTCCAGGCGCAGCGAATCCAGCGCGTACATGCCGAACGGCTTCAGCCCGTGATTTTGCCCGGCGGCGCGGATCGCGTCGAAGATCGCCGCGGTGTCGTCGACCCTGGTGTGGATCTCCCAGCCGAGTTCGCCGGCGAAGGAGACGCGGACCAGCTTGGCCCAGCGGCCGGCGATCCTGGTCTCCTGATGCGTCAGCCATGGCAAGGTCAGGTCGGCCTCACAGACATCGGCAAGGATTTTTCGCGAGTTCGGGCCGGCGAGGATCTGCGTGGAGAATTCCTCCGTGCGGTCGATCAGCTTGAACGCCGCATCGTCAGGCATGTGCGACTTCAGCCATTCGAAATCATGCAACTGCGCCACCGCCGCGGTGATCAGCGTCATGGAGTCCTCGCCATGGCGCACCACCGACATTTCGGTGACGATGCGGCCCTTGTCGTCGGAGAAATAGACGAGGCCGATGCGGCCGGGCTTCGGCACCAGGCCGGTCACCTGCCGGCTCAGCCATTCGGCCGCACCAGGGCCCTCGAGGTTGAAGCGCGAGAAGCCGGGCAGGTCGAGGATGCCGGCGGCGTCGCGGACCGCCAGGCACTCTTCGCGGACACGCTGTTGCCAGGGCCCGTCACGGCGGAAGGTCAGCGTGGCCTCCTCGGAGACGTCGTCGCCGTCCTGCGCGTACCAGGTGGCGCGTTCCCAGCCATTATAGGCGTCGAAGCGGGCGCCGAGCGCCTTGATGCGGTCGTGGATCGGCGACAGTTTCCGGTCGCGGCCTTCCGGCCAGGCATGGCGCGGGAACTGGATGGCGTATTCGTTGCCGTAGATCTCCTTGCCCTTTGCGACGCAATAGTCCGGGGCGGCGGCAAAGGAGGTGAAGCGTCGCGGGTCGCACGACCACATGTCCCATTCGGTCTGGCCTTGCGTCACCCATTCGGCCAACACCTTGCCGGCACCGCCGCCCTGGGCGATGCCGAAGGTGAAGACGCAAGCCTCGAAGGCGTTGGGAACGCCAGGCATCGGCCCGATCAGCGGATTGCCGTCAGGCGCATAAGGGATCGGTCCGTTGATGACCTTGGACAGGCCGGCGGTACCCAGGATCGGCACGCGGGCGACGGCGTCGGCCAGGTAATGCTCCAGCCGGTCGAGATCGTCGGGGAATAGCTGGAACGAAAAATCCTCCGGCATCGGATCGCCAGGGGTGGCCCAATGGGCGCGGCAATTGCGCTCGTAGGGGCCGAGGTTCATGCCGGACTTTTCCTGGCGCAGATAGTAGGACGTGTCGACGTCGCGCAGCAGCGGCAGTTTCTTGCCCTGTTCCTTCGACCAGGCGGCGAGTTCGGGGATTTCCTCGAACAATATGTACTGATGGCTCATCACCATCATCGGCACTTCCCGGCCGAACATTTTGCCGACTTCGGCGGCACGATAGCCGGCGGCGTTGACGACGATCTCGCAGCGGATTTCGCCTTGTGGGGTTTCGACCACCCATTCGTCCTTCTCGCGGCGCACGCCTGACACCGGGCAGAAGCGGATGATCTTCGCGCCCATGTCGCGCGCGCCCTTGGCCAGCGCCTGGGTCAACTGCGCCGGATCGATGTCGCCGTCGCTCGGGTCATAGAGCGCGCCCTTCAACTCGTGCGTTTCGATGAAGGGGTAGCGGCGCTTGATCTCGTCGAGCCCGACCACGTCGATGTCCATGCCCTGGTAGCGGCCCATCCCCTTGGCGCGCTGGAATTCCTGCATGCGCTCCTTTGTATGAGCGAGCCTGAGTGAGCCGGTAACATGGTAGTTCATGGGGTAGTCGACTTCGTCGGCGAGGCCCCGATAGAGTTCGGTGGAATAACGCTGCATGTTCATCAGCGACCAGGAAGAGGAGAAGGTCGGCACATTGCCGGCGGCATGCCAGGTCGAGCCCGAGGTCAACTCGTTCTTTTCCAGGAGCACGCAGTCGGTCCAGCCGGCCTTGGCCAGGTGATAGAGCGAGGAGGTGCCGACCACGCCGCCTCCGATGATCACCACGCGCGCCGTGCTTGGCAAACCCGCCATGTTCTTCTCCCATCCTCAAGCGCGCCGCGCTTCTTTTTGTTCTATGCGGGCATGTCGTCTGGCGACATGCATTCAATAGACCGGTGGCGAAACCACCCAGATGACAACCGCCGGCTCGCTGCCCGGATTGCGCCAGCGGTATGGCTTGCCCTCGAAGCGGAAGGAGTCGCCCTCGGCAAGCCGGTGCCACGCGCCCGCTATCTCGATCTCGAAAACACCCGAGGCGATATAGCCGGCCTCCTCGGTCGGCCGCAGTTGTTCGGTCTTCATTTCCGCGCCCGGCGCGAAGATCGATCGCACCATCTCGAAGCTACCACCGAGATCCGGTGACAGAAGCTCCTCCACCAGGCCGGATTCGCTGGTGCCAAGCGTGCGGCGCTTGCCGGCGCGCACCACCACGCCGCGCTCGCTCTCCAAGGGCACGTCATGGCTGAAGAACAGGCTGATCGGCACTCCGAACAGATCGGCGAAGGCCCGGAGATCGCTGAGCGATGGCGTCGACAGGCCGCGCTCGACCTGGCTGACCCAGCCAACCGAGCGGCCGAGTTTCAGCGCGATCTCGGCCAGCGTCATCCCGCGCACCCGGCGCAAGGCCCGGATATCGCCGGCCAGCACTCGCTCGTCAGGTCCCTGTAATGTTCGTGCGGTAGGGGAGGCCAAATCGCTCACTTCATGAAAATTTTCAATCGAATTTCATGAGAAATCATGCTCATGAAAAAATCAAGTAGATTTTCACCAATGCTCAAGATTTGCTTGCAGGATTTTGACGGTTCATGCAAAGGCTCCGCCGCGAGCGGCGAGTGGGGACGTCCGATCGACACAATGGCTAAGGGACGGCCCATGCTGGAAAAGAAGGCTCGAATCGCGGGCGACGCCGAGATCGTCGACGACGCGATCATGTCGCGCCGTTCGGTGCGCGCGTTTTTGCCTGACATGATCGATGACGAGATGATCCGTGACATACTGACTGTCGCGGCGCGCGCTCCCTCCGGCACCAACATGCAGCCGTGGCGGGTTTACGTTACCAAGGGCGGGACCAAGCAGCGGATCACCGATGCGATCATGAATTCCGGCATCCGCGCCGAAAAAGCCGACTGGGACGAATATCGCTATTATCCGACCCAGTTCTTCGAGCCGTATCTCACCCGCCGCCGTGCCAACGGGTTCGGCCTCTATGGCGCACTCGGCATAGGCCGCCGGGAAGTCGACAAGATGCGGGCCCAGCACGACCGCAACTTCGTCTTCTTCGACGCGCCGGTCGGCATGATCTTCACCATCGACCGCCGGCTCAACCAGGGTTCGTGGATCGACTATGGCATGTTCCTTCAGAACATCATGGTCGCGGCACGGGGCAGGGGGTTGCATACCTGTCCGCAAGCGGCCTTCGCGCCCTATCACCGGCAGATCAGGCCGGTGCTCGACATTCCCGACGAGGAGATCGTCGTCTGCGGCATGGCGCTCGGCTATGAGGACGTTTCCAAGCCCGAGAACGCCTTCCGCACCGACCGTGTGCCGCTCGAGGAATGGGTGACGTTCAGCGAATAGGCGGCGTGCGAAAGCCGCGCGGCCGCTATTCCGTATTCATGTGCGCGCCGTGGCCGCTGACATGGGCGCCGTCCTGCGGCGTCAGCTTGAGATAGGCGAATAGCGCGCAGAGCGTGATGACGCCCTCGATCGCGAACAGGATTCGGAAATCGTTGCTCATCGCAGGCCCGCCGCCGGCCAGGAACGACAGCATCGCCGCCGCCAGGCCGACGCTGATGGCGACCGCAAGCTGCCACAATATGTAATAGAGCGCGCTGAAGCGGGCGAGCTGTTCGGGGGCGATGTCGGAATAGGCGAGATTGCCGGTCGAGGCCCATTGCACCGAGCGGAAGATGCCGAAGACGAAGATGTAGGCGAGCACGATCCAGGCCGGCGTCGTCGCCTGCATCAGGGCAAAGCCCGCAACCATGGCGGCAACGATCGGTGTGTTGAAGACCAACACGCGGCGGAAACCGAAGCGGTTGAGGACACGCGGCATGAAGAAGCGCATCGCAACCGAACCCAGCGCGGCAACGAAGGTCAGCGATCCCGCCTGCACCGCGCTCATGCCAAAGCCGAGCTGGAACATCAGCGGCAGCAGGAAGGCGACGGAGCTGAGGCCGATCGTGTCCAGGCCGCCGCCGGTAAGGAAGGAGACACGAAAGGTCCGGATGCGCAGGAGCTTGAGGTCGAGCAGGGGATTGGGCACGCGCAGGCAGTAGAGCGAGGCAATCGACAGGATGACGACCGCCAGCACGAGTTCAGCCACGATCATGCTTCCGGCGGTGTCCTTGGCCGCAAGCGAGTCCATGCCGAAGACCAGCAGGATCATGCCGCTGCCGACAAGCAGAAAGCCGGGAAAGTCGAACCGCGTGCGAACGGGCTTGGTCACCGTTGGAAACAATGAGGCGGCAAGGATCGCCGCCGCCAGCGCGAACGGCACATTGATAAAGAAAATCCAGCGCCAGGAAATGTAGGTGGTCAGCGCGCCGCCGACGAGCGGGCCAACCAGCGGCCCGGTTTGGCTGGCCACCGAGATATACATGTTGATCTTCAGCGTTCGGTTGCGCGGAAAGCTCGACAGGATGACGACCTGGCCGAGCGTGCCCATCAGCGCGCCGCCGAAGCCCTGCAGCGCGCGGGCGCCGACCAGCATCCAGATGTTGTCGGACAGCCCGCAGAGCGCCGATGAAGCGGCGAACACCAGCAAGGCAAAGCAATAGACGTTGCGCAGGCCGAAACGGTCGGCCGCCCAGCCGCCGAGCGGCATCGAGATGATCAGGCTGGCGACGTAGACGGTGATCAGCAGGCCGAGCTGGCTCGGCGGACGGCCAAGGCTTTCGCTGATGCCCGGCAGCGCCGTCACCACGACATTCTGGTCGAGGCTGGTCATGAACACGCCGCAGGCGACCGTCAGCGGCAGCAGGAGCAAGGCTCTGGCCGGCATATCGGCGCGATCGGTGGCGCCGGCGGATAGTTCAGCGGTCATGGGGATGTTCGAACCAAATATGTCGACTCTGAGACGGGATTTTCGCATCCCTTGGACCGGTTGGGCGGCCATGTCTCTCCATCATGGGCGCCCGCGGCAGGATTCTCTAGCGGCAGAACCGGTCGGCATTGAGGCCAGAAGCAGCGGCAATGGGCACATCCGGCCGCATCGCCTACTGCACCTCGTAGCCGACTTCCTCGCTGGCATGACAGAGCGCCTTCCAGAACGAGCGGGCGAAAGAGCGGAAGACATAGATGTCGAACTGATCGGTCCCGGTGCGCTGGATCTGGGCGAAGACATCGTGATGCGTCGTCGAGCGGCCGGCGCCGACGGGGAAGGCGGGCAGGGCGAAGTCGATGGCGAAGAACTTCGCCAGCACCCATTCGGCTTTCGGCCCGGCAATGCGGATGGCGGTGCGGCCATGCGACAGGTCCGTCACCGTGCCGATGGCCGGCGTCACCACCCTGGCGAAGGCCGCGGCCAGTCCTTCGGCGTCGTCCGCGACGGTGAATTTTCCCGGCGCGAAACCGAACGCCGACTTCGCGCCGTCGCTCAAGCCGCCGCCGGCGCCATCGGGCAGCGCAAGGCCGGCGACAGCACGGATGGCCGCGATCAATTTCTTCTCCTCGCCGGGCCATGCCGCGAGCTGCACGATCGAGCCTGGCCTGGTTTCGGTTAGCAGGATCTCGACCCCACGTTCGAAATTGCCGTGCGAGCCGACATGGTACTCCGGCTCGAGGGGCGATTGACGCTCAACCATGCATGCGGGTCCCTTCCGGATCGTAGAAATGGTTGGAGACGATCTCGACCGGCCCGAAGCGGCCGCGCAAGGGGTCGGAGACATGGGCACGCGTGCCGTGCCTGGCCTTGCCGCCCTTGACCAGGGCCAGCGCGATATGCTTGCCGAGCGCCGGCGAATAGCAGCAGGCGGTGATATGCCCGATCGAGCCGTGCGGATTGGCTTCGTCGATTTCCTCGACAATGTGCGAGCCGCCATTGAGCGGCCGGTTGTCAAGCGCGATCAGGCCGACCAGCTCCAACCGCTCGGACGCGACGAGACCTTCCCGGTCCATCATCGCCGAGCCGATGAACGGCTTTTTCTTCGACAGCATCCAGTCGAGATGCAGGTCGCGCGCCGTGGTGCGGCCGTCGATTTCGGCGCCGGTGACATGGCCCTTCTCGATGCGCATCGTGCCCAGCGCCTCAAGCCCGTAGGTGACCAGCCCGAAAGGCTTGCCGGCCTCGATCAATGCCTCCCAGACATGCGTGCCATGGCCGGCGCCGGAATAGACCTCGAAAGCCATTTCGCCGGAGAAAGACAGCCGGCAAACCATTACGGGAACGCCCGCTATCTCGCCGTGCACGATGCCCATGAAGGGCAGCGTCGCATTGTCGACAGCAGTGCCGGTGACGCAGGCGGCGAGGATTTGCCGCGCTTTCGGGCCGCCTATCGCGGCGCCCGCCCATTCGTCGGTCACCGAGATGACGTGGACCTTCAGCTCCGGCCAGATCACATCGAGGAAATATTCCAGATGCTGCATCACCTTGCCGGCATTGGCCGTGGTGGTGGTCATCAGGAAATCCTGTTCGCCCAGCCGCCAGGTGGTGCCGTCGTCGAAGGCAAAACCGTCCTCGCGCAGCATCAGCCCGTAGCGGGCCTTGCCGACGGCCAGCGTCGTGAACATGTTGGTGTAGACACGGTCGAGGAACGCGGCGGCGTCGGGACCCTGCACGGCGATCTTGCCCAGCGTCGAGACATCGACGATGCCGGCGCTCTCGCGCGTCGCTTTGGCCTCGCGCACATAGGCCTGTTCGACCGTTTCGCCTGAAAGCCCGTAGATCATGGGCCGGTACCAGAGGCCGGCCGAATACATGGTCGCGCCATTGGCGAGGTGCCAGTCATGCATCGGCGTCAGCCGTTCCGGCTTCAAGTCGCCGAAGCGTTCGGCGGCCAGTGAGCCGATCGAAACCGGCGCGAAGGGTGGCCGGAAACGGGTCGTGCCGACGTCCGGGATCGGCTTGCCCAGCGCTTCCGCCATGATGGCGAGGCCGGCGACGTTGGAGCTCTTGCCCTGGTCGGTCGCCATGCCGAGCGTGGTGTAGCGCTTCAAGTGCTCGACCGAGACGAAGCCTTCGCGATGCGCCAGGCGGACATCCTCGGCCGTGACATCGTGCTGGAAATCGACAAAGCTCTTGCCGCTGGCCCTGATCTCGAAGACCGGCGCCGGATCGGGATCTCCAGGAATTGCCTCGACGTAGGGCAGCGCCGCCGGAGCGGCGGTTCCGCCAGCCGCGGCAAGGCCCGCGGCGCGGCCTTCGGCGATGGCCTCGACCGTCGAAAAGCTGCCGGTGAAGGCGCCGGCGCCGATCCATTTCTGTATAGGCTTGGGCGGCAGGAAGGCCTGCCGGGCGGCGTTCCATTCCGCCTTGGCGCCGGCCTGGCTGGCCAGATGGATGGTCGGTGACCAGCCGCCCGACATCAGCAGGCAATCGGCATGGACGCTGCGCGCATCACCGCTCAGCGCACCGGCGACCATATCGAACCGCTGAACCTTGAGGCCGGACAAGGCCTTGCCGCCTTCCGTGGCAACCACCGCATGGCCGGACAGCAATTCCGCCTCGGCTTCGCCGGCCAGGGCGCTCATCTCGGCGGACGGCTGCGGGCGCACGTCGACGATGGCAACGATCGCGGCACCCGCCTGCTTCAGCGCCAGCGCCGACCGGTAGGCGCTGTCATTGTTGGTGAACAGCACGACCCGCTGGCCCGGCAGCACGCCGAATTCGTTGGCGTAGCGCTCCGCAGCATGCGCCAGCATCACGCCGGGCCTGTCATTGCCGGGAAACACCAGAGGCCTTTCGAACGCACCGGTGGCCAGCACCACGGATCCGGCGCGGATCGCCCAGTAGCGATGGCGCGGCTCACCCTTGGCGGGCTGCTCCTTGTGGTCGCTGACCCGTTCGAGGGCCGCAAGCGTGTTGTTGTCGTAGTAACCCCAGACCGTGGTGCGCGGCAGGAGCCGGACATTGTCGCGGGCCGCGAGCTGGGCGACCGTGCGCCGCACCCAATCGGTCGCCGGCGCGCCGTCGATGGTTTCGCCGGACCAGTTGGCCGAACCGCCGAAACGCGGCTCGAGATCGGCCAGGATGACGCGGGCGCCCTGATCGGCGGCGGCCTTGGCGGCCATCAGGCCGGCCGGGCCGGAGCCGACCACAAGCACGTCGCAAAAGGCGTTCATGCGTTCGTAGCGGGCGGGGTCCTTTGCCGATCCGGCGCTGCCGAGGCCGGCGGCGCGGCGGATGAAATGCTCGCAGAACATCCAGAAGCGCGTGCCTTTCAGCGGGCCGACAACCGGACCCATGAAGGTCTTGTAGTAGAAGCCGGCCGACAGCAGCTTGCCGCCGAGCTGGTTGACGGAATGGATGTCCCAGCTGAGCGAGGGGAAACGGTTCTGGCTGACGGCAATCAGCCCGTCATGGATTTCGACCATGGTTGCCGGGATGTTGGGCTCGCGCACCTCGCCCTTCAGCACCGTCACCAGCGCGTTGGGCTCCTCGACGCCCGCGGTCAACAGGCCGCGCGGGCGATGGTATTTGAAAGAGCGGCCGAAAAGGGTGACGCCGTTGGCCAGCAGCGCCGACGCCAGCGTGTCGCCGCCATGCCCGGTATAGGCAATGCCGTCGAAGGTGAAGCGGATGGTCTTCAGCCGGTCGATGCGGCCGCCAGTGTCGGTGCGGCGCGGGCTCATGGCTTGTCCTCCGCCTTGCGGCGCGCCGCCGAGCCGTGATCGCCGCGCACGAAGGCGACGCTGGAAATCTCATGCGTCAGCGTGTTGCGCACGACCCTCAGGTGAGCCCGGCAGCCGCCGGAATGCTGCCAGATCTCGTTGTGGTCGCCGGCCGGGTTCAGCCGGTCGTAGACATAGGCATTCCAGGCCTCGAAATTCTGCGAGGCGGGGTCGGGACGCTCGCGGTTGCCGTCACCCTGGTAGGTGAACTCGATGACGTCGCGCGGGCCGCAATAGGGGCAAGTGATCAGCACGGAATGTTCCTAATGAAGGCTTGTTTAGTGAAGCCTCGGGTTCGCGCCCTGTCCCTTGTCGTCGATCATTAGGCCGCGATGAAAGCGGTCGAGCGTGAAAGGGGCGTTGAAATCGTGCGGCTGGTCCTTGGCGATGGTCCAGGCGAAGCACCAGCCGGAGGCAGGCGTCGCCTTGAAGCCGCCATAGCACCAGCCGCAGTTGAGATACATGCCGGGCAGCGGCCCCATGGTGATAATCGGCGAGCCGTCCATCGACATATCGCAGACGCCGCCCCAGGAGCGCAGCATGCGCACACGCGCAAGGCCCGGGAAAAGCGCCAGCATCTCGCTCATCACCTCGTCGACGATGGGCAGGTTGCCGCGCTGGGCGTAGCTGTTGTAGCCGTCGATGTCGCCGCCATAGACAAGGCCGCCCTTGTCGGACTGCGACATATAGAAATGGCCCATGCCGAAGGTCACCACGGTGTCGATGAAGGGTTTGAGCGATTCGGTGACGAAGGCCTGCAGCACGTGGCTCTCGATCGGCATCGTCTCGACGCCGGCCAGTCGCATGACGCGGCCGGTGCTGCCGGCCACCGCGACCGCCACCTTCTTGGCCCTGATATCGCCGCGCGAGGTGGTGACGCCGGTGACGCGGTCGCCGTCACGCAGGAAGCCGGTGACCTCGCAATTCTCGATGATGTCGACGCCACGCCGGTCGGCGCCGCGCGCATAGCCCCAGGCGACCGCATCGTGCCGGGCGGTGCCGGCGCGCCGCTGCATCAGGCCGCCGACGACGGGGAAGCGTGCCTCGCTGGAGATATCGAGCGCCGGAATCAGGCGCTTGATCTCGGCAGGCATCATCAGTTCGGCGTCGACGCCGAGATGGCGCATGGCATTGCCGCGCCTCGCATAGTCATCGAACTGGGCAGGCGTATGCGCCAGGTTCAGGCAGCCACGCTGCGAGAACATGACGTTGTAATTGAGCTCGTGCGACAGGTTCTCCCACAGCTTCATCGAATGTTCGTAGAAGCGGGTGTTGGCCGGCAGAAGGTAGTTCGAGCGCACGGCGGTGGTGTTGCGGCCGACATTGCCGGAGCCGAGCCAGCCCTTTTCCAGCACCGCGACATTGGTGATGCCGTGCTCCTTGGCAAGATAGTAGGCGGTCGCCAGCCCATGTCCGCCGCCGCCGATGATGATGACGTCGTAGGACGCCTTCGGATCCGGCTTGCGCCAGGCCGGCTTCCAGTCCTTGTTTCCCTTGAGCGCGTTCGCGAGCAGCGAAAGGGCCGAGTACTCTGCCATGTGTATGGTGTCCGTTGCGGGCGATGCGGCAGACTATAGAGCAGGGGGCTGACACAAAGCCAATATTGCGCCATCGCCTTTCGACTGGCCGACGCCTGATGTGCGCGATCGGTCGCGGTGACTTGCCCCATGATATGGCCGTCTTTATCAAGGACAGGGTTTTTGAATGCCTTTGCCGCCCGCGAGTCGCCGATCCACATGTTTTTCCGATTGCTTCGCCTCATCCTGGTCCTGGCGCTTGTCGTTTCGGCGCCGCTGTCGTTCGAGGCGGCGGCGCAAGGCGTTGGCCAGGCGCCCGCCGGACTGGTCGCCGACCAGCAGAAGATCATCCAGGGCCTGACGACGAAGACCGACAATTTCGAGAAGCAGATCCAGCAGGATGGCGTGGACGACGGCAGTCTCGTCGACATCCGGCTGCAACTGGAGGAACTTTCACGGCAATCGTTGAACAGTGCATTGGCCTTCCGCACGCGCCTGGGCGAAATCAACAGCCGGCTCGAACAGCTCGGGCCGCCGCCTGCGGCCGGCCAGCCGGCGGAGCCCGACATCGTCAGCGCCGAGCGCGAGGGGCTGACGTCGGAAAAGGCGGAGATCAACGCGGTCATCGCGCAGGCCCAGACCCTGTCGATCCGCATCAGCGGACTGATCGACCAGATCGGCAACATGCGCAGCGCGCTTTTCCGCAATCTTTTGACCAAGCGCTATGTGCTCTCGGATGCCTTGAGCCCGCAGGTCTTTTCCGACGCGCGCGACGAGTTCGACAATTTCTACAAGGCGGTGTCGTCCTGGCTGAGCTTCGCCATCAAGTTCAAGTTCCAGGCCATCCTGGCGGCAACCTTCGTGGCGCTCGGCCTGGCGCTGGTGCTGCTGGTCGGCGGGAGGCGCCTGTTTGGGCGCGTGTTCGAGGCCGACTCCACGAACGAGGACCCGTCCTATCTCAGCCGCCTGTCGGTGGCCTTCTGGTCAACCCTGCTGCCGACGCTGGCGGTCGCCGCCTTTCTCGGTTCAACCATCTTCTTTTTCAATTATTACAACGTTTTGCGTGGCGACATTGGCCTCTTCCTCAATGCCTTGGCCACCGTCATCGGCGTGGTGTTCTGCGTCAACCGGCTGACCAACGCGGCACTCGAGCCGCGTTTGCCCAACTGGCGTCTCATCCCCGTCGAGACCGGGCCGGCGCGCTGGTTGGTCCGCCTGACCACGGCCATGGCCGTGGTCATCAGCTTCAACACCTTCTTGTCGGTCGTGAACGACAAGATGGGGTCGCCGCTGTCGCTGACCATCGCGCGCAGTTTCGTCGCCACCATCATCGTCGGCGTCATCCTGATCCTGATGGCGATGCTGAGGCCTTTCAAGGCTCGTGACGGAAGCTGGCGCCCATGGCCGGCATGGCTGCGCTATACCTCGCTCGGGCTCGGGCTTTTCACCATCATCGCGGCGCTGCTGGGGTATATCGGCCTCGCGCTGTTCGTCTCACTGCAGGTCGTGGTCACCGGCACCGCGCTGATAACAGCCTATATCGGCTTCCTGTCGGCGCAGGCGATCGGCGAGGAGGGCGCGTTCGCCAACACCTCGGTCGGGCGCTGGCTGTCGGCCAATTCCAGCTACGAGGATACCGCGCTCGACCAGCTCGGTCTTGTCGTCAGCATCGCCATCAACGTCATGATCGTGCTGGTGTTCCTGCCACTGATCCTCTTGATGTGGGGTTTTCAGCCCGGCGATATCGAGGCGTGGGCGTACAAGCTCGCCACCGGGATCAATATCGGTTCGGTGACGATCTCGGTCACCGGCATCCTGTCGGGCATCGTCGTCTTCGTCATCGGCTATTTCCTGACGCGCTGGTTCCAGGGCTGGCTCGACGGCTCGGTCATGGCGCGCGGCAAGGTCGATACCGGGGTGCGCAACTCGATCCGGCTGGCGGTCGGCTATGCCGGCGTGGCGCTTGCGGCACTGGTCGGCATCTCGGCCGCCGGCATCGATCTCTCCAGCCTGGCGCTGGTCGCCGGCGCGCTCTCGCTCGGTATCGGCTTTGGCCTGCAGAACGTGGTGTCGAATTTCGTCTCGGGCCTGATCCTGCTGGCCGAGCGGCCGTTCAAGGTCGGCGACTGGATCGTGGCCGGCGACGTCAGCGGCACGGTCAAGAAGATCAGCGTGCGCGCCACCGAGATCGAGACCTTCCAGCGGCAGTCGGTGATCCTGCCCAATTCCAACCTGATCAACAATGCCGTCGGCAACTGGACGCACCGCAACAAGCTCGGCCGCATCGACATCAAGGTCGGCGTCGCCTACGGCAGCGACGTCAAGCAGGTCCACGCCGTCCTGCTCGATATCGCGCGCAGCCATCCGCTGGTGCTTAAGAACCCCGAGCCCTTCGTGCTGTTTTCCAATTTCGGCGCCGCGGCGCTCGAATTCGAGATCCGCGTGTTCCTGGCCGATGTGATGAACGGCAACGTCGTACAGAACGATGTCCGCTTCGCCGTGCTGGAAAGATTCGATGACCAGCACATCGAAATCCCGTCCACGCCGCGCGCGGCCGTCGAGGCCAGGACGCACGTGGCATGGCCGACCGATGACGACAAGATCGAGGCCGATTTCGCCGAACAGGCAGAGGCCAAGGCGCAAGCCGAGGCCGAGGCGAAACGCCAGGCCAAGTCAGGCCGCAAGACGCGCAAGCCCGATCCGGATTAGGCTGGACATTGCCGGTTGCATGCCGCCAAAGCCAATTGCGGCATGAATGCGGCATTCAGTTGCGGTTCAGCTTCCATCTCATATAAGCTCCCATGCAAAGGCGAGAATGCCTTGTGAAATGCAACAGAGGCGGTGGGAACACCGATATTGCAATGTGGAAGTCTCTCGTCGCTGCCGTGGCCCTGCTCGCCGTGAGCGGCTCGGCCCATGCCGCCAGCGCGGTCAACAAGGACGCCCAGACCCGCACGCTGGTCGTGACCGAGGGCGGCAGCAAGACCGAGCTGGCGCTGGCCGGCGGTGAAACCGTCGAGTTCTGCCAGAATGGCTGCTTCGTCACCTTGCCGAACGGTGACCTCGAAGCCCTGACCGGTTCGGAAACCATCGAGATTTCCGGCGGCGTCGCCCGCATCAAGTAGTCTCCGTCGCATGGTTGGAAAGGCCGGGCATTTGTCCGGCCTTTTATCGTTTCCGGTAGCGGTTGCTTAACAGTGAAGCCGGAAATACCCGGCGGCAGCCGTCTGCAACCGCACGTTTTAACGTTCGCTAGGCCGTACCCCGCTATACCGCTATCCATGACGCCGAAACACGGCGCTCAACGGGGTTCCGGTTTCGGGATCATACGCGGGCAGGGCAGGACGGGCATGGATGCGCGGTCGGACAGGAACGCAATACCGCTTGCGGTCGATCTCGACGGCACGCTGATCGCGACCGACCTTTTGTGGGAAGGATTGTTCATCCTCCTCAAGAAGAACCCGCTCTATCTCTTCCTTGTGCCGTTCTGGGCGGCCGGCGGACCGGCTCGGCTGAAGCAGGCGATCGCCAAGCGAATCGACATCGACCCGGCCACGCTGCCCTACCGGGCGTCATTGCTCGACCGGCTCCGCGGCGAGCACGCCGAAGGCCGCAAGCTCGTGCTGGCGACCGGCACGCCGCGCAAGTTCGCCGATGCCATTGCTGTCCATCTCGGCATTTTCGACCGGGTGCTGGCCACTGACGGCCTCGACAATCTCACTTCGGACAAGAAGCGAGCCTCGCTCGTCGCGGCCTATGGCGATGCCGGTTTCGACTATGCCGGCAACAGCCGTCATGACCTCCAGGTCTTCGACGCGGCGCGCAGCGCGATCGTCGTCGCACCCGACCGTCACGCCGCGCGTTGGCAGGCGGCGCATGGTGCCGAAACGATGCCTGCGCCGAAGCCGACATTGCGGACCATCGTCAAGATGCTGCGGGTGCATCAGTGGCTGAAGAACTCGCTGATCGGCGTGCCGATGATGCTGTCGCACGAATATTTCAATTCCAGCATGATCTGGGAATGCCTGCTGGCGTTCATCTCGTTCAGCGCGGTGGCGTCGGCGATCTATATCCTCAATGATTTCTTTGATCTCGCGCTCGACCGCAAGCATCTCACCAAACGCAACAGGCCATTCGCCAGTGGTGCTCTGTCGATCCCGTTCGGCCTTGGCGCGATCGCGGTGCTGCTGACGATCGGCATCGGCACCGGGCTGTTCCTGTCGCTTGAATTCCTGGCTGTGCTCGGCGGCTACATGGTCGTCACCACGGCTTACTCGCTTTCGTTCAAGCGCATGCTTCTGGTCGACGTGCTGACGCTTGCCGGTCTCTATACGGTCCGTGTGCTGGCGGGCGCGGCCGCGACCGGTGTCGACGTTTCATTCTGGCTGCTCGCCTTCTCGATCTTCTTTTTCCTGTCGCTGGCGCTGGTGAAGCGCTTCGTCGAACTGCGCACCACCGCCATTCCGCCGGGCGAGCGTATTGCCGGCCGCGGCTATCGAACCGAGGACCAGGAGATCGTTGCCCAGGCCGGCATGGCTTCGGCCTTCTCCTCGGCGCTGGTGCTGGCGCTCTACATGGACAGCGTCGCGGTGCGCGAACTCTATCCGCATCCCTGGCTGATCTGGCCGCTGGCGCCGATCGTGCTCTATCTCACCATGCGCGTCTGGATCCTGGCGCGGCGCGACGAAATGCACGACGACCCGGTCGTCTTCATCATCCGCGACTGGCGCAGCCAGATCGTGGTGGCGATTGGCGCCGTGCTGCTGGTCATCGGGGGCTGGTAGCCATGGCCGAACGCTTTCAGAGCTTTGGCCTTGCCACGCCGCCAGCGGCAAGATCGATGCATGCCGATGACGCCATTGCATTGCTGAAGGGCGGTCAGGCGAGACAAGCGTCGCTGCTTGCCTATGGCAATGGCCGGTCCTATGGCGATTCCTGCCAGAACCAGGCCGGCACGGTCATCGACATGCGGCCCCTGAACCGCATTCGCGGCTTCAACGCCGAGACCGGCCTCCTCGAAGCGGATGCCGGTGTGCTGCTCGCGGATGTCATCGCCTATGCCGCGCCTCATGGCTTCTTCCCGGCCGTGGTCCCCGGCACACAATTCGTCACGCTCGGCGGCGCCATTGCCAACGATGTCCACGGCAAGAACCATCACCGGCGCGGCACGTTCGGGTGCCATGTGGAGAGCTTCACGCTGCTGCGGTCGGATGGACGGACCTATCGTTGCTCGGCGACCGACAATGCGCGCCTGTTCCGGGCGACCATCGGCGGCATGGGCCTCACCGGCCTCATCCTGTCGGCCTCGATCCGGCTGATGCGGGTTCCGTCGCTCGACATCGTGGAAAAGACGACGCGGTTTCGCGACCTCGGCGAATATTTCGATCTGGCCGAAGCGGCGGACCAAGCCAATGAATATGCCGTCGCCTGGATCGACCAGCTCGCCGGCGGCCCCCACAGCGGACGGGGCCTGCTGTTTACCGGCAACCACGCCGAGCACGGCTCGCACGCGGCCGCGCGTGCCAGCGCGAAATTCTCCGTGCCGCTCCAGCCGGCATTCAACGTTCTCAACCGGCCGTTCCTGACCGCTTTCAATGCCGCCTACAGGTGGAAAAAGGGCAGGGCCACCGGGCCGCGTCAGGTCGAATACCAGGGCTTCTTCTTTCCGCTCGACGGTGTGCGCGACTGGAACAGGCTTTACGGCCCGAAGGGGCTGTTCCAGCACCAGAGCGTGGTGCCGGAAGAGGCTGCGCGCACGATCGTGCCGGCGCTGCTCGCGGCCGCCCGGCGGGCCGGGCAGGGGTCGTTCCTCACCGTCCTGAAGCGCTTCGGTTCGACCCGCTCGCCGGCACTGCTGTCGTTCCCCAGGCCGGGTTACACGCTGACGCTCGATTTCCCCAACAGGGGCGCGGCGACGATTGCCCTGCTGGGCGAGCTCGACCGCATGACGATCGCGGCCGGGGGGGCGGTCAACCCCTACAAGGACGCGCGCATGGCTGCCGCGACCTTCACCGCTTCGTTCCCGGACTGGCCGAGGCTGGAAGCCCTGCGCGACCCCGCCTTCATGTCCGATTTCTGGGCGCGCACCGCCGGGAGCATCGAGCTGGGGCGGCGCGGTTCGGAAGCCGCCGAATAGATAAAAGTTGAATAGATCATGGTTTATGAACGGTTAACGTCGAGGTTTTACTCAAAATTGTCTTGTGAGTTCACGAAATCTTTTCAAGTTTGTATTACTTGAGATTACGGGGTTGGCGGGTTGAAATGAAATATATCGTCTTCATTCTCTTTACGGTCATGACCAATGCCGCTGCGCAGCTCATGCTGAAGCAGGGCATGATGTCGCTTGGCCCCATTTCGTTCGAGGGCACCAATCCGTTGATCAAGCTGCTGCAGATCGTCTTCAGCCCCTGGGTCTTCCTTGGCTTGTGCACCTTCGTGATTTCGATGGCCTCGCACCTCTATGTGCTGTCCAAGGTCGAACTCTCCTTTGCCTATCCCTTCCTCAGCCTGGCTTACGTCGTCGTCGCCATCTTCGCCTATTTCGTCTTCCGCGAGGATCTCAATGGCTGGCGCATCGCCGGCATCGCCTTCATCTGCGTCGGTACGGTGCTGATCGCGCAAAGTGGGCGAGGGCATGAGGACCAGACCGCTTCCATCACATCAGACAAGATCCCTGCAAACGAGACCGTTCGATGAGACATGTGATTTTCGGCGGTGACGGCTTCGTCGGCCGCCACCTTGCCCCGAAGCTTGTGGCGGATGGTGAAGAGGTCGTCGTCGCCGATATCATCAAGAGCGACCTTGCGCATTACCGCAATGCCCGCTTCATCAAGTGCGATGTCACGGATTCCGCGTCGGTCGCCGCCGTCGGGCTGAAGGCGGACGACATGGTCTACAATCTGTCGGCCAAGATGCTGTCGCCGATCCAGGTGCGGGCCAAGCGGCATGACTTCTTCTTCCCGGTCAACTTCCATGGCACCGAGCACATCATGCAAGCCATGGACAAGGCCGGCGCGCCAAAACTTGTCCACTACACGACCGACATGATCTACGGCCACACTGTCACCCAGCCGATGACCGAGGAACATCCGGTCGCGCCGCTCGGCGAATATGGCTGGTCGAAGCAGAAGACCGAGGAACTGGCCGCCGAATGGCGCAAGCGCGGCATGTCGATCTCGCTGTTCAGGCCGCGCCTGATCATCGGGCCTGGCCGGCTCGGCATATTGGAAAAGCTGTTCAAGCTCATCGACTGGAACCTTCCGGTGCCGATGATCGGTTCGGGCAAGAACCCCTATCAGTTCATCTCGGTGTTCGACTGCGCCGAGGCCGCCCGCGCCGCCTGGAAGGCCGGTGTGCCCAACGAGGCCTATAATCTCGGCTCGCTCAATCCGCCGCCGGTGAAGAAATTGCTTGGCGACCTGATCCGGCATGCCGGTTCGAAGTCGATCCTGTTGCCGACGCCAGGCTGGGCGGTCAAGCGCACGCTGGACCTGCTCGATCTCATGAACATGCCGATCATGGATCCGGAGCAATATCTGATCGCCGACGAGGACTGCGTGCTCGACGTGTCCAAGGCCGAGCGCCAGCTCGGCTGGGTGCCGCACTATCGCGACGAGGACATGCTGATCGCCGCTTATAGCGAATACCGCGCCAAGAAGGCGGGTCCCGCCGTCGCCGCCAAACATGTGCCCGCCGAATAGCGGCCCGCCAAACAGTTATGGCGCACGACGCTGGTCGTAGCGCGGACAGGAGATTGAAATGACCGTGATGGCCAAACCCGAGCAGACGAATGCGCGCACCCTGGTCAGCGCGCCGGCGCTGTCGCCCGCCACCATCGCCAAGCCCGACCTGATCAGCGTCGAGCAGGCCAAGGCGATGGACGTCGCGCGCATGACGGATCTGTTCAAAGCACATCTCAACCCCGGCCAGCTGCATTTCATGAAGCTGCTCGGCTTCCACAAGATCAAGATCGAGCGTGCCGAGGGCATGTTCTACATCGACCAGAACGGCCGCAAGATCCTCGACTTCTTCGGCGGTTTCGGTTCGCTGGCCTTCGGCCACAACCATCCGCGCATCCTAGAGGCGCGGAAGCAGTTCCAGGAGGAGAAGCGGCAGGAAATCGCCATCGCCTTCATGTCGCAATATGCAGCGGCATTGGCGCACAATCTCGCGAAGTGCTCGCCTGGCGATCTCGACATGGTGTTTTTGGGCTCGTCCGGCTCGGAAGCGATGGAAGCGGCGGTGAAGCTCGCCGAGCGTGCCGCCGGGCCGAAGCGGCCAAAGATCGTCTATGCCGAGAACTCCTTCCACGGCAAGACCAAGGGTGTGCTGGGCATCACCGACGGCCAGCTCTACCGCGCCGACTTCAAGATGGCGGACAATACCGTGCGGATTCCCTTTGCCGACATCGAGGCGGTCGAACGCCTGTTCCGTACCGATCCGGAGATCGGCGTCATCGTGCTCGAAACCATCCAGGGCGGCGGCGGCATCATCCAGGCGCCGACTGAGTATTGGCAAAAGCTGCGGGCGCTGTGCGACCAGTATGGCGTGCTGTGGGTCGCCGACGAAGTCCAGTGCGGCTATGGCCGCTCGGGCCGCTTCTATGCCTTCGAGCATTACGGCGTCGTGCCTGACGTGACGGCACTGGCCAAATCGCTTGGCGCCGGCAAGGCCGCGGTCGGTGCGATGATCGCGCGCCGCGAAATCTACATGAAGGCCTACGGCACGCCGAAGACGGCGATGATCCATGCCATGGCCACTTTCGGCGGCATGGGCGAGGCGTGCGCCACCGCGATCGAGGGCATCAACGTGCTCTACGATGAGGGGCTGATCGACAACGCCGCCGTCACCGGTGACTATCTGCTGCAGCGCCTGCAGGCGCTCAGGGAAAGATATCCCAAGATCATCAAGGACGTGCGCGGCAAGGGCTTCATGATCGGCCTGGAGTTCCACGACTTCTCGCAGACCTTGCCGATGGTGCTGCGCCCGGTCGTCAGCGTGCTCGACGACAAGCTCAAGGGCTCGCTGTCCGGCTTCGTCGGCGCGCTGTTGTTGCGCGACTATGACGTGCTCGTCGCCTTCACCGAATACAATCGTAACGTCATCCGGCTCGAGCCGCCGCTGATCTGCCAGCGCGAACATGTCGACCGCTTCGTCGATGCCTTCGACAGCCTGTTGTCGCGCGGCATCGTGTCGATCGTGAAGGACTTCGTCAAAAGCCAGGTCCGTTAACGAGGTTTGCGGAACACTGTCATGCTGACCAAGTCGCCCGCTCCGCAAAATCCACTCGACCGGCTCGTCGAGACCGGTCTGGCGTGGGGCGAGGGGACCTATGCGCGGCTGGCGGCTCCGATCGGCGCGGCGGCCTTCGCGCTCTATATCCTTTTGACGGCGTTCACGGCCTGGGTGATGCCCGACGCCAACTGGGACATGCTGCCCTATCTCGCCATATCGGAGGAGGGCACCTACCCCAATGCCCAGGCGCTGCATGACTATGCCTACGACACCGTCAAATCGGGTGTCTCGGCCGGCGATTACAAGGCGCTGACCGACGATGGCGGCGGCTTCCGCAGCCATATGGCTGAGAATGCGGCCGACTTCCATTCGCTGCTCGGCATGTACCGGATCAAGTTTCTCTACGCCGAGATCCTGTCGACGCTAAGCGCGGTGATGGCGCCGGTCGCGGCGATGCGCCTGGTGCAGGTGTTCTCGGTGCTCCTGTTTGGTGCCATCACATTGCTCTGGCTGCGCGGGGAAAAGGCCTTGGCCTTGGCGCCAGTGATCGGCGCGGTTCTGATCATGGCCGATTTCGGCGACGCCGCGCGCGCTTCGACACCGGACCTGCTCACGTCAGCTCTCTTGCTGGGTGGTCTCTATGCCTATGTCCGAGGCCGCGAAGCGGCAACGGCCATCCTGCTCTTCCTGGCCTTCATGGTGCGGCCGGACAATATTGTTTTCCTTGCGATTTTCGCGATATTGCTGGTCGCCTTCCGGCAGAAGGCCTGGGGCGCGCTGGCCGGTTTCGCCGCGTCTTTCGTCGCGTATTTCGCCATTTCGCACTGGGCTCATCATCCTGGCTGGTGGCCACATCTGTGGTTCTCCAGCATCGAGCAACACTACGACATGGATGGGTTCGAGCCGGCGTTTTCGCTTATCGCCTATCTCAAGGCGTTCGCCGCATCGCTGCTGCGCGCCGTCAACCTGAACAGCTGGGTCGGGGTTTCGGTGCTGGCGCTGGCCGGCTTGTACGCGGCCGGCCGCGCCGGCTTCCGCCTCGACGGCCGCGCCGGCATCCTGTTCGCGGCGCTGGTGCTCGGCGCGCTGGCGAAATTCACCGTCTTCCCGATCCACGATACGCGCATCTATTTCCCGCATCTGATTCCGCCATTCCTGCTGCTGGCACCACCCTTCATGGCGTTGTGGGCAGCGGTCACCCGCAGCCAGCACCGCGCCGCCTTGCACGTCCTATCAGGAGACAAATCATGAGTTCGGTTTCCAATCTGGCGCGCATTGCCCTGTCGCTTGGCCTTCCAGCCGGCTTGCTCGATCGCGGGCCGTCGCTGCGCGGCACCAAGTTCCTGGCCAAGGCGGCGCTTAAGGCACGCTTCGGCGGCGGCGGCCGGCCATTCCAGATGGTCAATGTCGGCGCCTGCGATGGCGCGCTGTTCGATGACGTGACGCCCTGGCTGCACCGCATTCCAAAAGCCCGCGCCATGCTGGTCGAGCCGATCCCCTACAATCAGAAGCGGCTGCGCGCCAACTATCCCGATACCGGGCGTTTCATCATCGAGCCGGTGGCGGTGACGAAAACCAGGGGTACGATCACCGTCCATACTTTCGATGCCGCGGCGCTGGAGGCCGGCACGCTGCCGATCGAATTCATTGGCTGCTCATCGGTGACCGACACCAATTTGATGTCCGGCAAGAATGCCTGGGGCGAGGCCGACGCCAACTTCAACAAGTTCGCGCCGCATCTGAAAGACATCGAGGTGCCGTCGGAGACGTTGCAGACATTGCTTGACCGCAACGGCATCAGCCACATCGACGCCTTCCTCGTCGATTGCGAAGGCGCCGACTGGATCGTCTTCGAACAGCTCGACCTGAAGCGTTACCGTCCCGGCATGATCAAGGTCGAGGTCGGCGCTTTGCCAGCGGCAGAAATCGGCCAGGTCGTTGTCAAGCTGAAGACGGCGGGCTACCAGGTCGGTTTCCAGGCCGAGGATGTCTGGGCGTTCGCCTGACAGGCAGCCGTTTTCCCTGATTTATGACGGGTCGCGCCGCACCTGCGGCGTGTCGCAAACAGGCGGTAGCGCCGTGCCCGCCGCCTGCATATTGTGCGCCGATCAAACGGGCGCCGACGCCGCCCGCAACAGCACTTGGAGTCGCGGGCAATGGCAGAGTTTCCGAAAAAGGCGAAGGTCGTCATCATTGGCCTCGGCGGCATCGTGGGCGCGTCGATCGCCCATCATCTGATCGAACGCGGCTGGACCGACATTGTCGGCATCGACAAGTCGGGCATCCCGACCGATATCGGCTCGACCGCGCATGCGTCGGACTTCTGCTACACCACCAGCCACGATTTCCTGTCCTGCTGGACCACGCTCTACTCCATCGATTTCTACGAGAAGATGGGCCATTACGCGCGTGTCGGCGGCCTCGAGGTCGCCCGCGTCGGCGACGACGGGCGCATGGACGAGATCAAGCGCAAGATCGCTTCGGCCAAGGCCTTCGGCACCCGCGCGCGCCTGATCGAGCCCGCCGAGATCAAGGAAAAATTCCCGCTCATCGAAGAGGATCTGGTGCAGGGCGGCCTCTGGGATCCGGACGCCGGCCTCGTCATCCCGCGATCGCAGACGGTTGCCGGCAAGCTGATCGATCAGGCGGAAGCCTCGGGCAAGCTCAAATCCTTCGCCAACACGCCTGCGAAGTCGCTTGTCGCCAAGGACGGCCGCATCAGCGCCGTGGTGACCGACCGCGGCACGATCGAGGCCGATTACGTCATTGTCTGCGCCGGCATCTGGGGCCGGCTGATCGCCGAGATGGTCGGCGAGGACCTGCCGGTCATGCCGATCGACCATCCGTTGACATTCTTCGGCCCGTACACCGAGTTCGCCGGCACCGGCAAGGAGATCGGCTGGCCGCTGCTGCGCGACCAGGGCAACTCGGCCTATATGCGCGACACCGGCGACCCCAAGACCGCCGAGGGCGGCCAGATCGAGTGGGGCTATTACGAAGAGACCAATCCGCGTCTCTGCCACCCGCGCGATCTCCTTGAGAAGGACCAGGCGCGGCTGTCGCCGTCGCAGCGCGATCTCGACATGGAGCAGATCCTGGCACCACTCGAACGCGCCATGGAGCTGACGCCGATCCTGGGCGAACTCGGCTACAATGAAGGCCATTCCTTCAACGGCTTGCTGCAGGTGACCGCCGATGGCGGGCCGTCGATGGGCGAGAGCCAGAAGGTGAGGGGTCTCTGGTACGCCGTCGCCATCTGGGTCAAGGACGGCCCTGGCATGGGCAAGCTGATCGCCGACTGGATGACCGACGGCCGCACCGCGATCGACCACCACGCAATCGATTATGCGCGTTTCTATTCGCACCAGACCAAGGAACAGTTCATCTGGGATCGCTGCACCGAAACGGCGATGAAGGTCTACAATCCGGCGGTGCATCCGCGCGAACCTTTCTCCAAGGGCCGCAACATCAGGCGCTCGCCCTTCTGGGAGCGCGAGAAGGAACTCGGCGGCTATTTCATGGAACTCGGCGGCTGGGAGCGCGCCCACGGCTACGCCGCCAACGAGCATCTGCTCGAGAAGTACGGCAACCGGGTACCGGTGCGCGAGAACGAGTGGGACAACCGCCATTTCTGGCGGGTGTCCAATGCCGAGCATCTGGCGATGAGCGAGGATTGCGGCATCGTCAACCTCTCGCATTTCTCGATGTATGACATCGAGGGACCCGACCACGTCGCGCTGCTGGAATGGCTGTGCGCGGCCAAGATCGGCGGCGACAACAATATCGGCAAGGGCATCTACACCCACTTCCTCGACGAGGAAGGCATGGTGCGCGCCGACTTCACCGTGATCCGCATGGCCGATCGCTGCCGGCTGATCGACGGCGCCGACGCCGGGCCGCGCGACTTCCGCTACATGCAGCGCACCGCGCAGGACAAAGGGTTCGACGTCACCATCACCGATGTGACCGAGAAATACGTTACCATCGGCATCTGGGGTCCGAATGCCCGCACCACCTTGCAGAAGGTGGTCGAGAACCCGGATGGACTTTCGCCGGAGAATTTTCCATTCGCGGCTATCAAGCCGGTCCGCATCGGCGGCAAGGATGTCACCGCCTTCCGTATCTCCTATGTCGGCGAGCAGGGCTGGGAGCTGCATATGCGCTACGAGGATGGCCTGGCCGTCTGGGACGCGCTGCGCTCAACCGGCGTCATGCCCTTCGGCGTCGAGACCTACGCCAACACGCGCCGCATGGAGAAGAGCCTGCGGCTGCAGAATGCCGACCTGTTGACCGAGTACAATCTGCTGGAAGCCGATCTTGCCCGGCCGAAGGTCAAGGAGAATGATTTCTGCGGCAAGGCCAAGCATGTCGAATACCGCGAACGCGCAAATCAGCCGGCCATGCTGTGCACGCTGGTGATGACCGAGAATACGGATTCCAAGGGTGTTGCCCGTTATCCCGTCGGCATCATGCCGGTGATCGACCCCGAGAGCGGAGAAACGCTGGTCGACGAGCTCGGACGCCGTTCCTTCACCACATCGGTCGCCTATGGCCCCACGATCGGCAAGAACATCGCGCTCGCCTATCTGCCCTGGGCCTATGCGCAGGAGGGCCGCAAGCTCAATGTCGAGTATTTCGGCGAGACCTATCCGGTTGAAGTCGCCGGTGTCGGCTACAAGCCGCTCTACGATCCGGAGAATCTGAAGCCGCGGAGCTGATTTGCCGGAGGAGTAATGGACTGATCGCAAAAGCCTGATTTGGAGCCGGGCTTTTGTCTTTTTAACCGGGCTGTTTTCGCTTACCCTTGCGGAATGTCTGCTTTCCCCCGCGCAAGACATCTGCTTTCCGGCTGCGCTGCCCTGGCGCTGACGCTCTGGCTGGTGCCGGAATCCCGCGCGGACGAGCCGGTCGACGTCGAGCTGGTGCTGGCGGTCGACGTTTCGCTGTCGATGTCGCCGGACGAGCTCGAGATCCAGCGTCACGGCTACGCGGCAGCGCTGACGCATGACAATGTGCTGCAGGCGATCGCCGACGGCGCCTATGGCAAGATCGCCGTCACCTATGTCGAATGGGCTGGCACCAGCTGGCAACGCGTCATCGTGCCGTGGACGATGATCGCGACGCGGGCCGACGCGGAGCGGGTGGTGGCGCAATTGTCGGCCCAGCCACCCAACAGCGCGCGGCGCACCTCGATCTCCGGCGCGCTGGAGTTCGGCAGCGACCTTTTCGCCGAAAGCGGCTACCAGGGAACCAAGCGCGTCATCGACATTTCGGGCGACGGGCCAAACAACCAGGGCGCGCCGGTCAATCTCACCCGCGACGCGGTGGTCAGGCAAGGCATCGTCATCAACGGCCTGCCGCTGATGACGCGAGGCGGTTTTTCCGGCGTCTATGATGTCAACGATCTCGACCGCTACTACAGCGACTGCGTTATCGGTGGCGCCGGCGCCTTCATGATCCCGGTCAACGACTGGACGCAATTTCCCGAGGCCATCCGCCGCAAGCTGGTGCTGGAGCTTGCCGGCCCGGCGTCACCGCTATGGGCGGCGGAGGAGGCGAATCATCCACCAGTGGTGCTGGCGCAGGACAAGCCGGCCACCGACTGCGAGATCGGCGAGAAAATGTGGCGCAACCGCAACTGGATGCCCGACAGCCGCTAGAGCAATTCCAAACCAGGTTACCGCGTGCTGCCGGTGTCGCCGAACACGTTCCTGTTGATTGACAAGCCGATTAGCGTCTGTGAACAATTTGCCCCAGAGAAACAAAAGGGGAACCGACATGAACAGGATCGCCGTCCTTGCCGCGACATTGACACTTGCCGCCGGTCTGTCCGCGCCGGCCATGGCCGCCACATCACTCACCATCGGCATCAGCGGCTGGACCGGCTTCGCGCCGCTGACGCTTGCCAAGCAGGCGGGGCTGTTCGAGAAGCATGGCCTCGACGTAACCTTGAAGAAGGTGCCGCAGGCCAGTCGTCCGCTCGCCATAGCCAGCGGCGACTTGCAATGCGCCGCCACCACGGTCGAGACATGGCTGGTCTGGAACGCCAGCGGGGTGACCACCAAGCAGATTTTCCAGCTCGACAAATCCTATGGCGCCGACGGCATCGTGGTGCGCAACGACATCAAGACCGTCGCCGATCTCAAGGGCAAGAACGTGGCGTCCTCCGCCCCGGGAACGTCGCCCTATTTCATGCTGGCCTGGGTGCTGAACAAGAACGGCATGTCGACCAAGGACGTGACGGTCGTCAATCTCGAGCCCGACGCGGCGGCGCAAGCCTTCCTCGCCGGCCAGAACGATGCGGCGGTCACCTACGAGCCCTTCATCTCGGCCGTGCGCGACAAGGCCGACCAGGGCCATATCCTGGCGACCACGCTCGACTATCCCATGGTTCTCGACACGGTCGGCTGCACGCCCGAATTCCTCAAGGCCAATCCCGACGCCGCCAAGGCGCTGGCCGACAGCTATTTCGACGCGCTCGACCTGATCAAGAAGGATCCGCAGAAATCCTACGAGATCATGGGCGCCGACGTGAAGCAGTCGGCCAAGGAATTCGAGGATTCGGCGAAGTATCTGAAATGGGCCGACAAGGCCGAGAACAAGACGTTCTTCACCAAGGAGTTCCAGGACTTTTCCAAGACCGCCGGCGAGTTGCTGCTGCAGATGGGTCTGATCAAGGAGGCGCCCGACGTCGCCACGCTGGCCGACATCAGCGCCGTGGCGAATTGACGGTTCAACCCTTGGACACTTTGCGGTGGCGCCGAGCGCCGCCGCCTTGCCGCTGACAAAGGACGAAGATGCGCCCCTTGCATCCTGTCTCCCCGGGCCTGCGAACCGTGCTCGGCATTTCCTTCTTCGTGCTGTTCGTGGCCTTCTGGGCCTGGATCACGCTTGGCGGCCACGTCAACCGCATCTTCCTCGCCGATCCGCTGTCGATGCTGCGGGATGGCTGGCGGCTGCTGGTCGAGGATCGTTTCTGGCTCGACATACTGATCACCATCTGGCGGGTCTTCGGCGGCTTCGTGCTGGCCTCGGTCGTCGCGGTGCCGCTCGGCATCGCCATGGGCGCCTGGAAGCCGGTGGAAGCCTTTCTGGAGCCGTTCGTCTCCTTTGCCCGCTATCTCCCGGCGTCGGCCTTCATTCCGCTGCTCATCCTGTGGGCGGGTATCGGCGAACTGGAGAAGCTGCTGGTCATTTTCGTCGGCTCGGTGTTCCAGATCATCCTGATCGTCGCGGTCAAGGTCGGGTCGACGCGGCGTGACCTTGTCGAGGCCGCCTATACGCTGGGCTCGACCAACAATGGCATCGTCAGACGGGTGATCATGCCGGCCAACGCGCCCGAGATCGCCGAGACGCTGCGGCTGGTGCTCGGCTGGGCCTGGACCTACGTCATCGTCGCCGAACTGATCGGCTCGTCGTCGGGCATCGGCTACATGATCATCAACAGCCAATCGCGGCTGGCGACCGGGCAGATCATCTTCGGCATCATCGTCATCGGTCTGATCGGGCTGCTCTCCGACTTCGCTTTCAAGGCCTTCAACCGCTGGCTCTTTCCGTGGAGCCTGGCGTGAGCAAGCTCCTCATCGAGGGCGTCTCGCGAACCTTCGCCGGCGTGCGGGGCGGAGAGCCCGTCAGGGCGCTGATGCCGATCGACCTGGCGGTCGCCGCCAACGACTTCATCACCATCCTGGGGCCGTCGGGTTGCGGAAAGTCGACGCTGCTGAGGATCGTCGCCGGTCTGGAGGCGCCAAGCGAAGGCCGCGTGCTGCTCGACGGCAAGGCGGTGACGAGGCCCGGGCCGGACCGCGGCATGGTCTTCCAGTCCTACACGCTGTTTCCCTGGCTGACAGTGGCGGAAAACATCGCCTTCGGCCTGCGCGAACGCGGCACGGCCGAGAAGGAGCGGGACGGCATCGTCGCGTCCTATGTCGACCTCGTCGGGCTGAAAGGGTTCGAGAACCATTGGCCGAAGCAGCTTTCCGGCGGCATGCAGCAGCGCACCGCGATCGCCCGCGCCTTGGCCAACGATCCGGAGATCCTGTTGCTGGATGAGCCGTTCGGGGCGCTGGACAACCAGACGCGCGGACTGATGCAGGAGTTGCTGCTCGGCATCTGGGAAAGGCGCAAGAAGACGGTGCTGTTCGTCACCCACGACATTGAGGAAGCGATCTTCATGGCCTCGCGCGTGATCGTGATGACGGCGAGGCCCGGCCGCATCAAGTCGGATGTCGCCATCCACCTGCCGCATCCGCGCCATTACACGTTGAAGACCAGTCCCGAATTCTCGGCGCTGAAGGCGCGGCTGACCGAGGACATCCGTGTCGAGGCGATGCGGACGGCGCAAGTGCAGCCGGCCGAGGGTTGATCAGGACCCTGTCCGATCAGGCCGCCAGCAGCTGCTTGCGGTCGACGCGTTCCTGCTGCGGCGAGCGGGCATAGAGCTCGCGGTAGCATTTGGAGAAATGCGAGGCCGAGACGAAGCCGCAGGCGACCGCTACCTCGACCACCGGCATCGACGACTGGATCAAGAGATGCCGTGCGCGGTCGAGGCGGATTTCCAGATAGTAGCGGGCCGGCGAGCGTCCCATCTCGGTGCGGAACAGGCGCTCGATCTGGCGGCGCGACAGGTCGACATGGTCGGCGATCTCGATCAGCGACAGCGGCTCGGAGAGATTGGCCTCCATCAGCTCGATGATGGTCAGCACTTTGGAGTTTTGCACGCCGAGCCGGGCGCGCAGCGGCAGGCGCTGGCGGTCGGTCGGGCTGCGCACGCGGTCGGTCAGCACCTGCTCGCAGACCCGGTTGACGAGGCTCTCGTCGAAATCGTCGCCAATCAGCTTCAGCATCATGTCGAGCGCGGCGGTGCCGCCGGCGCAGGTGTAGATGTTCTGGTCGATCTCGAACAGGTCGGCAAAGACATTGGCTTTCGGGAAGGCCTCGGAAAAGCCCGGCAGGTTTTCCCAATGGATGGCGCAGCGCTTGTTCGACAACAGCCCGGCAGCGGCGAGGATATGCGCACCCGTGCACAGGCCACCGACCGCGACGCCGCGATTGTATTCCTCACGCAGCCAGGCAAAGGCCGACTTGTTCTGGTAGCGCTCGACATTGATGCCGCTGCAGACGATGGCCATGTTGGGGCGATCCGGCCCCGCCATCTTCTTGCGTTCCTCCTCCAGCGAGGTGTTGACGGCGCATTCGACGCCGTTGGAGGCGCGCACCGGCTTGCCGTCAATGCTGGCAAGGCGCCAGCGATAGGCCTCATAGCCGAGCATCCGATTGGCGGAGCGTAGCGGGTCGAGCGCGGTCGCAAAAGCGATCATGGTAAAGTCGGGAACAAGGAAGAACACAAACGATCGCTTGATCGGATGCTTGACGGCGTTCACGGGGAACCTCATCTGGCCATGACGCGAACAGGATGTCGCGAATAGCATAGCGACATCAGGAAAAACCATGCTTGTCAATTGGCTACGCTGGCTGAGCGGGATTATATTTGCGACATGGGTCGCAAATGGGCAATTGCTGTGCGCGATGCCCCGGGAAGCAGCGCCAACTGTTCAGGCGGCGGGCAAAAGGCAACAAAAACGCCGCCTTGGCCGGAGCCAGGCGGCGCTACAGTCTTAAGCAGCGGCAGGGACGCGCTGCCTCGAAAAATGGTCAGGCGACGAAGCCAAGACGGGCCGCTGCCATCGCGCCGGTCTGGCCGGGCATGGTGTTGGCGAGGCGCTGGCGCTCGAGAGCGGTCGTCAGGTTCATTTCGCGGCGGGCGAAGAGGCGGGCAAAAAGCTTCATGATCATCTCCAATCGGTTGCTCAGACGGGTCGCCTTCGCTTGATGGAGTGGGGCAGCTCGTTTGCTGACGGTGATATAGGCTTGTGTGAGCGGAAACTAAATCGCAAAAGCGAAGTGCTTGATATGAAAAGCGACACCGAATGCGACAAATTTGGGCAGGGTATAGCTGTTGTGCCCAGTATTTACGAATATTTTCAGCTAGTTAGCTTCAAAAACGAGCTGCTATGCGGCTTGCTCATATGCGCCATGCAGCGGCAGCATGGCTCCTGAATTCGTTTGAATACAAATAAAGTAGAGAAGGCCTGCCGGGCGGTTTGCGCGGCAGGCCTTCAGCACGGGGTACACACGATCTACTTTGCTCCAGCCCAGGATCCGACGCCATTGCGAATGCCGGCCTTGGTGTCGGAAGCTTCCGGCCAGCCGATATCCTTCTGCAGCTCGATCGGCAGGGAACGGATGGCGCGTTCGGTCTGGTAGCGGGCGCGGGCCGCGTTGAATTCGGTCGCGATGCGGCCGAGGGACGAGAGGATAGACATATCGATCTCCTTTGCTGCGGCGCGGGAGGCGCCGGCAATGCGTTACGTCAGGTCTGTTACAGCTTCATTTCACGTCGAATGCAGGTCCGCGTCATGGTCGTTTGGTGACCGCTTTGGCAGCATGCTGCTTCGATGGAGTTGACTATGCTCCTGATCTGATGTTCAATCAAACGAAATGGAATGATGCTTTGTATCAGAAAAATTGAAGGCTAATCGCCATGAACGCCCCGCTTAATCATCCGCTGCCGCTGCTCGACCTCGACGTTTTGCGCACCTTCGTGGCGATTGCCGAGACCGGCAGTTTCACCACGGCGGCCAATGCGGTGTTCCGCACGCCGTCGGCTGTCTCCATGCAGATCAAGAAGTTGGAGGACATTCTCGGCCGCTCGGTGTTCGCGCGCGACGCGCGTTCGGTGACGCTGACCACGGACGGCGAAATGCTGCTCGGCTATGCCCGCCGGCTTTTGTCGATCAACCGCGAGGTGGTGTCGAAGTTCATCATTCCCGACATTGTCGGCGTGGTGCGGCTGGGGTCGCCGGACGACTATGGCGAGCGTGTGCTGCCGCATGTGCTGAAGCGCTTCGCGCAGTCGCATCCCTCGATCGCCGTCGACGTCACCATCGACCAGAGCAGCAATCTGCGCCGCCGCATGGATGACCGCGCGCTCGACATCACGCTATTGACGAACTCCTACAAGACCAGCGCGCTCGGCGCCGAGGTGCTTTTGACCGAACCGATCGTGTGGGCCGGCGCCAAGGGCGGCTGCGCGCATCTGCGCGAACCGCTGCCGGTGTCATTGTGGGAAGAGGGCTGCGCCTGGCGGGCCGGTGCGCTCGAGGCATTGGGCCGCGAGGGCCGCAACTACCGCGTCGCCTATATGAGCGCGCATACGGCCGGCCAGCGCGCCGCCATCATGGCCGACCTCGCGGTGGCGCCGCTGCCGCGATCGTTCCTCGGCAACGAAATGGTCGAACTCTGCCCGAAGGACGGTATGCCCGATATCGGTACCTACAATCTGGCCATGGTGGTGGCGCCGGACGCCAGCGCGCCGGTCAAGGCCGTCGCCGACCATATCCGCGCGACCTTCGAAGTGTTCCGAGAAACCGGCAAGTTCTGATTATCCGGGATACCCGGACTGGAGGCGCTGCTCCGCGGCCTCCGCGGAGGGCGCCTTGAACCTTGCCGCCGTGCCTTGGACGATCGGCGAAGGGCTCTCGCTAAGGAAAGCAACGATGTGTTGGCGCGCGCGCCGCGCTTCAGGCATGTCGATCAGCGGCCAGACGTGGAACATGCCTTCCTCGTAAACCAGCTCCACCTCGACACCGGCGGCGCGGGCTTTTTGCGCGAAGATCAGATTGTCGGGCGTGAGAAGCTCGCGGGAGCCCGTCAGGAGCAATGTCTTCGGCAACACCGACAGATCGCCATAGACCGGGCTGATGCGCCAATCTGTCGGATCCATGCCGGCACTATAGAGCCGGATAGCCTCCCGCCCGCCGGCGATGCCCAACCATGGATCGTTTCGCTCCGCCTCGAACACTTCGGGGTTTGCGAGCGAGACGTCGAGTCCGGGTGAAATCAGCACATGGCGCGACGGTAGGGGCAGGCCCTCTTCCGCCGCCATCATGGTCAGTACCACGGCCATGTTGCCACCCGCGGAATCGCCCATGAAGATGATCTCTTCCGCCTCCGTCTCCTCGATCATCTGGCGATAGACATTGCCGACCATGCCGAACATGGCGTGGAAATCGTGTTCCGGGGCGATGGGATAGATCGGCACGGTGATGCCGTAGCCCAGCCGGTCGGCCATATCGGCGATCAGATACCAATGATAGGGCGTGATCTCGAAGACATAGGCGCCGCCATGCAGATAGAGAATCCGCTTGTGCTCTCCGGCCTTGGGAGCGATTTCGTAGACCGGAAAACCGTCCACGCTGCGCGTCTGGATGTCGTAACGCTGCTGCAGCGCGGCCGGTGGATGGTGATCTTCCGTCTTGCGCGCGGCCGCGATCCAGCGCCGCAGGTTTTCCGGGCTGGAAAAGGCCTGCTTGCGGCTGTGCCTGAGCACGAAGGATACGACGTGGCTTTTCAAACTTGGCATGCGGATACACGAACTTCGGCGGCAGCCGACTAAGAGAATTCCCCCTCCAAGCGAAGATCGTGCCTTGGCCGAAAATGTCAAGATTTACGCTGTGCCCACACGCTGGTGTGATCCGCGCGCTGTCGTCGGCGCCGCGGCAAAAGTGCCGCGCGCAATCGGTTGCTGGTGGCCACCGGGGATGTGCGCGATCCCCGGCGGATGCCGAGCAATTTGCATTTGTCGGCGAACGTCATCAGCGCGTCGTACCCAGAAGCAGCGAGGCGAGCGTCACCTGCGGATCGTTCGGCGGCGATGCCGGCCAGCCGATATCCTTCTGGACATGCGCCGGCAAGCTGTTCAGCGCGCTGATCGCCTTGTTCCTGGCATGGGCCTGCCTGATGGTCACACCGAAGCGGCCGAGATTTTCGAACATCGACATTTTCATCTCCCTTGAAGAACGGCGGTGGCCAAGGACTATCCTCGGTCGCCGTTCGATGCGGGGTAAATGCGCCTGCCATGTATCGGATGGATTTCGCGAAAACAGCGTTTCGGTTTCCTGATCGGTTCGATCCGGAAACATTTGCATACAAATGAAATCGAGGGAGGGGCCGGCGGGCCTATTCCCGCCCGCGTCTTGCCGCGTGGCCTTCGCGCGAGCGCCGGCGTGGGGTGGCGTCTCCGGCGACGCCATCCTCGCTGACCGTCTTGCGTGGCGGCAGCTTCACCGCCGCCGACAGTTTCGGGAACGGATCGACCTTGTTGGGCAGCGCCATGGCGTAGACGAAATGCTCCTGGAATTTCGGCTCCAGCGCGGTCTCGATCTTTTCGATCTGGCTCACCGTCTCCTCGATCTCACGCCGATAGCCGCGGTTGAGCAGCGCCATGCGGGCACCGGCGCCGGCAGCGTTGCCGACGGCCGAGACCTTGTCGAGGTCGCAATCGGGGATCAGGCCCAGCACCATGGCGTATTTCGGATCGATGAAGGAGCCGAAGGCGCCGGCGAAATGGATGCGGTCGACATGCTCGGTGTTCTGCTTTTCCATCAACAGCTTGGTACCGGCGTAGAGCGCCGCCTTGGCGAGCTGGATGGCGCGCACGTCGGTCTGGGTGATGGTGATCTTGGGCCCATCTTCCTGCAGTGAGTCGGAGCCTTCCTTCAGCACATAGGAGAAGGTGCGGCCGTTGGCGACGACGCGCGGCGAGCGCAGGGCGAGCGAACCGTCGACGACACCATCCTCGGAGATGATGCCGGCGAGATACATTTCAGCGACGATCTCGATGATGCCGGAACCGCAAATGCCGGTGACGCCGGTCGCCCGCACGCTGTCGAGGAAACCGGGTTCGTCTGACCACAGTTCCGAGCCGATGACGCGGTATTTCGGCTCCAGCGTCTCGGGATCGATGCGCACGCGCTCGATGGCGCCGGGCGCGGCGCGCTGGCCGCCGGAGATTTCGGCGCCCTCGAAGGCCGGGCCTGTGGGCGAGGAGGCCGCGACGACCCGTGTACGATTGCCGAGCACGATTTCGGCATTGGTGCCGACGTCGACGATCAACATCATCTCGTCCTGGCGGTGCGGGCCTTCCGACAGCGTGACCGCCGCCGCGTCCGCGCCGACATGGCCGGCGATGCAAGGCAGCATGTAGAGGCGCGCGCCCTGGTTGAGCTTGAGGCCGATGTCGGAGGCCTTGATGCGAACGGCGCCCGAGACGGCAAGCGCGAAGGGGGCTCCGCCGAGCTCGGTCGGATCGATACCGAGGAACAGGTGATGCATGATCGGATTGCCGACGAAGACGCTGTCCAGGATGTCATTGCGCTGGACGTTGCCTTCGGCGCAGACCTTGTCGACCAGGCTGGAGATCGCCTCGCGCACGGCAACCGTCATGCCTTCGCGGCCGTCCGGGTTCATCATCACATAGGAGACGCGGCTCATCAGATCCTCGCCGAAGCGGATCTGCGGGTTCGACGTGCCGGACGAAGCCGCGACACGGCCCGACAGCAGCGAAACCAGATGCATGGCGATGGTGGTCGAGCCGATGTCGCAAGCCAGACCATAGGCCTCGTTCTTGAGACCCGGCCACAGCGCGATGACGCGCGCTATGTCGCTGTCGGCATCCTTGTGGATGGCGGCGGTCGCGGTCCAGTTGCCCTTGCGCAATATGCCCTGCACCTGCGGCAGCAGGTAGAAGTCGAATTCGAGGTTTTTAAAGCCCCAATCCTTCATCAGCGCGATCTTGAGCCGATCGAGGTCGCCGAGCGGTTTGTGCATGTCGGGCTCTTCGATCTCGACATAGCACATGCGGATCGCCGTATCGCGGGCGATCACCCTGGTGTCGGCATCCTTGCGGATGGTCTGCGCGTTGATGACCGTATCCTGCGGCACGTCGATGACGAGATCGCCGAGGATCTGCGCCGAGCAGGAGAGGCGGCGCCGTTCGGGCAAGCCGCGCACGCGCTCGTAGCGCTCTTCCTTGGGCCCCTTGGGCGAGATGTGGTCGTTTGAGGAGGTGATCTTGTGCTTGGCGAAATTGCCTTCCTGCACCTCGATCTGGCAGCGCCCGCACGTGGCACGCCCGCCGCACACGCTTTCGACATAGACGCCGAGCTGGCGCGCGGCGTCGAGCACCGGCGTGCCGACAGGAAACCGCCCGCGCTTGCCCGACGGCATGAACAGCACGAGCGGATCGGTGATGTTGGTATGCGAATTCACGATTGCGCGCTTATCCCCTTGCCATGCGGGCTTCACGGCCGCCACGACGGCGACCGCCATTGCCGCCTTCGCCTGGTGCATTGACCGCCGTCGGTGCGGCGACCGCCTGGCCGCCTTCGGCCGGCTTGTAATCCTTATAGGTGCGAATCCAGTTGGTGCAATTCTCGTCGGTGCCGTTCAGAACGTTGGCGCCGCGCACGGCTTCCATTTCCTGTGGGCGCACGGGGTTCATGATCGCCGAGGTCATGCCGGCGCCGATCACCATCGGGATGAAGGCGGCGTTGATGCCGTGGCGGTGCGGCAGGCCGAAGGAGATGTTGGACAGGCCGCACGTGGTGTTGACCTTGAGTTCTTCGCGGAGCCGCCGCAACAGCGCGAACACCTGGCGGCCGGCATCGCCGAGCGCACCGATCGGCATGACCAGCGGGTCGACGACGACGTCGTGCGCCGGAATGCCGAAATCGGCGCAGCGCTGGACGATCTTCTTGGCGACGGCGAAGCGCACGTCCGGGTCCATCGAGATGCCGGTCTCGTCGTTGGAGATGGCGACGACAGGCACGTTGTATTTCTTGACCAGCGGCAGGATGGCCTCGAGTTTTTCCTCCTCGCCGGTGACGGAGTTGACCAGCGGGCGGCCCTTGGCAACCTTCAGCGCGGCCTCGATCGCGGCGGTGACGGACGAGTCGATCGACAGCGGCAGGTCGACCAGGCCCTGCACGATCTCCAGCGTCTGCACCAAAAGGCCAGGTTCGGTTTCGTTCGGGTTGACCGAAGTGACGCCGGCATTGACGTCGAGCATGGTCGCGCCGCAGGCGGCCTGTTCCAGCGCGTCCTTGATGACGGTCTCGAAATTGCCGACCACCATCTCGGCGGCGAGCTTCTTGCGCCCCGTCGGGTTGATGCGTTCGCCGATCACGCAGAAGGGCTGGTCGAAGCCGATGATGATTTCTCGTGTCGCCGAGGCGACGATGGTCCGGGTCATGAAATCTCTCCGTCGTGATATAAAGAGTTCTTTATATCGTTATCTCTTGTCGATCAAGCGAATGGTGACCGTCGGCGCCTTCAATGCGCGGTCTTCACCATGTCCACCTGGGTTTCGGTAATCTCGTCGTGCAGGATGCGGTCGAGCCGGTCGGCGACCATCTGGTCGTCGCGGCGGATTTCCCGCTTCCATGGCTGGCGGCCCTTCAGCACGCCCGATTCATCGACGATCTCGGCGACATATTCCTCCTGGCGGTAGGCCATCACATGGATGCCCGAAACACCGGGGATTTCCTTCACCTCGTTGATGATGTCGGTGCAGAGCTGCTTGCCTTCCTTCTTCTGGTCCTGAGCGCCTTCCAGCCGCTTGATCACCGCGTCGGGGATGTGAATGCCCGGCACGTTGGAGCGGATCCATTTTGCCGTCTTGGCCGACGCCAGGGGGCCGACGCCGCACAGGATGAACACCTTTTCGGTGTGACCGAGATCACGGGCCTTCTGCATGAAGGTCCTGAACATCGGCACGTCGAAGCAATACTGCGTCTGCACGAACTGCGCGCCGGCGGCGATCTTCTTGCCGAGATGGATCGGGCGGAAGTCGAAAGGCGGCGCGAATGGATTGACGGCCGCACCCAGGAAAACCTGCGGCGGCGTCGTCAGCTTGCGTCCGGACAGGAACTTGCCGTTGTCGCGCATGATGCGGACGGTTTCGAGCAGCGACATGGAATCGAGATCGAATACCGGCTTGGCACCGGGCTGGTCGCCGGCCTGCACGCCGTCGCCCGTCAGGCACAGCATGTTGGCGACGCCCATGGCGGCACCCCCCAGCACATCGCCCTGGATGGCGATGCGGTTCTTGTCGCGGCAGGCGATCTGCATGATCGGCGCATAGCCCATGCGGGTCAGAAGGGCGCAGATACCGACCGAAGACATATGGCAATTGGCGCCGGACGCATCGACCGCGTTGATCGCGTCGACCCAGCCGTCGAAAATCTTGGCCCTGTTGTAGACGTCTTCCGGATCGGCGCTGTCGGGCGGGTTGAGTTCGGTGGTGACGGCGAATTCGCCGCGCCGCAGCACGCGCTCCAGCCGGCCGCGCGAAGAATGGCCGGGCAGGGGATCGAGCGGCAGGTGAATGCCGGCCGGATTCTCGTCACGCTGAGGGCCGGTCACGCGGCGGCTCCGGATTTTGGCGCGTCAGCGGCCTCGCGGGCTGCCGCCGCCTGCGCGGTGACGCGCAGCCAGGCCGAGGTTTCGCGCAGCGACTGGTCGACCGGCTTCTGCACGGTGAGGATCCTGTCGGAATTGACCATGTTCTGCGAGCCTTCCCAGGCCTTGACCCAGACACAGGGCATATTGGGCTCGACCTCGCAATTGCCGTTGGCGCGCACGCCGCCGCAAGGGCCGTTGCGCAATTGCTTGGGGCAGTTCATCGGGCACGACATGCCGGTCGAGGACAGGATGCACTGGCCGCACATGCGGCAGTCGAACATGAAGCCTTTTACGCGCTTCTCGACGAATTTGACCGGGGCCTCGACGCGGCCATAGCCGATGCCCTTCCACAAGGGATGCAGCAGCAGGAACGTGTCGGCGAAGCGGGCATAGAACCATTCGAGCAGGCGCGAGTGCCGGATCGACCACAGCCGCACGGCAAACGAGCGCTGCACGCGCCGCTGCGGCGACACGTCGGCCGGCTTGTAATCGGATTTCGGCGCTGCCTTCTTGACCAACGTGGCCTGTGTAACCGCCGGGTTCTCGTCAGACATTTTCTTTTCCGCCCGCCTTGACCAGAGCGGCCAGCCGCTCGCGGTCGTACTTCGCGTCGAGCTCGTTGAAGGCCTTTTCGACCTCGGCTTCGAGATCGTCACCGACCGGAACCGGATCGGCCTTGCGCCATTCGGCGAGATAGTCGTCGGTGCCGCCGGCGCCGGTGCGCATGGCGCACATGTCGATCGCCTCGGTGAAGCGCAACGGCAGTTCGCGCTTGGCGTTTTGCCGGCCTTTCCTGACGATGACCTGGGCAGGAATGTCGCGCCAGTAGACGACGATAAGATCGGCCATGAATTCTCGCTCCTCGATATTCCGAGCATTGCCGCAAGCGTCGTAAGGCTGCTTGTTATGGGACGACGCGCGCGCATTCAAAAGCGACGCATTTGGATGTCGTAAAATGAAAGGTGGGTTTATTCGTTTGCGACCGATGTCGCGACGGGGTCAATGCAGCGGTAATGGCGGCGGAGTTTGCGCTGCTTCCGACGCTGGATGCGCTACCAGATGCCGGTTCTCAGCCCTGTCCAGACATAGAACCAGATCGTTGGGTGGTACCATTGTTTCGTTGGCAGCCCTGGATCGAACGTTGCGAGTTTTCCGGCCAGCACATCGCTGACCGCCTCGACGCAGATGTCGCGCGAAAACGCCGCCTGGCGCAGCGCATAGCTAGAGATGGTGTCGCCTTGTTTCGGCTCGCCGCGCACCTGCTTCAGCACGCCGCCGGTGTCGACGCCCGCATCGACCAGATGGACGGTGGTGCCGAAATTTTCGGGATCGCCCGACGTCAACGCCCAATAGCCGCCATTCATGCCGCGATATTTCGGCGTGATGCCCGCATGATAGTTGAGCACCGGACATGGCATTTTGGCCAGCATCTCCCTGGAAATCAGCCGGCAGCCATTCAACAGCACGACGCCGGGCTTGATCGTCTCGATCGCCCGCAAACATTCCGGCCCGTCGGCGGACGCCACATGGACGATGACCTGGCCTTGCCGTGGCTCCGTTTCAAGCTTCTCCTCGGCAATCAACCGGGCGGCATGTTTGACATTAAGCCGTTTGCCAAGCCTGCTCAGCACCATCGTGCCGAGCTGGCCCATGGCGGAAATCCAGCCCTGGCGCCGGGCGCGGCCGCGCAGCAATTGTTTTTTGGATTCAGGAACTTCCAGGATGACGCTGACGGGGCCGACGCGGTCTGCGAGGTCGTTGATCATGGCCCAGACATGCGCGCCGCCGCCGGTGACGACGACAATCGGTCGCGGATTGGATTCCGACGCTGCCATTGATCTTGCCATGCTCCATGGACTGGCTGACGTGGCCGGACCCTAGGGCAGGCGGGTTAATCCTTGGTATGCCGGAAGCCTTACCGGGGCATGAAGACCCCGCTCAGCGCTTGAATTCCATGATGTCGAGCTTCGATTCGTAATAGGGCGCGGGGAATTCGATGCGCCATTCCTTGGCGCTGTTGCGGAAGGCATAACCGACCTGGTCGGTTTGCGGGCCGCTGCCATAGGGCTTTGCCCGGTCGTCGTTGACGGAGCCGGTGCCAAGATAGATCGAGCGCTTGTCGCCGTCGTCGAAGAAGCGGCCCTGGGTGCGCTGCGAACCGCTGATCTTTTCCAGCCGCCAGCCGGAGCCATCATCGGTGACCCTGCATTTGAACCAGCCATAGATGACGAGCGGGCTCAGTCCGCCGACCTTGATCGTGCGGCACCGCCAGTTGCCGGTGAGATCCTTGTCGGAAAAGGCAACCAGCGGCTTGGCCAGCAGCGCGTCGAGCTGCTTGACCTCGGCGGGGTCGCCGGCCTTCGCCTCGGCGAGTGCGGCCTTGCGGGTCTCTCCATATTTGTCCAGCCGCGCCTTGTCGGCGGCGGTGATCAGTTTCTGCACCTGACCGTCGGCAAGGGCGGGCAAGGTGCAGCAGAGCAGGCCGACAACGGCAAGCAAGGGGCGGAGGTTCATCGAAGGATTCCCTGTTTTTGTCTGCAACGGCGGCCGCTGCCGTCTGGTGCATAACTTACCGGGTCGCTGGCGCCTGTCATCCGTGCTTAACAGCGTCACGGTCAAAAATCATGGTGCGACGCATGCGAATATTGCTTACGGGGTCGTCAGGCTGGCTGGGCAGCGCGTTGGCGCCACTCCTTCGCGGGCTTGGACATGACGTCACCGGCCTCGATCCCGTCCCATCGGCCGAAACACGCATCGTCGCTTCAATCGCCGACCGTGAGCTCGTCATGCGCGCCGTCGGTGAAAACCGGATCGAGGCCATCATCCACAGCGGTGCGCTGCACAAGCCCAACATCGAAAACCACGCCAACAGCGATTTCATCGCGACCAACGTGCAAGGCACGCTAAACCTGCTCGATGCGGCGGTGACGGCCAATGTGCGAAGCGTCGTCTTCACGTCGACGACCTCGCTGATGATCTCGCAGGCGATACGCGACGGCTTCAAGGGCGGTGCGCGCAAGGCGGCGTGGCTGACGGAGGACATGTCGCCCGAGCCGCGCAACATCTATGGGGTGACCAAGTTGTCCGCCGAGCATCTCTGCCGTCTCTACCACCTCCGGCACGGGTTGCCGGTGGTGGTGCTGCGCACGGCACGTTTCTTCCCCGAGGCCGACGACATGGCGCATGCGATCGAGCAGTCGGACGCCAACACCAAGGCGAACGAACTGCTGTTCCGGCGGCTGACGGTGGAGGACGCGGCGCGGGCGCATGTCGCGGCGTTGGACAAGGCACCCGAGCTCGGCTTCGACACCTTCATCGTCTGTGCGCCGACGCCGTTCCAACCTGATGATTGTGCGGACCTGATCGCCGATGCTCCATCGGTCGTGGCCCGTTATTTCCCCAAATTTCCGGCACTCTACGCGCGCAAGGGCTGGACGATGTTTTCCTCGATCGACCGGGTCTATGACGCGTCGCGGGCGAGGGACAGGCTGGGTTTTGTTTGCAGGACGAGCTTTGCCGACGTGCTGGCGGCACTGGCGGCGGAAGACGCAGCCTGACGCTGTCAGGCGTTCATTGCCACCCGCGCCAGCTCCGGCGTCAGGTCGCCATAGCCGGTCGAGCGGCGTTCGTAGGCGAGGCCGAGCAGGGTGGCGGCCTTTTCCGCCACCTTGTCGAGCTCCGGATCATCGGTCTGCGCCAGATAAATCAGTCTCTCGTAATTGCCGAAATAGTCCTTGATCAGCTCGGGGTGCTTGTCCAGTCCGAGCGGCTTCATGAAGAAGGCGTCGAACTGACGGCACAGGAAATCGGTCATGTAGAAGGACATCATGTCGTCGTCGGCGACCTTCGCATAGGCGTCCATGCCCTGGTAGAAGGCAAAGCAATGCGGGCCGGCCATGCGTTCGACGCCATGCTTTTCCAGCACGCGGTCGAGCAGGCCGCCCGTACCGCAATCGGCATAGCCGACGAAGATGTGTTCGTAGCCTTCCGCCCTGGCCTTTTCGATCGCCTTGTCCATCGCCGGCGCGATGCGGTCTGGATGGAAATGAAATTCCGCCGGCAAACAGGTCAACTCCAGGTGATCCAGGCCGATCTGTTCCTTGACGGCCAACACCTCGCGCGCAATCATTCCGCAGGCGATGATGAGCACCTTCTCGGCTTGATTCGGTCTTATTTTCTGTGTCTTGGCCATGATGGAACCAGTCGGGCCGGCCTTTGTTGCCATGGGGCTAGTTTATCTATTGAGGGAGACACCGTCCATGAAACTGCTACGCGTAGCGCCTATTGCCATTCTTGCCTGCGCCTTGGCCCTTACGGCTTGCGCGAACACGGTCCGCGGCGTCGGCAAGGACGTCAAATCGACGGCCAGGGCGGTCAAAGACACCGTCGCCAATTGATCCGAAGCCACGTCCCTCATCTGGGAACAAAAAAGCCGCGCTGCAAGGCGCGGCTTTTTTCGGTTCATCCTGATGCCTTGGATCAGGCCGAAGCGCGCACATTGTGCTTGCGCTTCATGTAGTCCTTGGCGGTCTCGACCGCCACCGCCGCGTCGCGGCAATAGGCGTCGGCACCGACGGCCTTGCCGAATTCCTCGTTGAGCGGCGCGCCGCCAACCAGCACGACATAGTCGTCGCGAATGCCCTTTTCCTTCATCGTGTCGATGACGACCTTCATGTAGGGCATGGTGGTGGTGAGCAGCGCCGACATGCCGATGATGTCGGGCTGGTGCTGCTCGATCGCATCGAGATACTTCTCGACCGCGTTGTTGATGCCGAGGTCGATGACGTCGAAGCCGGCGCCTTCCATCATCATGCCGACGAGGTTCTTGCCGATGTCGTGAATGTCGCCCTTGACGGTGCCGATCACCATCTTGCCCTGCTTTGGCGCGCCGGTGGCGGCGAGCAGGGGACGCAGGATGAACATGCCGGCCTTCATCGCATTGGCGGACAAAAGCACCTCGGGCACGAACAGGATGCCGTCGCGAAAATCCTCGCCGACGATGCGCATGCCTTCGACCAGCGCCTCGGTCAGCACCTTGTAGGGGACCCAGCCGCGCTCAAGCAGGATGCGCGTGCCTTCCTCGATTTCTTCCTTCAGACCGTCATAGAGATCGTCGTGCATCTGCTGCACCAACTCGTCGTCGGAAAGTTCGGAAAGGATGATCTCGTCGTCGGACATTTTAATCCAGCTCCTCACGGCATCGCGACTGTGTCGCAAGGCACAAAATAATGGCGTTCATACCTAACCCGCAACGGGCGGGTATCCATAGCTGATTTGCGACTTCCCGCAAAAGGAAAGCGACTGGAAAATCTATCGGATTTCTTGTCGATTTTGCGACAGGCGTTGGCGCGGACGGGCCGTTTCGAATAGGGTGCATGGCTACGATCCGGGCAAAGCCGCGCCATGCGGCCGCAACGGTTACGGACCGGCCATCGTCAGGCAGGCCATATTCAGGGAAGAGCGATCATGAGCGAACACGCGGCAGTCGACCAGGAAGCGTCAAACGCGCGGCGTGGGCGCGGCGCCAGCGGCGGAGCGGCGGCAAGGCGCGCGGCGCGCTCCGGCGGGGGCCCGGGCACGCAGCTCACCTACATCAAGCGCAAGATCAACGTTTACGAGGTGCTGAACGAAGAAGGCCTGGCGCTGATCGAGAAGAACACCGACACGGTGCTGGAGGAGATCGGCATCATTTTTCGCGACGACGCCGAAGCGCTGCAGCTCTGGAAAGAGGCCGGCGCCGACGTCAAGGGCGAGCGCGTGCATTTCCCCAAGGGGCTTTGCCGCTCGCTCCTGAAGACCGCGCCGTCCATCTACACCCAGCATGCCCGCAACTCGGAACGCTCGGTGCAGATCGGCGGCAACGCCACCGTGTTCGCGCCGGTCTACGGCCCGCCCTTCGTGCGTGATCTCGACGGCGTCCGGCGTTATGCCACGATCGAGGATTTCCAGAATTTCGTGAAGCTGGCCTATATGGCGCCGTCGATCCACCATTCGGGCGGCACGGTATGCGAGCCGGTCGACGTGCCGGTCAACAAGCGCCATCTCGACATGATCTACGCGCACATCAAATATTCCGACAAGCCGTTCATGGGTTCGGTGACCGCGCCGGAACGCGCCGAGGACACGGTGGCGATGGCCAAGCTCGTCTTCGGCGACGACTTCGTCGAGAACAACACGGTGCTGACCAGCCTGATCAACGCCAACTCGCCGATGGTGTTCGACGAGACCATGCTTGGCGCGTTGAAAGTCTATTCGCGCCACAACCAGGCCTGCATCGTCACGCCGTTCATCCTGGCCGGCGCGATGAGCCCGGTGACGGTCGCCGGCACGCTGACGCAGGTCCTGGCCGAAGTGCTGGCCGGCGCCTCGTTCACGCAGCTGATCCGGCCGGGCGCGCCGGTGCTGTTCGGTACCTTTGCTTCGTCGATCTCGATGCAGTCGGGCGCGCCAACCTTCGGCACGCCGGAGCCGTCGCTGGTGTCCTATGGCGCGGCACAGCTTGCCCGCCGTCTCGGCCTGCCGTTCCGCACCGGCGGTTCGCTCTGCGCGTCCAAGGTTCCGGACGCACAGGCGGCCTATGAAAGCGCCAACACGCTGAACTCGACCATCCTCGCCGGCACCAATTTCGTGCTGCATTCGGCCGGCTGGCTCGAGGGCGGGCTGGCGTCCTGCTATGAGAAATTCATGATGGACATCGACCAGCTCGGCATGCAGCAGAAATTCTGCGAAGGCGTCGACCTGTCGGAAAACGGCCAGGCTATGGACGCCATCCGCCAGGTCGGTCCGGGCAGCCATTATCTCGGCTGCGACCACACCCAGGCCAATTTCCAAACCGCCTTCTACCGGTCGTCGATCGCCGACAACAATTCCTACGAGCAGTGGCTGGCCGAAGGCGAGAAAACCGCGCCGCAGCGCGCCAACGATCTGGCGCGCCGCTGGCTGGAAGCTTACGAGGCGCCGCACCTTGATGAAGGCATCGACGAAGCCCTGAAGGACTTCATCGCCAAGAAGAAAGGGTCGATGCCCGACGCCTTCACCTGAAAGGAGCCCGAGTCAGGCGGGGCTAAAGTCGCCAACATCATCCACAAGGAAGTCTGGCGGAGCGCCTTCTCCGATCCGGACAAGAAGGGATGATTGCGTGCGCGATGCGCGCGTATGTTCCGAGGGCTCGAGTCCGGAGGACGAGATGGCTCGAAGGAGGGCGTTGAAGGGGGTTGCGGCCGACGCCGTCGCGTCCTTTGTGAGCCGGAACAATGATTGCGATGGGTACTGGGCGGTCGGCAAGCTGCACGCCTATGCGCGAGCGAAGTCGACGACCAAGATATTGATCGACTTGATGGGGCGCTCATCTGAAACGTTGGCGGAGTTCGTTTCGATCGCGTCGCGATACGGTTCAATGGTCGAAACTCTAGCTGCCGCCAAAGGCTTGGCAATCCATGCCTGCCAAATTGAAGTTGAGTTCGATCTGCCCAGGGACGTGCGAGGCACCATGCACTGCCCGGGGGACGAAACTGGATTCACCTGCTCTCTAACGATCGTTGACGACCGGAGGAGAGCTTGGACTCATAAGGCGTCTGGCTGCTCCCGCCCGCATGATCCAAAACGAGAGTCACGCAGCTCACGGGCTCAAGATGAAGCCGAAGCCGAAGCCAGATGAGCAGTCGTTATGCTCACGTCGCTGCGGCTTTGGCCCGATATGGGCTCATCCTTCGAGGCGGTTTCAATTGTGTCGAAGGTCAAGACGCGCCTATCGATCCGTCTACCAAATCCATACTCCTCGTTGGGCAGGCGGGCGCGGCGCCTTGGCCACATTTTCAGCGCTGGCTAGCGCAACAACCGGGTATCGCCAATCCGCTCGATACATGGTCGCGTGCGGTGATCGGGGCGGTTGCGGAGACCTTCGGCGCGCGCGCCGTTTCGCCGTCCGACAAACCCTATCTGCCGTTCCAGCAATGGGCGATGCGGGCGGAGGGGCTGAAGCCGTCGCCGCTCGGCATCCTCATGCATCCGCGATACGGGCTGTGGCATGCTTATCGCGGTGCGTTGCTGTTCGAGGAGGAGATCGTGCTTCCCGAACCTCGGGAGACGATCCATCTGTGCGACACCTGCGTCGACAAGCCCTGCCTGAAATCCTGTCCGGTCGATGCCTATTCGACGGATGGTTTCGCCTACGAGGCCTGCCTGGCGCATGTGCGGGGGGCCAATGGCGGACCGTGCCGGACCGGCGGCTGCCTTGACCGCAATGCCTGCCCCTATGGCACCCAGTATCGCTATCCGCGGGACGTTCAAGCCTTCCACATGGCTTCGTTCGCTGGTCTTTAGCGCGTCACGCGCGCCTGCACGAAATGTTGACCGCCGGGCTCAGGGAACGCCTTGCCGTGGCGGTTCGCGCGGATATGTATCGCACATCCGACAAACGGAGCAGGCAATGACCAAGCAGGATCTTCAGATCAAGACCCATGATGGTGTGGCGAAGGCGGGCCTGTTCCGCTCGGCCAAGGCTTCTCCGTTCAAGGCTGGTGTCATCCTTTACCAGGACGCCTTTGGTCCGCGCCCGGCGCTCGACGGCATGGCCGAGCGGCTGGCGGGCGAGGGCTATACGGTGCTGGTTCCCGACCTCTTCTATCGCAACGCGCCCTACGGCCCGTTCGACGCCAAGACCGCGTTTACCGTCGAGGAAACGAAAGTGGCGCTGATGGCGCTGGTCACCGGCACGACGCAGGCGATGACCATCAGCGACAGCAGCGCCTTTCTCGACGCGCTCGCCAGCGATGGCGTTACCGGTCCGATCGGCACCGTCGGCTATTGCATGGGCGGCGCGCGGGCACTGAATGCGGCAGCGATCTACCCCGACAGGATCAAGGCCGCCGCCAGTTTTCACGGCGGCAACCTTGCCAGCGACGCCGAGGACAGCCCGCACCGAAAGGCGGCTTCGATCAAGGCGCGCGTCTATGTCGGCATGGCTGGTGTCGACAGGAGTTTTCCAGCGGAGCAGTCGACAAGGTTGGCCGAGGCGCTGAGGACGGCGGAAGTCGATCACGCGATCGAGAATTATGTCGGCATGGCACATGGCTGGTGCGTTCCCGACCACAGCGTCTACGACGAAGCAGGCGCCGAACGGCATTGGAAGCGATTGACGGATTTGTTCGCAGAAACGCTGGTCTGAGCCTTCGCCAGCCTGTTGGCCGCGCGCCACATTGGAGGTATCAGGCGGGATGAGCGGCTCGCCCGGCTAAAGCGGCGCGGGTCACGCGGGAAACGATCAGCCTGATGCAATCCTATGATGTCGTGATCATTGGCGCCGGCGCCGCCGGAATGATGTGCGCCGTGGAGGCCGCCAAGCGCGGCCGTTCGGTGCTCATCCTCGATCATGCGGCGGCACCCGGCGAAAAAATCCGCATCTCCGGCGGCGGTCGGTGCAATTTCACCAACATCCATACGAGCCCGAAGAATTTCATCTCGCGGAATCCGCATTTCTGCATCTCGGCGCTCAGCCGCTATACCCAACGCGACTTCATTGCGCTCGTCGAGCGTCACGGCGTTGCCTATCACGAGAAGACATTGGGGCAGCTGTTTTGCGACGGCTCGGCGCGCCAGATCATCGACATGCTGGTTTCGGAAATGCAGGGCAGGGGCGCGGAGCTGGCATTGTCGACTTCCGTTGAGGCTGTCAGCAAAACCGAGGAAGGGTTTGAACTCAGGCTTTCCACCGGCTCGGTCTCTTGCCGGTCCCTGGTGGTGGCGTGCGGCGGCAAGTCGATCCCCAAGATGGGGGCGACGGGCTTCGGCTACGAGCTTGCCGAGCGGTTCGGCCTTGCCATCGTCGAAACGCGGCCGGCCCTGGTGCCGCTGACCTTCGACGCCAAGACGCTCGAGCGGCTGGCGCCATTGGCCGGCAATGCCGTCGACGCCGAGATTGCCTGCGGCAAGGCGCGGTTTTCCGAAGCCATGCTGTTCACGCATCGCGGCGTCAGCGGGCCATCCATCCTCCAGATCTCCTCCTACTGGCGCGAGGGTGATGAAATCCGCATCGCCATGCTGCCCGGCACGGATGTGGCTGAGCTCGTCCGCGCCGCCAAGCGTGGCAATGGCCGGCAAGCTGTGCAGACGGTGCTTGCAAATCATTTGCCGAAACGGCTTGCCCAGGCGATAGCCGAGCGAACCGGGCTCGACGGCAACCTCGCCGATCTTTCCGAGGCCCAGATCAAAACCGTCGAGGCCGCGGTCAACGACTGGCGCATCAAGCCAGCCGGCTCGGAAGGCTACCGTACGGCCGAAGTGACGCTTGGCGGGGTCGACACCAACGGCCTCGACCAGAAGACCATGCAGGCGAAGTCGGTGCCTGGCCTGTTCTTCATCGGCGAAGTCGTCGACGTCACCGGCTGGCTCGGCGGCTATAATTTCCAGTGGGCATGGTCGTCGGGGTGGGCGGCGGGCCAGGCGTGTTGATACTCAGGTGAGACCGGCCTGACCTCAATCTCAACACACCTGTTGTGCGCCCGAATCCCTGCTCCCGAAAAAAATCTTTCCATCACCCCAAGGATTAGCCATTAGCCTTCGTCCAACAGGCAGATGATGGCGATGATGCTGGATGAGAGCGAAGCCTCCGACGCCGAACTGATCGGGCGGGCGAAGGGCGGAGACAGGGGAGCCTTCGGCACATTGCTGGAGCGTCACTACGACTTCGTCTATCGCGCCGCCTATCGCTGGTGCGGCAGGAAGGCCGATGCCGAGGACATCGCCCAGGAAGTCTGTGTCCGGCTGGGCAAGGCGATCCGCGATTATCGCGGCGGCGGCGCGTTCACCACATGGCTCTATTCCGTGACGATGAACGCGGCGCGTGACATGATGCGCAAGACCCAGCGCGAGACGGTCAAGACCGAGGCTTATGGCGTCCATGCGCTGATTTCGGGCGAAGCCCCGGCAGAGAGCGAGGATCCAGCCGAAGCCCTGTGGGCGGCGGTGCGGCAATTGCCGGACAAGCAGCGCGACGCCGTGATGCTTGTCTACGGCGAAGGCTTGAGCCACGCGGCCGCCGCCGAGGCTATGGCGATCTCGGACACGACGGTTTCCTGGCACATCCATGAAGCGAAGAAACGGCTGAAGACGTTGATGCGTTCAGCCGGGGAAGTGTGACCATGGTCGACGACAACGAACTGAGAAAGCTGCGCGACGCAGCGGTACCGGCGCCGGGCGAGAGCGCGAAGGCGCGTGCCTTCGAGGCCGCGCTGCGCGCCTACGATGAAGAAAATATTTCCGCTGTCACCCAAGGATCGGTTGGCGGGCTTCGTCTCACAGAGCGAGCACAAAAGCTCTGGAGCGAGATCATGCAAAAGAAACTCATTGCCACGCCGGCCCTTGCCGGGCTCGTCGCCCTGCCGATCGCCGGATACGCCACCTTCCATATGCTGAGGGAACAGCCGTCGCCTTTCGGCGGCGACGAGAAGATCACCGAGACGCTGGCCGACAAGCCGGCGACACTGAAGCCGGCCACCGTCGAGCCGAAACAGGCTCCCACCGCGCTGGAGAAGGACAAGAAAGCCGACGCGGACGTTGAAAGCCGCGATGCTACGCAAGTTCTGGTCGCGCCGCAGGCGCCGCCGAAGTCCGAATCCACCATTGCCGGCGGAACCGCACAGCAGGATGCGCTGGGGCGCGGCATGGTGGCCGAGCCGGCACCGCCGGCGCCGCGCGGCGAATTGGCGCTGGATGGCGCCGCCGCGCCCAGCACGTCGCGGGTCGCCCGCATGCCGAGCGCGGAATCCAAGCTGATGGTGCAGCAGCAGCCTGCCACCATGCCGGCGGATCAGATCGCACCGCAGGAAGAAAACCGTGATCGCGTCCAGGATTTCAAGACCAATCCGGTGCGCGCAGCATTGGAGGACCCGGTCTCGACCTTCTCGATCGACGTCGACACCGCGTCCTATTCCTTCGTGCGCGCCTCGCTGAAGCAGGGCTACCTGCCGCAGGCCGATACGGTGCGTGTCGAGGAGATGATCAACTACTTCCCCTATGACTGGAAGGGGCCGGACCAGGCATCGACGCCGTTCAACTCGACCGTCAGCATCATGCCGACGCCATGGAACAATCACACCAAGCTGATGCACGTCGCCATCAAGGGCTTCGACATCAAGCCGACCGAGCAGCCGAAGGCCAATCTGGTGTTCCTGATCGACGTGTCAGGCTCGATGGACGAGCCGGACAAGCTGCCGCTGCTCAAGTCTGCTTTCCGGCTGCTGGTCAGTAAGCTCAAGGCGGACGATACCATCTCGATCGTCACCTATGCCGGTAATGCCGGCACGGTGCTGGAGCCGACCAAGGCGTCCGAGAAGGACAAGATTCTCAGCGCCATCGACAATCTGCAGCCCGGTGGCAGCACGGCCGGCGAAGCGGGCATCAAGGAAGCCTATAGGTTGGCGCAAAAATCCTTCGTCAAGGACGGCGTCAACCGGGTGATGCTGGCCACGGACGGCGACTTCAATGTCGGCCAGACCGATGACGACGACCTGAAGCGGCTGATCGAAAGCGAGCGCAAGACCGGCGTGTTCCTGTCGGTGTTCGGCTTCGGCCGCGGCAATCTCAACGATCAGATGATGCAGACCATCGCCCAGAACGGCAACGGCACCGCCGCCTATATCGACACGCTGGCCGAGGCCGAGAAGGTGCTGGTCGAGGATGCGTCCTCGACGCTGTTCACCATCGCCAAGGACGTCAAGATCCAGGTCGAGTTCAACCCGGACAAGGTCTCGGAATACCGGCTGATCGGCTATGAGACCCGGGCACTCAACCGCGAGGATTTCAACAATGACCGCGTCGATGCCGGCGATATCGGCTCGGGCCATTCGGTCACCGCGATCTACGAGATCACGCCGAAGGGCAGCGGTGGCGAGCAGATCGACCCGCTGCGCTATGGCCAGGCCACGGTGAACAATGGCGGCGTCGCCAATGCGGACGAATATGCCTTCGTCAAGATCCGCTACAAGCTGCCCAACGAGGACGTCTCGAAGCTGATCACCACGCCGGTGACCTCGGCCAACGAGGTGGCGTCCTTCGATCAGGCCAGCACCGACCAGCGTTTCTCCGTCGCGGTCGCGGCCTTCGGCCAGAAGCTGCGCGACGAGGATGCGACCGCGAAGTTCGGCTACGACAAGATCATGGAGATTGCCACCGCCGCCCGAGGAGCCGACCCGTTTGGGTACAGGTCAGAGTTCCTTTCGCTTGTGCGCCTTGCCTCGGCGCTGGGCGGTAATCGGTAGTGGCAATACGGCCGGTTCCTTTCAGACGGGGGTCGTTCTGATAGGTGGAACCGGCCTACGGGCGGGTGAGGCAGGCCGGCGAGGGAATGTTTCCCTTGCCGGCCTTTTTTGGATCTATTGATATTCAGGTGATGCCGGCCAGCAAACAGTGGCTTTCGGCGCTTCCGGTGCTCACGTACTTATGTACGCTCCGCTCCGGTTCTCGAAAGTCACTGTTTTCGGCTCGGCCTGACCTGAATCTCAACAGATCCTGGGGGCGGCGCGCGGGATCGTTAAATTGCGCTGCATTTCCGGTACCGGATCGCAATGTCCTCTCGCTACTCCGGGCATGTCTAAGGCTTGAGGGAGCCGGAATTGCAGATCACGACCATCGCCAACTCTACTCCGCCGGCACGCGATGCTTCGGCGGTTTCATCAGCCCCGTCAGCCGAATCGAGACGCATCAGCAACGACGTTTCGCAGGCGCGTCAGACCGCCATGTCGGCGCTGACCAATGACCGCTTCCGCGCCATGCTGGAGCAGATTACCGATCCGGGCGCCTCGGGTGCGCTAGCGACTATGCGCGGCGACAATGTCGTCGATTTCAAGTCGGCGCAGTCAAGCTACGCCGACAACAGCGAATAAACGCCAAGAAGCGCTTCAGGCACGGCCGCGGCGGCGCTCGCGGCGGGCTTCGCTGGTCTCGGCGGTGTTTTCGGTCGCCACCTTGTTGCGCATCGGGCCGATGCGCTCGACAATTGCCGCTACAGTCGGACGATCCGCCCTGGTGTGGGCGTCGAGCGCCTTGCGCATGGCGGCGAGATGCTGGAACGAGGTGCCGCAGCAGCCGCCAATGATCTTGGCTCCGCCATCCACGGCGAGCCGGACATAGTCGGCCATCAGTTCCGGCGTGCCGGAATAATGGATCTCGGTGCCACGGAATTCGGGAATGCCGCAATTGCCCTTGACGATGACGGTCGCGTCCGGCTTTGCCTGCGTCATATCGAGCAGCGAGGCCAGGATGTCGGAGGCGCCGACACCACAATTGGCGCCAACGCCGAGCGGTGCCTGCGACAGGCCATCGGCGACGCCGTGGATGTCTTTCGGCAGCAGGCCCATCATGGTGCGGCCGGCGGTGTCGAACGAGCCGGTATAGGTGTAGGGCAGGCCGACGCGGATGGCGGCTTCCGCCGCGGCGCGGATCTCGTCGGGCGCCGACATGGTCTCGATCCAGGCGACTTCGGCGCCGCCTTCCTTGAGACCCTCGATCTGCTCGGCGAAGGCATCGACCGCCTCGTCATAGGTCATGGCGCCAAGCGGCACCAGCAATTCGCCGGTCGGGCCGACCGAACCGGCGACGATAACCTTGCGGCCGGCCTTGTCGGCGACGGCGCGGGCGATCTCGGCGGCGCGTTTGTTCAGCGCGTGCACGCGGTCCTGCGCATGGTGGAGCTTGAGACGGTGGCGGGTGCCGCCAAAGGAGTTGGTCAGGATGATGTCGGCGCCGGCGTCGACGAAATTCTGGTGCAGGCTGGTGATGGTGTCGGGCGCGGTTTCGTTCAGCAGCTCCGGCGCCTCGCCGGCCTCCAGACCCATGGCGAACAGATTGGTGCCCGTGGCGCCATCGGCCAGCAGCACACCTTTTTCAGCCAGCAGCGCATCGATCGGATTGGTCGTCGTCATCGGATTGGCTTTCATGTCTTGGAATTCGAACATGCCGGGAATTCAAATATGGGAATTCAAATATGGGAATTCGAATATGGGAATTCGAATAACGATATAAAGAAGTCTTTATGTCTAGTCAATGAAATTGCGCTGCCGGGCGAGCTCAGGCAGAGCCTGATGCGAACGACATGCCGGCCAGGTTGCGGGCGAAGGCGGCCGCTTCGTGCGGGTTGACGTCGGCGGCACGGATCAGATTGTCGAAATGCTGGGTCAGCGCCTGCACCGGCTGCGTGGCGTTCAGCACCACATACATGTCACCAACATAGATGGCGGCGCGATAGGGGCCGAAGATGGTCAGCGGGATGGAATAGCGCATACGGCCGTCATAGAGGAACAGGCGGAAGGTCGGATAGAGATCGTCGAGCAGCGTCGCCATATGGGCAAGTTGCTGCTGGCGGTCGGCCGCCGGGAAACGGTCCCACACGCCGAGGCCGCGTGCGAAGATCTCCAGCGTGTGGCGCGGCATGCAGACTTCCATGTCGGTTTCCGGCCGCCGGTTGTACTCGATGCGGTATTGCGTTTCGCTGGCCTGCGCCAGGCGGCTCCTGTTGGTGATGTTGGCCTCGTAGTCGACGAGCGCGCGGGTTCGCAGCAGATCGGGAATACCGGCCGGGACATAGCGGATCTTGGTGCCAGCTGCCTCGGCGAACCATTTGGCGAGCAGCGTGCGGTCGAAACCATCGGGCGCCTCCTCGATCTCCAGGCTCTCGCGGATTTCGCCGGTCACGCCTTCGTCCTGGCTGAGGCCAAGCAGCCAGTCCAGCGACACCTTGAACTCGGCGGCGATGTTGAGCAGCGTTTCGGCGCGCGGCAGGCGTGTCGAGGCGCCCGACATGAGCTGCGACAGCGCCGACCGATCGATGCCGACCGCTGACGCGAACGCCGACTGGTTGAGGTCCGACCGTGTCAGGAGGAGCTTCAGACGCTCCCGAAAGATCGTCGACAGATCGCGCTTGTCCATATCCGTGCTTCCGTCATCTGGAGGAAAAATTTGCGCCGAAGCCTCCTCAAAAGGCGTCTCAGGCGTAAATGAATCCCTAAGTTCGTTTACAATGTGCAACATATGCGGTCAAAAATGCGCAATCGCAACATTTTGTGCACTTTGTCGCGTTGAGTGGAATCACTTCTCCTGACACAATGCTGTCAGGAACCAGTTGGGGTTCCGGCGACTGAGGGACAGTGGTCGATAGCATGGCAAGCGTAGCAGGCAAGAGCATCCGTCGAAGCGGCAGACCGGCCATCGAATGGCCTACCGTGGTTCTGGCTTTCGCCTGTTACGGAGTCTGGTTCGCCGCCGGTCTTTTCCTCTGGCCATCTTATCCCATCCTCGCACTGGTCGTCATGGCCGTTACGCTGGCCCTGCAATCGTCGATCATGCATGAAGTGCTGCATGGTCACCCGACCCGCAACGCTTTGGTCAACGAGGCCTTTGTCTTCCTGCCGATCGGCCTTGCCTGGCCGTTCCGCCGCTTCAAGACCATTCACCTGCGTCACCATGCCGACGAGCGGCTGACCGATCCGCTGGACGATCCCGAGAGCTACTACAAGGCCCTGTGGCATCACGATGAATTGCCGGCGCTGATGAAATTCGTGCTGAAGGTCAACAACACCATGGCCGGCCGCCTCGTGCTGGGGCCGTGGCTGTCCTGCATCGGCTTCTTCATCGATGACGCCAAGCACGTGATTGCCGGCGACAAGGCGATCCGCAAGGCCTGGCTGCTACACGCGATCGGCCTTGCCGTGGTGCTGCCGGTCGTGCAGTTCGGTTTCGGTATGCCGCTTTGGCTCTATGTGCTGGTGCCGGTGTGGCTCGGCCAGTCGCTGATCTCGATCCGCACCTATGCCGAGCATCAGTGGTCGGAGCATCCGGAAGGCCGCACGGTGATCATCGAGCGCTCGCCCCTGTCATTCCTGTTCCTCAACAACAATCTGCACTTTGTCCATCACAAGAGCCCGACCATCGCCTGGTACAGGCTGCCGAAGCTGTTTCGCGACCGGCGCGAGGAATGGCTGCGGATGAACAATGGCTACGCCTACCCGAACTACTTCGCGCTCATAAAATCCTATGCCTTCAAGGCCAAGGAACCGATCGTGCATCCGGCTCTGCGGCGCGCACCCGAGCCGGGCAGGGCGTTCAAGCCGCGTGTGCGGGCGCGCAGCATCAACGGGCTTGGCACGGTGCCGGTCCCGGCCGAGCCGCCCAAGGAATAATTTCCGCCGCATCGCGGACCTGTGTCGGCCAATTCGGATTGGGCGACGCGTTTTTGCGATCGTTTATCCAGGCATGGTGGTTTGATATCGGCATGAGCGAATTGATTGCGGCTTTGCCGATGTATGACTGGCCTGAAGTGCGCGACGAGGTCGACGCGCAATGGGCGTCGTTGCGCGATGCTTTCCGGGGCAAGGGTATCGATGCGCCTGAAACCATCGTGCGCCGCAATGGCGATCTGCCGCCAGTGCGGGGCGGCGTCCATGATGCGGAGGGGAAACTCATCGCGCCGGACCCCGCGACATTGCCGCCGGACGAACTCGATTTCCACAAGCTGTGGCTGCATCCGGCACTGCTGTTCGCGCAGACCTGCTGGGGACCGATGGAGCTTGGCCTGTCGGCACACGTACAGGTGGTCGGCCAGCCAAGCTATGGCGCCTATGAGGGCGGAGAGGGCGAGCTCTATTCCAGCGCCCTGGTGATGCGGACAGGCGAAGGGCCGGAGGTTCGGTCACCCGCCGACGGCAAGGCCTTGCTGCCGCTCGATCTCATCCGAGGGAAGCGCTTCACCTTCAACAGCCTCGATTCCATGTCGGGCATCATCGCGCTGACGCGCGACCTGGAAGCGGTCGGCGAAAAGCTGGACATATTTTCATCGAGTGGCGAAAGCGGCGGCCATCGCGACTCGATCGTGGCGGTCGCCGAAGGCAGGGCGGATGTCGCCGCTATCGATTGCGAAAGCTGGGCGTTGGCACGGCGCTTCGAGCCGGCGGCGCGCAAAGTCGTGATCGTCGGCTGGACAGCCCGGCGCAAAGGTCTGCCGTTCATCACCGCGAAAACGACGCCGGAAAAGACCGTGCGGGCGATGCGCGAAGCGCTTGCCGGGCTAGCCGAGCAGCCTCTCGTCCAACGGGTAGGTTGAAAGTTTTTCGTTGCCGGTCTTGGTGATCAGGATCTGCTCCTCGATCTTGACGCCTTCGCGGCCACCAAGTCGCCCGATATAGCTCTCCACGCACAGCACCATGCCTGGCTCCAGCAAGCCGTCCGGCGTGTCCGGGGTCCAGTCGTTGGCATGCGGCAAGGTCGGATATTCGTCGGCCAGCCCAACGCCGTGGTAGAGCACGCCGTAACGGGTGGGGAAACAGTCCCCCGGCGGCACCGCTGAGCGCTCTACGAGGTCGCGGAACGAGGTGCCGGGCTGCATCAGTGCCGTGTTGTGTTCGATCTGATCGGCGGCGATGCGGAACAGGTCGCGCTGTTCATTTGTCGGCTTTGTATCACCGCACAGCCAGGTGCGTGATAGATCGGCGCAGAAGCCGTAGGGGCCGATCAGGTCGGTGTCGAAGGCGACGAGATCACCCGCTTCGATGATACGCGAGGAGCATTCCTGGAACCAGGGATTGGTGCGCGGTCCCGACGTCAGCAGCCGCGTCTCGATCCATTCGCCGCCGCGCGCGATGTTGCCACGATGCAGTTCAGCCCACAATTCGTTCTCGGAAATGCCGGGCTTGAGCGCCTGCTCCATCTCGCCCATCGCCGCCTCGCAGGCGACGATCGCGCGGCGCATAGCGAGGATTTCATCCGGCGACTTGATCAGGCGGGCATTTTCCATCACCGCTTCGCCGTTGCCGATGGAAACGCCAAGGCGCGCCAACTCCTCGACGCCCTCCGGGTTGATGTGATCGACGGCGATGCGGCTGTTACCGCCGCCATGTTCCCGGACCAGATCGGCGATGCCGGATGCCCAGCGCCGAACCTTCTGCTCGGTCAGTTCGCCACCATAGAGATACATCCATGAAATGGCGGGGCGGACTTCATCGACGACACCTGAGTGGTCGGAAAGATGCTCGCAGGAAAAATAGTCGAACAGCACCACCGGACCTTCGGTGGCGACGAAACAATGCCGCGTCGGGTTGTGCGCCACCCACAGCTGCATGTTGGTCGAGTCGGTGGCATAGCGGATATTGACGGGGTCGTAGAGCAGGGCGCCGGCATAGCCGCGGCGCTTCAGCTCGGCGCGAATGCGCGACAGCCGGTATTGCCGCATTTCGGCCAAGTCGGGGGCGGCAATGCCTGCCTCCGCCCATTCCGCCTCAGCCTGGGCACCATAGCCCAGCACATGCTGGTTGAGCGACGACGCCTTCTCGCGGGAGGCGTCGCGCAGCGCCTCGATCGAGCCCGGCTCGAACGGCATGATCTTGCGATGGCGGCCGAAGCTTCCCTTTGGCGCCGCGCTATCCATGGCTGAAACCTCAGCTCCGCATCTTCTCGCCGCTCGGGTCGAAAGGCGCCTCGACATTGATGCGGGCCGGGCGCCGAGATCCAAGAATCTCGATCTCGAACAGGCCCGCGCTTTCATCCTCGGCAAGGGCGGCCGGCACATAGCCTTGCGCCATCGACTTTTGCACGTAATGCGCATAGCCGCCCGACGTCACCCAGCCGACCACGCGCCAGTCGCCGTCAACGATGCCGCGCACGGCGGACGCGCCTTCGGCGGCGTTGGAGCCACGGACTTCCTTGCCTGACGTGTCGAAGCGCGGCGCGCCGTAACCATGCGGCTTTTCAACCGTGCCGTAATCCTTGCTGACCTTGGCCCAGATCGGCTCATCGCCCATCACGTCGGCATCCGCCGCATCGACGATGAAGGAGACGCGGCGCAGCTTTGGTCCGTCGGCATGCTCCTTGGCGGCGGCGTCGCGGCCAATGAAATCGTTCTTCTCCAGCTTGATGAAGCGGTCCATCGAGCCCTCGAACGGGCCGTAGATCGGCCGCAGCTCGCGGAACCAGGTCGGAAAGTTCTTTTCCAGGCGCATCGACAGCAGCGCGCGCATGCCGAAATCGACGATGCCGAATTCCTCGCCGGCATCCTTGATCGCCTTATAGACCAGGCGTTCGTAGGCCGGCGCCATCCAGATTTCGTAGCCGAGGTCGCCGGTGTAGGTGATGCGGTTGACCAGGCAGGGTGCGCCGCCGACAGCCATTTCGCGGAAATCCATGAAGCGGAAGGCCTTGGTCGAGACGTCCGTATCCACGAGCTTTTGCAGCAGATCCCGCGCGCTCGGCCCGGCGATCGAGAGGCCGACCAGCGTCTGGTCGAAACGATGGATGCGGACCGAACCGTCCTTCGGCAGGTGCTTTTCGAACCAGCGCATGTGGTATTTCTGTGCCGCCGACGAGCCCCAGATCATGAAGCGGTCTTCACCGGCCTTGGCGATGGTGAAGTCGCCGATCAGCTTGCCGAATTCGTTGATCATCGGCGTCAGCACGATGCGGCCGGTCTTCGGCATGCGGTTGGTCATCAGCCGGTTGAGGAAATCCTCCGCGCCCGGGCCCGACACTTCGTATTTGGCGAAGTTGGCGATTTCGGTGACGCCGACCTTTTCACGGGTAGCGCGCACTTCCTCGCCGATCGGCCCAAAGTCGTTGGAGCGGTGGAAGGAGACGATGTCTTTCGGCTCTTCGCCCTTCGGCGCGAACCAGAGTGGCGTCTCAAGACCCCAGGAGTCGCCCATCACGGCGTTGTTTGCGAGCATGGTGTCGTAGAGTGGTGTCGTCTGCGCCGGGCGTGCCGCCGGCAGTTCCTCGTTGGGGAAGCGGATCGAGAAGCGGCGCGAATAGTTTTCGCGCACCTTGGCGTTGGTGTAGCGCAGGCCGGCCCACTCGCCAAAGCGGGCCACATCCATGCCCCAGACGTCGAAGCCCGGATCGCCGTGGACCATCCAATTGGAGAGAGCCAGGCCGACACCGCCGCCCTGGCTGAAGCCGGCCATGACGGCGCAGGCGCACCAGAAGTTGGTCAGGCCCTGCACCGGACCGACCAGCGGATTGCCGTCGAGCGCGAAGGTGAAGGGGCCGTTGATGATCTGCTTGATGCCGGCCTTTTCGATGCCGGGGAAATGCTTGAAGCCGATCTCCAGCGACGGCGCGATGCGGTCGAGGTCCGGCGGCAGCAGTTCATGGCCGAAATCCCATGGCGTGTTGACCGGCGACCACGGCTTGCAGGCCTTCTCGTAAGTGCCGAGCAGGATGCCGTTGCGCTCCTGGCGGGTGTAGATTTCGCCCTTGAAGTCGAGCACGCCGATCATCTCGCGGCCGGTCGACTTGTTGAACTCCTCGACTTCCGGCATCGGCTCGGTCAAGAGGTACATGTGCTCCATGGCCAGCACGGGCAGCTCGACGCCGACCATGCGGCCGATCTCGCGCGCCCACAGGCCGCCGCAGTTGACGACATGCTCGGCGTGGACCGTGCCCTGTTCGGTGACGACGTTCCAGGTGCCGTCCGGCTGCTGCGTCAGGTCGACGACGCGGTTGCGCAGCACGATCTCGGCACCGAGTTTCTTGGCCGCCTTGGAGTAGGCGATGGTGGTACCGGAGGGGTCGAGATGGCCCTCGACCGGATCCCACATGGCGCCGACGAAATTGGTCTCGTCCATCAGCGGGAACATCGCCTTGGCCTCGGACGGCGTGATCAGTTCGGTGTCCATGCCGAGATAGCGGCCCTTGGCGTGGGCAAGGCGCAGGAAATCCATGCGCTCCGGCGTATCGGCCATCATCACGCCGCCAGTCAGGTGCAGCGAGCAGGATTGGCCGGAAATCTCCTCGATCTCCTTGTAGAGCTGGACGGTGTAGGCCTGCAGCTTGGCGACGTTCGGATCGCCGTTCAGCGTATGGAAGCCGCCCGCCGCGTGCCAGGACGAGCCGGAAGTCAGCTCGGACCGTTCGATGAGCATGATGTCGGTCCAGCCGGCCTTGGCCAGGTGATAGAGCACCGAGCAGCCGACGACGCCGCCGCCGATCACAACTGCTTTTACATGAGATTTCATGAAGATAGGTCCGTTTTTGAAGAGATTGAATCTGTTGGGTCAGTTCGCCGCGAGCGAGCCTCGACTTTGGAAGTCAAAGTTTACTTCGGCGTATGATCAAAAATCGGTAGGCGCGCCGCCTTCGGCGGTGCGCTTCTGGACGAAGGCGTTGAGCTCCTCGCGGATCGCCGGGTCCATGTAGGGCTCGTCATAGGAGGCCAGCCGTTCCTTCCAGACCTTGTTGGCCTTTTCCAGCGCCGTCGGCGAGCCGGCCTCGGCCCAGGTTTCGAAATTGCGCCAGTCCGACAGGATGGGCGAATAGAAGGCGGTCTTGTAGCGATCCTGCGTGTGCTGGGTGCCGAAGAAGTGGCCGCCGGGGCCGACCGACTGGATGGCGTCGAAGCCAAGCGCTTCATCGGAGAGGTCGAGCGGGGTCAGGAATTCGGCCACCATCTGCAACAGGTCGATGTCCAGAATGGTCTTTTCGTAGGAGCAGCGCAGGCCACCCTCGAGCCAGCCTGCGGCGTGCATCATCAAATTGCCGCCGCCCTGGATGGCGCCCCACAGCGAGAACACGCTCTCATAGGCGGCCTGCGCGTCGACCGTGTTGGCGGCGCAGGTGTTGGAGGTGCGGTAGGGGATATTGTAGCGGCGGGCAAGCTGGCCGCCGACAAGCTGCGCCTTCATATATTCGGGCGTGCCGAAGGCCGGTGAACCGGACTTCATGTCGACATTGGAGGTGAAGCCACCATAGCCGACGGGAGCGCCCTTGCGCACCATCTGGGCGAACGCGATGCCAGACAGCGCCTCGGCATTCTGCTGCACCAGCGCGCCGGCGATGGTGACCGGCGCCATGGCGCCCGACAGGGTGAAGGGCGTGACGATGACGACCTGGCCTTTGCTCGACATCTGGATGATGCCTTCCATCATCGGCACGTCGAGCTTGAGCGGTGAATTGGTGTTGATAATGGTGAAGACGGACGGTTCGGCGAGCAGCTGCTCGTGGCTGATGCCGCGCGCGATGCGAGTGATCTCGATGCCGTCGACATTACGCTCCTTGCCGAGCGAATAGATGTGGAACACCTTGTCGGTCAGCGTGGCGAGGTCGCGGATGCATTCGAGGTGGCGGACCGACGGGTGGATATCGGTCGGCTCGACAGGATAGCCGCCGGTGCAGTTCAGGATGTTGTGCATCTGGGCCAGCCGCAGGAAATTGCGATAGTCCTGCTGGTTGCCTGGCCGGCGGCCACGATCGATGTCGGAGCAATTGGGCGCCGAGGCCATCATCGAAATGATGAGATTGTCGCCGCCGAAGCGCACATTGTGCGCGGGATTGCGGGCATGAATGGTGAATTCGGACGGGCAGTTCGACACCAGATCGAGGATCATGTCGCTGTCGAAGCGAACGCGCTCCGAGCCCTCGCGCACATCGGCGCCATGTGCCTTCATAATGCGGCGGGCTTCGTCGTGCAGCACGTCGACGCCGATTTCCCTCAGCACCCGCAAGGAGGCGAGGTGGATCGATTCCAGCTCGTCGTCCGAGACCAGCTTCGTCGGCTGCAGCGGGTTTTTCAGCTGGCGGAAAGCCGGCTGCTCGAACGCGGCCGAGCCACCGGCGCGCTTTCCGGCGCGACCGCCACGGCGGGCACGGTCGGGTCCCGGAGCCGGTTCTGCAGATTGTAGGGCGGCGGTCATGATGGTCCTCGTACGGTGCGATAGCGGGCGGCATAATGGACCGACGGCCCGCCGGCCATTGCGGAGGCGGCGACCACTAGGGCGAGGGAAGCGACATGCCCGAACGGCAGCCGCGCGGCGGCCGCATCGTTGGCGCAAGCGGATATTCCCCGCCGGCCCTTTCATTCCCCCGATCGACCCTGTAGCTGGTCATGCTTGCCGGCCGGGAGGTCTGCCGGCACCCCACCTGGATGAAGACATGGTCGCAACCGGCTCGAGCGAAGGCGAAGCGGGAACGCAGTGGTCGGCGCTCGCCGGCGTCACCGCGGCACTTGCCATGTTCGGCGCGGCGCAAGGGCTGAGCTCGCCGCTGTTCACGCTGCTGATGCAGAAGCAAGGCATGTCGCCAGGGCTGATCGGCCTGTCGGCGGCGATGATGCCGGTCGGGCTGATCCTGTCGGCTTCCTTCGTGCCGGCGGCGGTTCGGCTGGTCGGTGCGCGAAACCTGGCGGTCGGATGCTCGCTGATCGGAGCGCTGTGCTTCCTGGGCATCGGTTATCTGCAGAACTGGGTGGCCTGGTACATCATCCGCTTCATCATCGGCATCGTCATCAACCCGCTCTATGTGCTGGGCGAAGTCTGGGCGCTGTCCCTGGCACCGCCGTCGCGGCGCGGGCGTGTCATGGGCGTCTTCAACACACTGATGGGCGCCGGCTACGCGGCGGGCCCATTTACCCTGACTTTTGTCGGCATCGACGGCTGGGCGCCTTTCAGCGTCGGCATTGGCGGCTTTGTGCTATGCGCAATCATTCTACGCCTTGTCTCCTCGAAGCTCGCCGGGTTCGAGGATGACGGCCAGCCGCCGGGAAGTTTTGTCGGGTTTGCCCGGCTGGCGCCGGCGCTGCTGCTGGCGGTGCTGGTCTCGGCCGCCGTCCAGCAAAGCACCTATGCGCTCGTCCCGGTTTTCGGCGCCGGCTACGGCCTGGCCGAGGCCGTGCTTGCCGCGCTGGTGATGGCGCTGTCGCTGGGTAACATCCTTTTGCAGATCCCGCTTGGCCTGCTCGCCGAACGCTTCGGTGGCCGATCGATGATCCTGGCCTGCGCGGTGGCGACGACCGTTTGCGCTGTTTTGCTGCCGCTGCTGATCACCACACCGCTGATCTGGGGCGTGCTTCTGGTAATGGGCGCGGTCGGCTACGGCGTCTACACGATGGCGCTGGTCGAACTCGGCAGCCGCTTCAGGGGCTCGCTGCTGGTCACCGGCAATGCGGCTTTCGCCTTGCTGTGGGGCGTTGGCGGCATTGTCGGTCCACCGGGCGCGGGCCTGTTGATGCAGGCGATCGGACCACTGGGATTGCCGACCGTGATCATTGGCCTCGACGCTCTGCTGGTCGCCTTCGCGCTTTACAGGTCGGCCAGCCGCAAAGGCTCCTGACAGGGTTTGGCTGGAGCCGAGCGTCGGTTCGGGATGCGGGGGTTACGGCCGTCGGGGCGAACCGCTAAGGCTGCGACAGCACGGGGTGATGGACTTGGTGGACACCGAAAGCGACGAGACGATGCAGTGGGCCGCGATCACCGGCGTGATCGCAACGGTGTCTGTGTTCGCCATCGCGCAGGGCCTGTCCTATCCGCTGCTGAGCTTCATCCTGCAGCGCCAGGGCGTCTCGCCGGCTGTCATCGGCCTGTCGGCGGCAATGACGCCGATCGGGTTCATCGTTTCGTCGCCGATCATTCCAACGTTGGCGCGGCGGTTCGGGGCAGGGCGCACGGCGCTCACCTGTGCCGCACTCTCGGCTATCGTGCTGGCGTTGATCGGCTGGACGCAGAACGTCTATCTCTGGTTTCCGCTGCGCTTCCTGATCGGCGTGGTGACCAACCCGCTCTATGTCTTGAGCGAAATCTGGGTGATCGCGCTGGCGCCGCCGGCCCGGCGCGGCCGCATCATGGGCCTCTATTCGACGATCATTTCCGCCGGTTTCGCTGCCGGCCCGCTTTGTCTGTTAGCCGTCGGCACGGAAGGTTGGCCGCCATTCCTTGTCGGGATTGGCGCTTTCGTGCTCTGCGGCGTTTGCCTGGCGTCGGTTCTGCCGCGCCTGCCCAGGGTCGACGAGGCCGGGCATCAGATTTCGGTGATTGGTTTCATGCCGCTTGCCTGGCTGCTTCTGTCGGCGGTGGTCGTGGCCGCCGGCTTCGAGCAGGCGGTGCTGGCGCTGCTGCCTGTCTATGGAACGTATCATGGCATCGCGGAGGCTCGCATGTCGGCGCTGTTGTCTGTCATGATCGCCGGCAACATTGCCATGCAGGTGCCGCTTGGCCTGCTGGCCGAACGGCTGACGGCCCGCCTGGTGCGCTTCCTCTGCGTCTTGCTGACGCTGGGCGGCTGCGCGCTCCTGCCTGTGCTGATCGAAACGCCGCTGATCTGGCCCTGCGTCTTCGTCTGGGGCGCGGTGTCCTACGGCATCTACACGATGTCGATCATCGAGCTTGGCGAGCGCTTCACCGGCTCGGCGCTGGTTGCCGGCAATGCGGCATTTTCCCTGATGTGGGGCGTCGGCGGCATTCTGGTCCCACCGCTCACCGGCGGCGTTATGGACGGGCTCGGCGCCGGTGGCCTACCGCTCACGCTTGGCGCGATCTGCGCCACTTTGGCGCTGGCGACGGTCATCCGCAGACGAGTGCGGTGATGCAGGAGGCGAGTGGCAAAACACCATATCGCATCTTGAATCTCAGCGCCGCCAACGCGATGTAGGCACAGCCGCCCCAATCCTCCGGAGCCCTGCATGACCCCTTCGACGACCAAAGCCCAGCCCTCTGAAAAGGCCGGTGATCCTTTCCTGTGGCTGGAAGACAGGACAAGCAAGGAATCGCTCGACTGGGTGCATCGCCAAAACGAGGTCACGGTGGAGCAATTGCAGGGCGATCCGTCCTATCAGACGTCGTTCCAGACAGCACTCGATCTGATGACGGCCGAGGACAATATCGCGGTCGGCGCGGCAATCGCGGGGCATGTCTACAATTTCTGGCAGGACAAGACCAACGCGCTCGGCCTGTGGCGGCGCACGACGGTCGCTTCCTACAAGACCGACAAGCCCGACTGGGAAACGATCATCGACTTCGACCAACTGGCGGCGAAGGAGGGCATTAAGTGGGTGTTCGGCGGCGCTGTCAGGCTCTACCCCGATTTCAACCGCTGCCTGGTCTCGATGTCGCCCGATGGCGGTGATGCCAGCGCGATGCGCGAGTTCGACATCGCGGCCAAGTCCTTCGTCGAACGCGGTTTTCAGGCGCCCGCCTCGAAATCGGGCTTCGGCTGGCTGGATGAGGACACGGTCATCGTCTCGGCCGCGTTCGAGGAGGCCGATAAGACAGAGTCCGGATATCCGCGCGTGGTCAAGCTGTGGAAGCGTGGCACCAGGCTGGAAGAGGCAACGCCGATCTTCGAGGGAAAGACCGAGGATCTCGCGGTTGGCGCCGGCGTCGAGTTCGACGGCGAGAAGCGCCATCTGTTTCTGGCGCGGACACTCAACTTCTTCGCATCGCACAGTTTCCTGCGCCTCCCTTCGGGCGAGAACCGCCGCATCCCACTGCCCGACGACGTCACCGACACCGCGCTCTTCAGGGACCAGCTGGTGTTCGGTGTGCGCACCCCATGGACCGCGCCCGATGGCACCGCGTGCCAGCCGGATGGACTTTACTCGCTCGATTTCGCGCATTGGATCGAAACTGGGAGTTTTGGAGCCATCGAAACTTTGCTCGCGCCGGCACATCGCGTGTCGATCGCGGGGCTCGCCAGAACGCAGGACCGCCTGTTCATCAACCTGATGGACAATGTGCGCGGCAAGGTTCTCTTCTGCGAGCGCAAGGATGGCGCCTGGTCGCTGCAGCCTGTGGCGTTGCCCGAAAACGGCACTGTCGGCATCAGCCATGCCGAGCATTTCGGCTCGAGCGTGTCCTTTTCCTTCACCGATTTCCTCACCCCAAGCTCGATCATCTGGTCGGATGACGATGGTCAGACGCTTGCCACGGTGAAGTCGCAGCCGGCCCGCTTCGATGCCTCGCCGCTGATCTCGGAACAGTTCGAGGCGCGCTCGAAGGACGGCACGATGATCCCTTACTTCGTCGTCAGGCGGCGGGACCAGAACGGGCCGGTACCGACGCTGCTCTACGGCTACGGCGGCTTCGAAGTGCCGCTGTTGCCCGGCTATGCCGGCGTGCGCGGCAAGCTGTGGCTGGAGAAAGGCAATGCCTATGTGCAGGCCTGTATTCGCGGCGGCGGTGAATTCGGGCCTGGCTGGCACCAGGCGGCGCTGAAAGGCAAGCGCCAGAACGGCTTCGACGACTTTGCCGCGGTGGCCGAGGATGTCGTCAGGCGCGGTATTGCGACGGCTCAATCGCTCGGCATCCAGGGCGGCTCCAATGGCGGCCTGCTGACCGGCGCTTCCCTGACACAGCATCCCGAGCTTTTCGGCGCCGTCATCATTGAGGTGCCGCTGCTCGACATGCTGCGCTACGCCGAATTGCCGCCGGGCGCTTCGTGGATGGCCGAATATGGCGATCCGTCAAAGCCGGAAGACGCCAAATGGCTTTCGGCCTATTCGCCCTATCAACATGTCAAGGCGGATGCCGCCTATCCGCCGGTGCTCTTGACCACCTCGACCGCCGACGACCGGGTCCACCCCGGCCATGCGCGCAAGATGGCGGCCCGCCTGCAGGAGGCTGGCCATGCAAAGACGCTGTTCTTCGAGGAGACTGAAGGCGGCCATGGTGGGCGCGGCGACCGCCGGCCACAGGCGGCGCAAACGGCGATGAAGTATGTGTTTCTGCAGCGCGCTCTGAGTGGCGAAGCCTGACCTCAATTCATGAGGTCACTTGAGCAAAGGGTGGTTCACCTCGACCGCCCTTTGCTCTAAGGTACCTTCATGGCTCTCGCTAGACTATCAGCTCGTGCGTTTCGGGTCGCGGTGACACCGTCATCGCGCACGCTGCGCGCCGAGCTTTTGCGGCTATGCGCCCGCATCGGTTATTCGCCACCTGCCGTCCTCTGACGAATTCGCCCCGGCACCGCCGGAATGATTTCAGAGGAAAGATCAGACATGACCTATCAGAATTATTCGCTGAAGCAGCTTCAGCAGATCGACGCCGCGCATCACCTTCATCCGTTCACCGACCATAAGGAACTGCGCGAGGCCGGTTCGCGTGTCATAACCCATGCCAAGGGCCCGTTCATCTACGATTCCGAAGGGACGGAACTGCTGGACGGCATGGCCGGCCTGTGGTGCGTCAATATCGGCTACGGCCGTGACGAACTGGCCGAGGCCGCCTATGCCCAGATGAAGGAACTGCCTTACTACAATTCCTTCTTCAAATGCTCGACGCCGACGCCGGTGCTGTTGTCGAGGAAGCTGGCCGAGATCGCGCCGAAAAACGTCAACCAGGTGTTTTACGGCTCGTCCGGTTCGGAGGCCAACGACACCGCCTTGCGGCTCGTGCGCCACTACTGGGTGCTGGAAGGCAAGCCGGAGAAGAACCGCGTCATCTCGCGCAAGATGGCCTATCACGGCTCGACCATCGCCGGCACCTCGCTCGGCGGCATGGATGCCATGCACAAGCAGCTCAACGGCGCGGTGCCCAACATCGTCCATGTGATGATGCCCTATGCCTATGAGCTGGCGCTGCCGGGCGAAAGTGACCATGATTTCGGCCTGCGCGCGGCAAAGTCCGTCGAGGATGCCATCATCGAGGCTGGCGCCGACAAGGTCGCGGCGTTCATCGGCGAGCCGGTGATGGGCGCGGGCGGCGTCAAGATACCGCCGGCAAGCTACTGGCCCGAAGTGCAGCGCATCTGCCGCAAATACGATGTGCTGTTGATGCTGGACGAGGTCATCACCGGCTATGGCCGCACTGGCGAGTGGTTCGCGGCCCAGACCTTCGGTATCGAGGCGGACACCATCACCACCGCCAAGGCGCTTACCTCGGGTTACCAGCCGCTGTCGGCGCTGCTGGTTGGCGATCGCATTGCCGCGACGCTGGTCGAGAAGGGCGGCGAGTTCAACCATGGCTACACCTATTCGGGGCACCCCGTGGCTTGCGCCGTGGCGTTGAAGAACCTGGAAATCATGGAGAGGGAAGGCCTGGTCGACCGCGTCAGGAACGATACTGGACCTTACTTCGCCAAGGCCTTGCAGGAGCGTATCGCCGGGCATGATCTGGTCGGCGAGGTGCGCTCGATCGGGCTGATGGGCGCGATCGAGATCGTCAAGGACAAGGCGACGAAGGAGCGCTTCCTGCCGTCGGGAAGTGCCGCGGTTGTCGTGCGCGACCACGCCATCGCCAACGGGATGATGCTGCGCGCCACCGGTGACACGATGATCCTGTCGCCGCCGCTGATCTGGACCCGCGACACGATCGACATGGCTTGCGAGCGCATCGGCAAGGCGCTCGACCTGGCGCAGGCCGACCTGCGCAAGCGATAGGAGCAATCCTCGATTGGGCGTTTCTACCAAGAAACGCCCAATCGAGGAAATATGCGTAATGAGCGGGAACGAATTTCGCCTTCGGCGCGTAGTGTAAGGGCGGCCGATCCGGCCGCGACAGGGAATTGCCCACATGAGAAAGACCGGCAAAAGCCGACGCGTGCAAGAGGCGGCCAGCCTTGGCGCGGACCTGATGCTGGCGCCGCTGGTGGTGATGATGCGCCTGCCGCTGATGGCCATGGAGGCGCGAAGCGGCGAGCCTTGGAGTGCGGAGACGGCAATGGCGGTCCGCGAGAAGACCGTCGCCATGGCCGAGGGCGCGCTTGCGGCGCAAATGTCTTTCCTGCAATCGGCATCACGTTTCTGGCCTGAGGTTCTCTCGGGTCGAACGCCGTCGCTGTTCAACGGCGTCGCGGCCGAACGGTCGATCAGCGCCGCGCTGAAGCCGGCTGGCCGCGCGGTGAGGGCAAATTTTCGCCGCCTTTCCACAAAGGGTTGAAGAAGAAGCCTCGGAACTTTTTGCGCATCGTCGAAGTCTTGCGCTAGAACCAATCGGCATTACACGCCGATGGGGAACAACATGGCCGGACAACCGCTCAACCAGCCGGCTGAAATTCCAGCCGAACTCGATCGCTGGAACTGGGGCGCCTTCTTCCTCAACTGGATCTGGGGTATCGGCAACAGCACCTTCATCGCGCTGCTGGCGCTGATCCCCGTCGTCAACCTCATCATGATCTTCGTGCTCGGCGCGCGTGGCAGCCGCTGGGCGTGGCGGAACCGGGCCTGGCGCGACGCCGAGCAGTTCCGCAAGACGCAGCGCAACTGGGCGATTGCCGGCCTTGCCGTCTGGGTGGTTAGTATCGGCGGCTGCGCGACGGTGGTCGGCAGCATCCCCTTCGTGCTCAAAGGCAGCGACGCCTACCATATGACGATGGACGCAGTGCGCGCCGATAGCCGCGTGAAGGCCGCCATCGGCGATGATGTGACCGATAATTTCTGGGTCGGCGGCAGTCTCAACGTCAATGCGAACGGCGCGGGCGATGCCCAGTTCAGCATTCCCGTGCACGGCGCCAAGGGCAAGGGCACCGTTTATTCCCATCTGGTGCGTACTGCCGGCGCCTGGAGCACGCGCCTGCTGGTGCTCCGCGTCGACGGCGTTGATGCGCCGATCGTGCTGACCAATGAAGATCACGTGCCGATCCCGGGTGCGGCGATCGGGATCTAAACGGATCGTGGACAATAAAAGGGGCCGGAAATGCAAAAACCGCGCCCCATCGGGAACGCGGCTTTGCCAGATACGCATGGCGTTTCGCTACGAAAACACTTGCGAAACTTACGGGCTCCGGTACGCGAGACCTGATCCGGAGCGCCGGGCGGATGCGATATGTCCGCCTCGCAATCCGTTCTACAGCGACATCGTTACCGCGGAGTTATCGAGAGCTTAAGCAAATCTAAATTTGCGGGTCTTTCTCCGCAAAGACCCGGAAAACGTCTATCGAATCCCCTATTTAGGCCGGGTTGCCGCGCAGAAAATTAATTATGCCGGAGAAATCGGCGCCGCCATGGCCCTGGGCGTTGAACAGGGCGTAGAGCTGCGCCGCCTCGGCGCCGAGCGGCGTCACCGCGCCCGCGCCAAGGGCTGCTTCCTGGGACAATTTCAGGTCTTTCAGCATGAGAGCGGCGGCAAATCCCGGCTTGTAATCCCTGTTGGCGGGCGAAGTGGGCACCGGGCCCGGAACCGGGCAATAGGTGGTCAGCGACCAGCACTGGCCCGACGAGGTCGAGGCGACGTCGAACAGCGCCTGATGCGACAGGCCGAGTTTTTCCGCCAGCACGAAGGCCTCGGCGACGCCGATCATTGAAATCCCGAGGATCATGTTGTTGCAGATCTTGGCCGCCTGTCCGGCGCCGTCGCCGCCGCAATGGACGATGCGCCCGGCCATCGGCTTCAGGATCGGCTCGGCGGCGGCGAAGGCATCGCCGGAACCGCCGGCCATGAAGGTCAGCGTCCCGGCAGTGGCACCGCCGGTGCCACCGGAGACCGGCGCATCGACCGACAGCAGGCCGTGTTTGGCGGCGATGGCATGCGCCTTGCGAGCCGATTCCACGTCGATCGTCGAGGAATCGATGAAGAGGGCATTTTTCTTCGCCTTGGGGGCGATATCCTCATAGACCGACAGCACGTGCTTGCCTGCCGGCAGCATGGTGACAACGACATCGGCGTCCTTCACTGTCGCGGCGGCGTTGGTCATGACAGTGATGCCATGGTCCTTAGCGGTGGCGAGGTTCTCGGGCACGAGGTCGAAACCGCTCACCCCATGGCCAGCCTTGACCAAATTGGCGGCCATTGGATTACCCATGTTGCCAAGGCCGATGAAGGCGATTGTCGTCATTGTCTCTCTCCCGGAATTTGCTGGCTGTCAGCGGCCGATCAGCGCCCGCGCGATGATGACGCGCATGATCTCGTTGGTGCCTTCGAGGATCTGGTGAACGCGCAGGTCGCGCACCAGTTTCTCGATGCCGTAGTCGTGCAGATAGCCGTAGCCGCCGAGCAGTTGCAGCGCATTGTTGGCGACGTCGAAGCCGGTATCGGTGACGAAGCGCTTTGCCATGGCAGACCATTTGCCGGCGTCCGGCACCTTGCGGTCGAGCTTCGAGGCGGCGGCATAGAGGAAGATGCGCGCGGCCTGCAATTCGGTCTCCATGTCGGCCAGCCTGAACTGCAGCGCCTGGAACTGGTTGATCTTCGAGCCGAAGGCCTTGCGTTCGGCCGTGTAGGCCAGCGCCTTGTCGAGCGCCGATTGCGCGCCGCCCAGCGAACAGGCGGCGATGTTCAGCCTGCCGCCGTCGAGGCCGGCCATGGCAATGCCGAAACCGGCGCCTTCGCCCGACAAAAGGTTCTCCGCCGGCACCTTGCAATCCTCGAAGATGACCTGGCGGGTCGACTGCATGTGCCAACCCATCTTGTGCTCGTTGGCGCCGAAGGAGAGGCCGGGTGCGTCTTTCGGCACGATGAGGGTTGAGATGCCCTTCGGGCCGTCGGCGCCGGTGCGCACCATGACGGCGTAGACATCGCTGTCACCGGCCCCGGAGATGAACTGCTTGGTGCCGTTGAGGACATAGTCGCCGCCGCTTTTGACCCCGCGCGTCTTCAGCGCCGCCGCATCCGAACCGGAACCCGGCTCGGTCAGGCAATAGCTCGCCAGCCATTCCATCGAGGTGAGCTTCGGCAGGAAGCGCTGGCGCTGCTCGTCATTGCCGAAGCGGTCTATCATCGAGGCCACCATGTTGTGGATCGAGATGAAGGACGAAAAGGCCGGATCGGCGTGCGACAGCGCCTCGAAGATCAGCACGGCGTCGAGCCGGCCGAGCGCGGAGCCGCCCACATCGTCCCTGATATAGATGCCGCCGAGGCCGAGCGGGCCGGTTTCACGGATCACGTCGGTGGGGAAATGTTTCCCGCGGTCCCAATCGAGTGCATTGGGCGCAACGCGATCGGCGGCAAAGGCCTGCGCCATCTCCTGGATGGCGCGCTGTTCCTCGTTGAGTTCGAACTGGCTGGTGCTCGCATCGACCGCGGCGTCCATGGCGTGCTCCCTGTAGGCTGGCCAGCTAGCCCGCTGGCCTGTCGTTTTTGGCTTTGCGCGCGCACCAATCTAGACCAATGATGCCGCCGCGCAACCCGACCTATCGCGGAGCGGCTGTGCACCAATGCATGCCCGGAGCAAGATGTGACGACAAAATTCGATGAGCTGCTTCGAGGGTTCCACGCCTATCTCGCTTCCGTCGATGACGCCCTGGTGGGCGACGCCGTGGTGCGTATCGGCTGGGACATGCCGGCACGCGCGCTGGAGCCGCATCCGCTCGCCTGTCTGCGCCATCTCGACCGCGCCGCCGAGCTGGCACCGCCAGATGCCAAGCCGCTGGTGCGATTGCTGGCCGAGCAGTGCTGCAAATTGCATTGGGGGCAGACCTATAGCGAGGGTGATTTCGGGAAGGCCTTCATCGACAATTACGGTTGGCTGGAAATGTTCGGCACGCGCGGGCACTTCGTCAATGAAGAGGTTGCCGCCGGGCTGCTGATTCTCGGACCCGGGATCGTCTACCCCGACCATCATCACGTCGCCGAGGAGATTTATATCCCGCTGACTGGCGGCACCGAGTGGCGCATGGGCGAGGGCGGTTTTCGCAAGCGGGAGGCCGGCGTGGTCGTTCACCATGCCTCCAACGTCAACCACGCCATGCGCACGGGCAAGGAGCCACTGCTGGCGCTCTACATCTGGCGCGGCGGGCCATTGGCGCAGAAATCCACGATCACCGGAACCGCGACGCAGGGCAGGAACTGATGGCCAGGGCAATCATGCTGCAAGGCACGGGTTCGGATGTCGGCAAGACGGTGCTGGTCGCGGGCCTTTGCCGCGCCGCGAAAAAGCGTGGCCTGAAGGTGCGGCCCTTCAAGCCGCAGAACATGTCGAACAACGCGGCCGTCGCCGACATTCCGGGCGACAACCACCATGGCGGCGGCGAGATCGGCCGTGCGCAATGGCTGCAGGCGATCGCTTGCGGGGTGCCGCCATCGGTTCACATGAACCCGGTGCTGCTCAAGCCGCAGACCGATGTCGGCGCGCAGGTCATCGTCCAGGGCAAGGTGTTCGGCGAGGCCCGGGCACGCGACTACCAGGCGTTGAAGGGCCGCTTGATGGACGCCGTGCTGGAGTCCTGGGGCAAGGTCGGCGAGGGCGCCGACCTCGTCATAGTCGAGGGCGCCGGCTCTCCGGCGGAAATCAATCTCAGAAGCCGCGATATCGCCAATATGGGCTTCGCCACGCGCGCCGATGTGCCGGTGGTGCTCGTCGGCGACATCGACCGTGGCGGCGTCATCGCCTCCATTGCCGGCACGCATCTGATCCTGCCGGAAGAGGACCGGCGCATGATCGTCGGCTATCTCGTCAACAAATTCCGGGGAGACGTCTCGCTGTTCGATGACGGCATCAAGGCGATCGACAAATTCACCGGATGGCGCTGTTTCGGCGTCGTGCCGTGGCTGAAGGCTGCGGCACGGCTGCCGTCGGAAGATTCGGTGGTGCTGGAGCGGCTGGCGTCCGGCGGGGCGCGCGCGCTGAAAGTGGCTGTGCCGATGCTTGGCCGCATCGCCAATTTCGACGATCTCGACCCGCTCAAGGCCGAACCGCAGGTCGAGGTGGTGTTCGTGCCGCCCGGCAAGCCGCTACCGGCCGATGCCGGGCTGGTGGTCATTCCCGGCTCCAAGTCGACGATCGGCGATCTCCTGAAATTCCGTGAGAATGGCTGGGACCGCGATTTGGCGGTACACCGCAAGCGCGGCGGCCATGTCGTCGGCATTTGCGGCGGCTACCAAATGCTCGGCCGCGTGGTGCGCGACCCCGACGGCATCGAAGGCAGCGTCACCGAGGCCGAGGGGCTCGGCCTGCTCGATGTCGAGACGGTGATGGAACCGGAAAAGACGGTACGCAATGTCAGTGCACGCTCGGTGCCGTTCGACCTGCCTCTCGAGGGCTACGAGATCCATCTCGGTCGCACGACGGGTCCGGACACCGTGCGGCCGTCGGCGATCATCAATGGCGCCGAGGATGGTGCGATCTCGGCCGATGGCAAGGTGATCGGCACTTACATGCACGGCCTGTTCGGCGCCGACGGCTTTCGCGGCAAATTCCTCGAAAGCCTGGGTGTCAGGGGCGGTGGCATAGATTATCGCGCCGAGGTCGAGCGGGCGCTGGACGAGGCCGCCGCCGAGTTGGAAACCCATCTCGACTGCGACGCGATTTTCGGACTGGCTAGGTAATTCGCGGCGCAGGTCATTGGCCAGGAACATCCATCGCTTCGTCATCCCAGGGCGGAGCAAGGAGCGTAGCGACGCAGCGCGGACCCTAGGATCCATGCCGCGATTTCAACGCTCCGCACCGATGCAGAATTTTGCTCCACTGCACTCTTCGACCAAGATCACGGAATGGATCCCAGGGTCTCCGCGACGGAGCTTCGCTCCTGCTTCGCCCTGGGATGACGAAGTTGGGGAGGCTTCGGCCAGTTCCGAATGCCGCAGCCAGCAGATATTCGCCCGTCGAAACCAGCTCAGGCATTCACACCTTCCACGGCCAGTAGGTGTCAAACGACCAGACATTGCCTTCAGGGTCGCGGCGGATGAATTCGCGGCTAATCGCGATCGGTCATAGCCTGGGCAGAACCAAAAAACGCCCGGCTTTGGCCGGGCGCTCTCGGTCCCCACTTGTCGGGGGAACCTTGTCAGGCGCCGCGCATCAGGCAGCCTGCTGCAAGCACGATATAGGCGATGAGCACGATCCACACCGATGCGAGCGGGATGAACGCGAGAACGCCAAGGGCGGCGAGAATGCCGATGATGGCGATAACGAGAGAAATGATGAAAACAATCTGGGTAGGCGCGCTGAGATTCATGTCTGGTCCCTCCAACATGATTCGAACAATGTCATTGTAACAGGCGCGTGATCACACACCAATCATCACACGCAGCGGGTTGGCTGGATCGGCAAGCAGCTTCACCGCCAGGGCCACGCAGACGATGACCAGCAGAGGCTTGATCAACCTCGCGCCGATGCGCATGGCAAGGCTGGCGCCGAGGCGGGCGCCGAGAAACTGGGCAACGCCCATCACCAGGCCGATCTTCCACGAGATGACGCCGACGGCGGCAAAGACGATGAAGCCGCCGATGTTGGAGGCGAAGTTGAGCAGCTTGGTATGCGCCGTCGCCTTGAGCACGCCGTAGCCGGCAAGGGCGACGAAGGCGAGCATATAGAAGGAACCGGCACCCGGACCGAACAGGCCGTCATAGAAGCCGATTGCCGGCACCAGGGTCAGCCCAAACAGGAAGGGCGACAGGCGCTCGGCGCGGTCGACATCGTTCATGTTGGGCTTGAGCGCGAAATAGAGCGCAATGGCGATCAGCACCAGCGGCAGGGCCGCGCGCAAGAGGTCGCCAGGCACGATCGTGGCCAGCAAGGCGCCGATGGCGCTTCCGGCAAGCGCCAGCAGCGCCGATGGCAATTGCCGGCGCAGGTCGACATGGCCCTTCGAGGCATAGTGGATCGTCGCCGAGCCGGAGCCGAACATGCCTTGCAGCTTGTTGGTTCCAAGCGCTTCGACGGGCGAGAAACCGGCCAACAGCAGTGCGGGAATGGTGATCAGTCCGCCACCGCCGGCAATCGAATCGACAAAGCCCGCCGCAAAGCCGGCGAAGGCGAGCATGGCGATGGTTTGGGTGGTGAGGTCGATCATCTGGCGCCGGGAGACATTTAGCTGGCTGGATATCCGGCGTTCGACCACGGGGGCCCTGTTTGCGCAAGGCCGATTCCGCGCTAACTCTATGCATGAGGAATCGGAAAGGGCCGCCCATGGCGTTCGCATTGCTGGACCAGATACGCTCCATCTTCGACGGCGACCCGGGCGTGCGCAAGGTGGCGGACGATCCCGTCCTGTCGGCGGAACTGCTGATGCTGTTCCGCATGATCCTGGCCGACGGCACCGTGAGCGAGAGCGAGATGATTGCCTTCCGGCGCATCTGCAAGGATGCCTTCGACATTCCGGAGACCAGCATCGACGCCGTCATCGAATATCTCAACGAGTTCGGCTACGAGACCAACGGCTCGCAGGCGATCGCGCTGTTTCGCGACCTCGACGTCGAGCGGCGCAGGCAACTGGCGCAGCACATGGCGGAGATCGCCAAGGCGGATTCGCAACTGGCCGAGAGCGAGGTGCGCCTGCTGCGCCGCACGCTCGATTTGCTCGACATCAGCCCGGTCGACGTGGTGAAGCCGCAAGACTAAGGGGAACGGCCGCTCACCCCTGTTCCTGCATCCGTCGCGCGATCGCTCGATGCAAATCCGGGGCAGCGGCAACAAGCGCTTGCGCGGCTTCGGATTGCGGGCGGTCCAGCACCTCGTTCGTCTTGCCGCGCTCGACGATCTTGCCGTCATGCATGACCAGCACCTCGTCCGTAATAGCGCGTGCGACGGTCAGGTCGTGGGTGATGAAGAGATAGGCGATGCCGAGCTTCTGGTTGAGCCCGGCGAACAGGTCGAGGATTTGGGCACGGATCGAGACGTCGAGGGCCGAGACCGGCTCGTCGGCGACCACCAGTTTGGGGCGGGTGATGATGGCGCGGGCGATCGACAGGCGCTGGCGCTGGCCGCCCGAGAATTCGTGCGGGTATTTGTCCATGTCGCGCTGGCCGAGGCCGACCTCGTGCAGCGCATGCGCCACCATCTCGCGGCGCTCGGCGCGCGTCGGCTTTTTCTCCAGCACATGCAGCGGCTCGGCGACCAGTTTTTCGACCTTCTGGCGCGGGTCGAAGGAGCCGTAGGGATCCTGGAAGACAACCTGCATGTCGCGCCTGGCAGGCTTCAACTCGGCTTCGCTCTTGCCGGTGATGGCTTCGCCGCGAAAGCGGATGGCGCCTGAACTCGGCCGGTCCAGCGCCAGGATCATGCGGGCAAGGGTGGACTTGCCGCAGCCGGATCGGCCGACCAAAGCCACCGACTCGCCGGGCGCGATCGACAGCGAGACGTCGTCGACGGCACGGATGTCAGGCGCGCGCCTGAACAGCGAGGTGCGGCGGCCGCGATAGTCACGGGTGATGCCTTCGACTTGAAGCAAGGGTTGGTCCGTGCCGACGGGATGGGGCCTGGCGCGCGCCGGGACGTGCATCGAGGCCTGCGCCAGTTGGCGCGTATAGGGGTGGAGCTGTTCGGACAGCGTGCGCGCCGTGTCGCCGGCCTCCATCACCTCGCCATGCCGCAGGATGGTGGTGCGATCGGCCATCTCGGTGACGACGGCAAGGTCGTGCGAGATCAGCAGCAGGCCCATGCGGCTCTCCGCGACGAGGTCGCGCAGAAGGTCGAGAATCTGCGCCTGCAGTACTACGTCGAGCGCCGTCGTCGGCTCGTCGGCGATCAAGAGCTTGGGTTTCAGCGCGCAGGCGATGGCGATGACGACGCGCTGGCGCTGGCCGCCGGACAGTTCGTGCGGATAGCGCGACAGCGGGAATTTCGCTTCGGGCAGCCCGACGCGGTCGAGCATTTTTCGCGCCCGATCCTCAGCTTCCGCACGTGTAGCCTTCGTGTGCCAGCGTATGCCTTCGGCGACCTGTTCGCCGATCGTCTTGACCGGATTGAGCGCCGTCATCGGTTCCTGGAACACCATGCCGATGTCGTCGCCGCGCAAGGCGCACATCTGGTCCTCGGTTGCCGTCAGGATATCGATGCCGTCGAATGTGACGCGCCCGGTGGCGCGGGCAGCGTGTGGCAGGAGCCGCATCACCGTGAGCGCGGTCATCGACTTGCCGGAGCCGGATTCGCCGACTAGTCCCATGACCTCGCCGGGCGCGACGGAGAGTTCAATGCTCTTCAGGATTTGCGTGTCGCCGATGGTCAGCGACAGATTGTCGATTTCAAGCAGGCTCATCGCTGCCGCCGCGATTTCGGGTCGAGAATGTCGGCGATGCCGTCGCCCAGGAGGTTCAGGGCAAGCACGGTGATGACGATAGCCATACCCGGGAAAATCGCCATCCACGGCGCCACCACCATGCGCGTCTGCGCGTCGAACAGCATGCGGCCCCAGCTCGGCATCGGCGGCTGCGCGCCGAGGCCGAGATAGGAAAGCCCGGCCTCGGCCAGGATGCCCAGCGCGAACTGGATCGTGCCTTGCACAAGGAGCAGCGTGGCGATGTTGGGCAGCACATGTTCGATCGATATCTGCGTACTGCTCTTGCCGGCGGCGCGCGCGGCCAGGATGAATTCGCGCGGCCAGATCGCAAGCGCGCCGGCGCGGGCGACGCGGGCAAAGACCGGGATGTTGAAGATGCCGATGGCGATAATGGCGTTGACTGCGCCAGGCCCGAAGATGGCGGTGATCATGATGGCCGACAGCAGCGCGGGGAAAGCGAAGACGAGATCATTGACGCGCATCAGTGCCTCGTCGACGAGGCCGCCGCGCGCCGCGGCGAAGGCGCCGAGCGGCACGCCGACGCCCATGCCGATGCCGACCGCGACCAGCGCCACGGCGATCGAGTTGCGGGCGCCGACCATGACCATCGACAGGATATCGCGGCCGAAATGGTCAGTGCCGAACCAGTGCGCCAGAGAGGGGCCTTGCGTCTTGTCGGCTATAACAAGCCTGGTCACATCGTAAGGTGTCCAGACGTAGGACAGGATCGCCATCGCCAGGATCAGCAATGTGATGACGAAGCCGGTCACGAAAGCCGTGTTCCTGAATGCCTTGGCCAGGATGCCTGCCAACGTCTCATCGGGGATGTCGACATGCAGCGTCATGACCGGCTTCTCAAGCGGGGATCGACGACCGCATAGGAGAGGTCGACGAGGAGGTTGACGGCGATGACGGCCGCGACCAGCAGCATGACGACGCTTTCAACGACGATCAGGTCGCGCTGGGTGATCGCCTGGAACACCAGCCGGCCGAGACCGGGCAGATAGAAGACATTCTCGATGATGATGGTACCGGCAAGCAGGAACGCGAATTGCAGGCCCAGGATAGTCAGCACCGGGATCATGGCGTTGCGCAGCGCGTGCCGCCACAGCACGGCCCGATAGGGCAGGCCCTTGGCGCGGGCGGTGCGGATATAGTCCTCGTTCAGCACCTCGATCAGAGCCGAACGGGTGACACGCGCCAGGATAGCGGCTTGCGGCAAGGCAAGCGCAACCGCCGGCAACAGCAGCGATTTCAGCGCCGCCCAGGCGCCGGCGCCCCAGCCGGGAAAACCACCGGCCGGGACCAGACGCAGCCAGACGGCGAAGACATAGATCAGCATCAGCGCGAACCAGAAATTGGGTACGGCGACGCCGAGTTGCGCCACGCCCATCGCCACCGTGTCGCCGGCCCGTCCGCGACGGCTGGCGGAATAAAGCCCGACCGGAATGGCGATGATCGTGGAAAGAGCAAGCGCGATCAGCGCCAGCGGCAGCGAGACGGCAAGCCGTTCACGCACGAGATCGATGACTGGTACCGAATAGGTATAGGAGCGGCCGAAATCGAGGCTGAGCAGGCCGCCGGCCCAGTGCAGATAGCGCAGCACGAGCGGCGCGTTGAGGCCCATCTGGGTGCGCAAGAGCTCGACCTGGTCGGCGCTGGCATTCATGCCCAGCATCAGCCGCGCCGGATCGCCGGGAAGGATTTCCAGCACGGCGAACACCACCATCGAGGCAAGCACCAGCGTCGCGAAGGCGATGGCAACGCGCTTGAGGAGGTAGGCGGTCATGGGAGGCGAGGAAGCCGCGCGCGCACCACGAGCCTCACTCGCTCCACTTCACCTTGGTCAGGTCATTGGCCTGGATCGGCGCGTTTTCCCACAGTCCCTGCAATTTGGCGTCCCAGACGCCGACCTTGGGCAATTCGTAGAGGAAGCCGACCACCGCGTCGTCGGCAAGGATCTTCTGTGCCTCGCCCAGCAATTCCTTCCGCTTGGCCTCGTCGGAGGTGAGGTTGAGGTCGGCGATCACCTTGTCGAAGGTCGGATTGTCGTAGTTGAAGTAGTAGTCCTTGCGCGAATAGATATCGATATCGTTCGGCTCGGTGTGCGAGACGATGGTCAGGTCGTAGTCTTTCTTGGTGAACACCTGGTCCAGCCACTGTGCCCACTCGACCGGGATGATCTCGAGGTTGATGCCGACGTCGCGGAGTTCCGAGGCGATGATCTCGCCGCCGAGCCTGGCATAGCCTGGCGGGGGCAGTTTCAGCGTCGCCTTGAAGCCGTTCTCCAGTCCGGCCTCCTTCAGCAGTTCCTTGGCCTTGTCGACATTGTGCGGATAGAGGCCGGTGAGGTCGACATAGTCCTTGTTGGCCGGCGACATGTGTGAGCCGATCGGCAGGCCAAGCCCGGCCGAGGCGCCGTCGATGATCGCCTTGCGGTCGAGCGCGTAGGAGATCGCCTGCCTGACCTGCAGCTTGTCGAAAGGCGGCTTCTTGTTGTTGATCGACAGGATGGTTTCGCCTTCGGTCGAACCGATCACCACCTTGAAACGCGGATCGTCCTTGACCTGCGCCAGACTGTCGGGGTCGAAGAAGGGGAAGGCCTGGATGTCGCCGGACAAAAGGGCCGGCACATTGGCCGCGGCATCCGGCACGATGCGGAACTCGACCTTGTCGAGGAACGCTGGAGCACCCCAGTAATGGTCTGATTTCACCAGCGTGATCGACGATCCCTTGGCCCAGTTCTGGAACTTGAACGGACCGGTGCCAACCGGGTTTTCCTTGTTGGTGTCGGCTGACTTTGGCGACACCATCACCGCGTCGCCCCAGCCCATATTGTAGAGGAAGGACCCTTGCGGGTTCTTCAGCGTGACCTTGACCGTTGCCGGATCGATGACGTCCACCTTGTCGATGGCCGCGAACAGGCCCTTCTGCGCATTGACCGAATTGTCGGCGCGGGCGCGGTCGAGCGAGAATTTCACGTCGTCGGCGCTGAAATTGGCGCCGTCGTGGAATTTGACGCCGGTGTGCAGCTTGAAGGTATAGACCTTGCCGTCATCGGAAATGGTCCAGCTCTCGGCCAGATCCGGCAACACTTCGCCATTGGGGCCAATCCGGGTCAGGCCCTCGAAGACATTGGCGTAGAGCACCTCCTTGATCGCCGCCGCGGCACCCGCGGTCGGATCGAGATGCGGCGGTTCGAGCGGAATGCCGATGACCAGGTCGGTCCGGGCCGCGAAGGCGGAGGTTCCAGCGGCCAGTGCAAGAACCGCGGCGGCCAGAATGGTTTTCCACAATCTCATCGTGCAACTCCCCATGCGTTCAGGACATGTGCTCAAACCGGGCGATAGAAGCGTGATTTCGCGCGGGAGTAAATTGCGTTTCGTGCTGCCAGGCAGGATGGCCGGGAATGTTTTTGCCGTGCCGGTCCTGTCGGCAGGTCCAAGCTTGTCGCGATGCAAGGTTATCCCGTGGCCGTGCCACGCAGCAGCACGTTGAGCCCGATCGCCATCACCTTGGCCGATTCCACCATGTCGGATATGCCGACCCACTCGTCCGGCCGGTGGGCGAGGTCGAGAATGCCCGGGCCATAGGCGATGCAGTCGTAGATGTGGCCGATGCGGGCTATGTGCTTCTGGTCGTAGGTGCCGGGCGAGATGACATAGTCGGGCTCGCGGTCGAAGATCGCATGAATGCCTTGCGCCACGGCCTTGACCACCGGCGCGTCGCGCTCGGTCATCAGCGGCAGTACTTCCATCAGATCGCGGATCTCGTAGTCGAATTTTTTGCGCTCCCGCTTCAGCCGGTCGAGAATGCCCGTCACTTCACTTTTGACTGTGGCGAGCTCCTCCTCGAGCAGGAAGCGGCGGTCGATGGTCAGCCGGCAGGAATCGGGCACGTTGGGCGAGGGCAGGCCGGGGCGGAAATCCTCGGTCTGCCCGCCATGGATGGAATTGATGTTCATGGTCGAGCGCCTGGCGCCCTCCGGCACCACCGGCATGCGCGTCATCTTGCGGTCGAGTGCGGGGAACAGGTCGTCCTCGAAGGCCCTGAGGACGGCGCCCATGTGGCGTACGGCATTGTCGCCGAGAAACGGCATCGAGCCGTGCGCGATCTCACCCTTGGTCTCGATCTCCGCCCACCAGACGCCGCGATGGCCAAGGCAGATGCGGTCTTTGTTGAGAGGCTCGGGGATGATGACGTGATCGACCCTGGGTTTCGAGAAATAGCCAAGCCCGGCCAGATGGGCGACGCCGCCGAAGCCGCCGGATTCCTCGTCCACGGTGCCCGAGATCTCGATGGCGCCGGGAAAGTCGGGGAAGACTTCCAAGAAGGCCTCGACAGCGATGATGGAGGCGGCCAGGCCGCCCTTCATGTCGCAGGCGCCGCGGCCATAGACCTTGCCGTCCCTGACAACGCCGGCAAAGGGATCCACGCTCCAGCCTTCGCCGGCCTCGACCACGTCGATATGCGAGTTGAAGTGGACGCAGGCGCCGGGGGAGCGGCCGTCGAAACGGGCAACGACATTGACGCGCGGATAGCGGTCAGTGTCGCCAAGCGTGCCTTCGGCGCGGATGAACTCGGTTTCGAAACCGCGTTTCCTTAGCCGCGCCCCAATGTACTCGGCGCATGGCCGGTAGGCTTCGCCGGGTGGGTTGATGGTGGGAAAACGGATGAGGTCGGCGGTCAGCGCGACGACATCGTCTCGCCTGGCGTCGATTGCGTGAAGGAGTCGTTCGGTCATCGGGAGAGTTGAGCAACGATCAGCGCTTTATTGCAAGCCCGCTGGCAACCAAGGGCGTGCGACGTGTCGTTGCGGCAACTATCGCGGGAAATCGTTCAAATTCGCTGCTTTGAATTGGCGAATTGATCAAGGTGTGTGTGTTATCCCGTTCACCTGCCATTAAAAAGATGAAAAACATCGTGAGGGCAGGCAGGTAGGGCAATCAAAGGGGTTTGGTCGCATGAGAACGTCGTTCTTCAAGGCAGCGGTGCTGGCAACCGCGCTGTTTGGTGCATCGGTCGCGAGTGAGGCAGCCACATTGGTGGCGAATATCGACGTGTCGTCGCAGACGATGACGGTTCGATATGGTTCGGCGGTTTACCGTTGGGCCGTGTCCACAGCCCGTCCGGGCTATTTCACGCCGCGCGGAACGTACCGGCCGCAGCGGACCGCGCGGATGTGGTATTCGCGCAAATACGACATGTCGCCGATGCCGTATTCGGTGTTCTTCCGTGGCGGCTATGCCATCCATGGAACCGGCGCCGTCAGGCAACTCGGCCGCCCGGCTTCGCATGGCTGCGTGCGGCTGCATACGGCAAATGCCGCGGCCTTCTATGCGATGGTGCGCGAAGTTGGCTTCGGCAATACGCGCATCGTCGTCACCAACTAGGCGACAGGCGGCTCACTGATATTGGCTTTGTCGCTGGCGGAGGAACGCACGTTCCGGCCGGCGGCTGGTCAAGTGTTTGCGACGGGGGCCGGTGCCGGGCGCTTCTTGCGCCGCCAGTTGCTGATCTCCCACCTTTTGTGGAACCACATCCACTGGCCGGGATCCTCGCGCACCCAGCGCTCGACGACGTCGTTCAGCATCTGGGTGGTGGCGTGGACGTCGACGTTGCCGTCGACGGTGCGCGGCAGGACCAGCTTGTCCTCGATCTCGAGCCGGAAGCGGTTGCCCGGCAACCTGACGCAGCGCGCCGGGTAGACGTCGCAGTCATAGTGACGCGCTAGGGTGCCGAGCACGCGGTTGCTCTGGCAGGGACGGCCGAAGAAGGTCGTGTCCAGGCCGTTGGAGAATTTCTGGTCGACGAGAACGCCGATATTGCCGCCATTCTCCAATACGCCGGCCAGGGCGAACGAGGCGCCGGCCATCGACGGCAGCAAGCCTCCCATGCTCGAGCGCCTCGTCGAAAGGATGTAGTCGGCGAGGTAGGGGTTGTTGGGCGGGCGAAACAGCGCCGTGATGTTCATGCCGAAGGTCGCGGCCGCCACCGGCAGCAGTTCGAAATTGCCGAGATGGCCGGTGAAGACGATGTGCGGCTGCTTCTCGGCCGCGATCTCGACGAAATGCTCCGTTCCCTTGACCTCGACGCGGCCGGGCTTGCCGGCGGCGGGGTCATAGTCGAACAGGGCGTCGAGAAAAATGTATTCGGCGGCGAGCCGGGCCATGTTGCCCCACATGTCTGAGGCGATGGCCTGGATTTCGCCATCGCTCTTTTCCGGATAGGCCTTGCGCAGATTGTCGATGGCGACTTGGTGGCGTCCGACCCTTGGGCCGATGAGGCGAGCGACGCGGTCGGCAAAATTGAGCGCGCTGTCGACCGGCAGCAGGCGCAGCAGCGACATGATGATCATCGCGGCCCGCGCAACGAGCCAGTAATTCACCTGGCGCAGTTGCCTGCCATAGCGAAATTTCAGGTCCCGGCGAAGCTTCTTCAACACTGAAATCGAGGCCCTAGAGCATGATGCCGAAAAGTGTGAAGCGGTTTTCGGATGACATCATGCTCTATTCCTTGATTTAGAGGCGGATTCAGATTTCAGGTCGATTCGACCTGAAATCATCCGACTCTAGGCGACGCGCAGGATGATCTTGCCGAAGACGTCGCGGCCTTCCATGCGCTTCAGCGCGGCATCGATATCGTCGAAGCCGACCTCGGTGTCGATGACGGGTGCTACCTGTCCCGCCGCCATCTTCTGCATGGCGTTGGCCATGTTCTCCATGCGGCAGCCGAAGGATCCGAGCAGTTTCAACTGCTGCTGGAACAGTTGCATCAGGTTGATCTGCGTCGATACACCGGAGGTCGAGCCGCAGGTCACCAGGCGGCCGCCGCGCTTCAGGCACAGCATCGAGCCGGCAAAGGTGTCGGCGCCGACATGTTCGAAGACGACATCGACGCCCTTCTTCTTGGTCAGCTTGCGTACGACGCCCTCGAAGCGGTCGTCTCGGTAGTTGATGACATGGTCGGCGCCGAGCGCCTTGGCCTTGTCGATCTTGTCGTTCGAACCGACGGTGGTGATGATGGTGCAGCCCATCCGCTTGGCCAGCTGGATCGCCGCCGAGCCGATGCCGGATCCGCCTGCATGGACGAGGATCGTCTCGCCAGGCTGCAGCCTGGCATTGTCGAACAGCATGTGCTCGACGGTGCCGAAGGTGACGGGCGCCACGGCGGCGCCAATGTCGGTCACGCCCGGTGGGGCGGGGACCAGCAGGCGCGCCGGCAGGTTGATCTTCTCCTGCGCGAAGCCGTCGAGATGGAAGCCATGAACCCCCGAAACATGTTCGCAGAGATTGTCGCGGCCTTCGCGGCAGGCGCGGCAGAGGCCGCAGGTGCGCGCGCCATAGATCGACACCAATTGTCCAGGCAGCAGGCTGGACACGCCGGGGCCGACCGCCTCGACCTCGCCGGAGGCTTCGGCACCCACGACCAGCGGCAGCTTGCGCTTGGCGAAGGCCATGCCGCGCCAGCCCCAGACGTCAATATGGTTCAGCGCCACCGCCTTGATGCGCAACGTCACTTCACCCAGAGCGGGTGGCGGGGGAGGCGGCAGGTCCACCGTTTCAAGACGGCGGTCCTCGATAAGTTGCAGTGCGCGCATGAAGCCTGTCGGTTCTGTTAAGCGGAAAGGGCTCGCTTAGACCGGTTCCCGCGCCATGACAAGGCAAGTATTCTGGCCGCCGAAGCCGAAGGAGTTCGACAAAACGGTGCGGACCTGCGCATCGCGCTTCTTGTTCGGCACGACGTCGAGCACGATCGCCGGGTCGGGATTGTCATAGTTGATGGTCGGCGGAATGACGCTTTCGCGCATCGTCATCAGCGAAAAAGCCGCTTCGACCGCGCCAGCAGCCGACAGAGTGTGGCCGATCATCGACTTGTTGGACGAGATCGGCATCGAGCCGATCCGCTCGCCAAACACCGTCGACAGCGACAGGTGCTCCATCTTGTCGTTTTCCGGCGTCGAGGTGCCGTGGGCGTTGACATAGTCGATCTCGTCTTCGCCGAGGCCCGCATCGGCAAGGGCGGCCCGGACAGCGGCAATCGCCGGCGAGCCGTCCGGCTTGGAGCGGGTGCGGTGGAAATCGTCGGCCTTTTCGCCACAGCCGCTGAGGATGCCGACAACCGAGGCCCCGCGGGCAAGCGCTGCCTCCAGCGATTCCAGCACCAGGGCGCCGGCCCCCTCCGCCAACACGAAGCCGTCACGGTCCTTGGAAAAGGGCTTGGAAGCCTTTTCCGGGTTGTCGTTGTGGGTGGAAAGGGCTGACAGCAGCGAGAAGCGGATCAGCGCCTCGGCGGTCGCCGAGCCGTCGGCGCCGATCGACAGCGCCCGGTCGCATTCGCCACGGCGGATCGCCTCGACGCCGAGCTGGATGGCGGTGGCGCCGGAGGCGCAAGCGGTCGACAGCGTGATCGGCAGGCCGCGTGTGCCGAACCGGTCGGCCAGCCGGTCGGCGATCGAGCCGAACTGGGTGGTTTCGAAGACATCGAGTTCCTTCAGGCCGCGCGCTACGCGCAGCAGCCTTTCGGCGCCGGAATCCTGCTTGTCGGAATTGTAGAGCGCGAAGCGCTCGTGCCAGTCGAGCTCGACCGGCGGCGAGGCAAGAAAGAGCGGTCCGCCGAAATCACCGGAATCGAGACCAGATTCGGCCATGGCCTCACGCGCGGCGGTCTCGGCCAGTTCATAGGTGAGGGGGCTGGCACCCTTCGAACTCGATGCCAGGAAATCGACCATGCCGGAGATGCGCGTGTTGAGGTGATCGACCGGGAAACGGGTGATCGGGTGGATGCCCGACTTGCCCGAGGTCAGCGCTGCCCAATTGTCAGCCTTGCCGACGCCGAGCGAGGTCACCACGCCAATGCCGGTGACGGCGACGACGGGCCTGCCCATGTGATCTCTGAAATTGGCCATTCGGGAAGCCCTCTTGATCTCCGCGGCACGATCGCCAAACGCCGCCTCAAGCGGCGTTGACCAGCGCCATGCCCTCGAATTGGTGATAGCCGATCGCCGTTGCAAGGACGCTCGCGGGAATGCCGTCAAATGGCTTCTCGGCAGTGGCGTCAAAGACAGGGTAGGCGGCCTTGCGGTTGACGGCGAGCGCCGCCAGCGCCACGGCGAAGGGAAATTGTGCTTCCTTCATGTGACCGGTCAGCGTCGCGAAACCGCGCGCCGATATCGCCTCGACGGCATCGAGCGCCGCCTTTTCGGCTGATGTCGCCGCGTGCGCGCCGGATGCGCCCGACATGGCGAGCAGCTTGCCGTTTGGCGGCGCCGCCTGTTTGAGCAGGGTAGCGATCTCAGTATCGAGTTCGCCGCGAGAGCGCCTGGCGCGGCCGGAGACGACAGGTCCAAGCTCGGCGTAGATCTTGCGCCCGCGGCTTGTCGCGTGTTCGCGCTGCTCCAGCACCAGGAAGGCGCCGCCGGAACCCGAAACCACGCCACCACCCTCGGCGCCCTGCCTTTGCCAGACAGGTTTCCAGGGGCCGCGATGCAGATAGCCGGCGAGCTCATAGCCGAGCAGCATGTCGGAATGTTCGGTCTGGAAGGCGCCGCCGACCAGAATGTGGGTCGACTGGCCGGAGCGGATACGCGCGGCGGCCGTCTCGACGGCGGCGACGCCGGCGCCTTCCTCACCCATGAAGGTTCTGGACGAACCCGTCACCTTGTGGACGATGGAGATGTTGCCGGCGAGCAGATTGGAAAGCTGCGCCAGGAACAGGGTTGGGCGCAGCTCGGTGGTCAGCTTCTCGTTGAGCAGCACGTCGCGGTCGTTGCGGCTCTCGGACGCGGCGAGAATGTCGGCGTCGACCGCCTCGTCGCGCTCGCCGCCGCCGGCGGCCACCACCATGTCCATGGTGGTGCAGAGCTCGTCATTGCCCTTGATGCCGGCATCGTCCAGCGCAAGGCCAGCCGCATAGGTGCCGAGCCGCTGCCAGGTTTCCATCTGCCGCTGGTCGCCGCGCTTGGCGATCTGCAGGTTCCAGTCGATTTGGGGCAGCGGATGGACCGTGTAGGGCGCAAAGCGCGCGGCTTCGAGCACCGGCTTCTGGCCGAGTTGCGTCAGCTTCTGCCAATGGGCATCAGGACCTTCCCCCAGCGAGGAAACAAGGCCGATACCTGTGATGACGACGTCGTGGGGGCTGCTCATGAGCGGCTTTGTGGGTCAGGCGGCGGAGCGCGTCAAGTCACGCGCCCTGACGGCCTCAGGCGGTCTTGGCGGCGACCAGCGCGTCGATCTTGGCGCACAGGTTCTTCATGACGAAATAGTCGTCGGTCGAAGCCTTGCCGTCATTGACTTCCTGGGTCCACTTTTCCAGCGGCACCTTGATGCCGAATTCCTTGTCGATGGCGAAGACGATGTCGAGGAAATCGAGGCTGTCGATGCCGAGATCGTCGATGGTGTGGCTCTCGGGCGTGATGGTGTCGATATCGATCTCGCTGGTGTCGGCAATGATCTTGGCGACTTTGTCGAACGTGGTGGACAAGGGGCTTTTCCTTCTTTGCGGGCGGAATCTGTCCGCAGCTTGTTTGGGCGCTGTCTAATCGGTTTTTCCCGGCAGGAAAAGGCCTGATGAGCCGGGCGCAGATGGGTAGCGGTCTCCAGAAACGCAAGAAGGGCCGCGGTTTGACCCGGCGGCCCTTCTTGCTGACGTTGGGTAAGCTCAGCTGTCGCGGAGCTTGACCAGATCGTTGAGCAGCCCGCCCGTCCCGTTGTGGACGGTCAGCCGCTCGACCTTGCCGGCGATGGTTTCCAGAGCCTCGAGCTCCTTCAGCCGCAGCATCACCGGGTTTTCGGCCATCACCCTGGCGGTGTTGAGCAGCGAACGCGTGGCGTTCGTCTCCTCGCGGCGGCGGATGACGTTGGCCTCGGCCTGCTTTTCGGCCGAAACCACCTGGTTGAGGATCTCGCGCATCTCGCCCGGCAGGATCACGTCCTTGAGCGCGATGTCGCTGACCTCGACGCCGATCTCGGCCATGTCGGCACGGACCTTGGCCGCGGCTTCCTCGTCGACCGTCACCTTCTTCTCGAGGATCTGGTCGAGGGAGAGCCCGCCCAGCGTCTTGCGGAAGGCGTACTGCAGGGCTCGGTAGAGGGCCTCGGAGAAGTCCTTCACGGCGCTCACCGCCTTGACCGGATCGACGACCCGGTATTCGGCCGCGATGTTGACGCGGATCGTGACGCGATCCTTGGTCAGCACTTCCTGCCCGGCGACATCGAGCGACTGGCGCTTGAGGTCGACGACCTTGATCTGCACCATACGTCCGACGTTCCAGAAGCCGTGCACGCCAGCGGCAAGGGTCCGTACCAGGACACCGTCGATGAACAGCAGTCCGGCCTGTCCATCGACGACCGGGTGGACGGACATCAGCTCCACCTTCCTGGCCTGGCCGAGCCGGCGCATGAGCGCCGGATCGATGGCCAGGTCAGCCGACGTGTCGACCATCGTCACCTTCCACGGCCCGGCATCGGTCCACAGGACGAGCTTGCGATCCGGCGCCAGCACGGCATGCAAATTGCCGTCGCGCTCGATGATGGCGACCTCCGTGCGCCCGGTGCGGACGACGGTGAAATGACGCGCGGCCACGTTCGGGAGCTTGTCGAACAACGCCTTCTCGTACGCCGAAACGAATTCCGGGTTCCTCAGATCGTGCCGCGAGATCTCCAGGCTGCCGCGCCGGTTGGCGAGCCAATGCTCACCCGGCAGCAGGACAGCCTTGATCTCTCCCTTGTAGAGAGTGAGGGCACGTTCGTTTTCCCTGACGAGGACGCGCTCGCGCCCAAGAACTGTATCGAGAATAGTCATTGTCTTACTCCTGTCGGGCATGGCCCCATGCGAGGCGTCAAATCATGCGTCGATCTTCCCTTCGTTTCTCGTTTCACTTCCAATTCCGGCACGAATGATCCGGGGACTGGTGGCATCAATCCGTGGCGGGCCTTCGGGAGCGGATCGCGGGTCAATGAGGCGGGCTCGGAAGCCTTGGGCTCCCTTGCCGGCGACACAGCGCCTTGATCATCACCGCGAGCCTGGCCGCGAGCCGATGGCGTCAAACCTTTCGATCCGGCCTCGGCCCGAAGGCTTCGGCCGTCCGTCAGGCTTGAAGCATTCCAGTCCCCGGACCGTTTTCAGATAACACCTGGCAGGGTGCTGGCTTATCAGGCCAATGGAGAAGGACTCGAACCTTCGACAGTCAGATTATGAGTCTGATGCTCTCCCAACTGAGCTATCCGTGGTGCGGATGAAGGGACTCGAACCCCCGACCTCCGGATTATGTCCGGCGCTCTCCCAACTGAGCTACACCCACGATCCCAATCCTAAAGCGGCGCCGTATACAGGGCGGCAAAGCCGCCTGCACGGGCGGAGACGAAAGCTCCAACCGTTGTGCTCGCTTCGGTTTTCGTGACCGGGAGCGCGCCTATAGCCCCTGCGACGGGTTGTCGCAAGCGACATTGTCGGGGTGGATTCGCGGCTTCTTCCGGAAGTGGCATTTAAGCCACACCGGCTCATCCAGACTTGTGAATGGAATCACTTCAGAAAGTGACGCGGCCGAGCACGCGCAGACCGTCGCCTTGCGGTTCGACGACCACAGCTTCGCCTTCACGTGGCGAGATGCCGGTCAGCGCGACGATATTTTCCAGATGGGTGACCATGACCAGATTGTCCGAGCCGGAATAGGCATGGATTTCCTTCATGATGGCGGCGATCTGCGCTGCCTTCTGGGCATCGTCGCCCTTCAGGAGATCAAGCGGTGCGAACAGTTCCGGCTCGGCCTCGAACGCGATGCGCGCGGTGTCGAGGCAGCGGCAGTAGCGGCTGGACAGGACGCGCTCGACGGGAGCCGCTCGCGCGGCGAACAGGGCGCCAATCTTGCTTGCCTGTTGCTTGCCGCGTGCCGACAGATTGACCTGGGTGGCACAGCTGTCGATATCGAAATTGGCCGGGTCGGTGGTGCCGGTGGTCATGGCGTGGCGCAGCAGCACGACATGCCCGCCGTCACGCAACAGCGCCCATCCGGCGTCCGTCGCATGCGCGGCGGCGGGGACGACAAGCAGGAACAACGCCAAGGCAAATCGGATCATCGCCACCCTTCCAGGAGCCCGCAGCGGACTCCGACCATTCGCATATAGGGATTGGAAAGCGGGTACAAAGACAAGCCGGAGATCGGCAGCGTCTCAGGTCTCACTTTTTGGCGAGTTGCTGCTTCACCAGATCGATCTTCTGGTCGGTCAGCGGGATGGGGATCGGATACCCGGCTTCGGTAAATCCCTGCTTGGCGTTCTCGAAGAACGCGATGGCCTTGAGATACTCCGGCTTGCCGCCGCCATAGCTGGCGCGGTTCCAGCTGACGTCGCCAAGATTGTTCTGCTCGAAGGCCCATTGCATCGGCTGGCTTTGCCTCGTGAACACCTTCAGTGTCGCGGTGAAAGCCGCCTCGGCCTCGTCGAGATATTTGCCGGTCCGTTCGATATTGCCGAGGTTGAGCAGGCTCATGCCGATGCCGTTCTGGGCGTTGGCCCAGTCGACCGGTGCGGTCTCCATGGTCAGCACTTCGAGCGCCGCACGCCGCGCGGCGATCGAATCTTGCAAGGTTTTGGGGTCGGCATTGCTCATGCTCAACCAGTGCAGCGTCGAGCCTAGGCCAGCCTGGGTCAGCGCCCATTGCCGCGGGTTAGTTTCGCGCTTGTATTCGCGCAAGGCGGTGCGGTAGGCCTCGACCGCCTCGCTGTAGTGCTCGGGCTTGTCGATCACGCCGCCAAGAAGCTGCAGCGTGTTGCCGAGATTGTAGTAGCTCATTGCCCAGTCCAGCGGGAATTTTCGCCTGACATAGACCTGGCGGGCCGCCTGGAATGCCGCAACCGACTGCTCCAGCCTGGTCGCGTCGCGGGTGCGCTGGCCAAGCGTCTGGTAGATCGAGCCGAGATTGTTCTGCGCCGACGCCCAGTCCATCGGGAAGCGCTGCCGGGTAAACACCGTCAGCGCGTCGTCATAGGCCGCCGCCGCTTCTTCGAGCGTGCCGGTGCCCATGTCGAAGCGGGCGACGCCGCTCAGCGCATTGCCGAGGTTAAGACGGCTGGTGGCCCAGGAGACCGGGAAGGTTTCACGGGTTCTGACCTCGAGCGCGGCGCGAAAAGCGTCGGCCGCCTCGTTGATCTTCGCCTTGTCGTTGAGCTGGATGCCAAGGGTCACAAGCGTGTTGCCGAGATTGTTCTCGACCATCGCCCACTCGACCGGCGTTTTTGCGCGCGTGTATTCCTCGAGCGCCAGCCGGTAGGCCGCTTCCGCCTGGGCCAGATGCTCGCCGCCGGGTTCGCGTTCGGAGAGCGCATAGAGCGCAAGGCCAAGATTGTTCTGCGAGGACGCCCAGTCGAGCGGAACCTTGTCGCGCGGGCGCTTCTCCAGCGTGGCGCGCATCGCCGCCACCGCCTCGTTCAAGCGCTTCGGGTCGCTCTCGCGTTCGCCGATCTTCAGCAGCACATTGCCGAGATTGTTCTGCGCGGCGGCCCAGTTGAGATCGTCTTTCACACGTTCGAACACGGCAAGCGAATCGCGAAAGATCTGGGCTGCCTCTTCGAGATGCGCGGTCTCGGTCTCGCGCTCGCCGATGTTCTGCAGCACCACCGCCATGTTGTTGCGGGTGATGGCCCAGTCGCGGTTCTGTTCGCCATTGGGAATGAAATTCAAAATAGTGCGATAGGCTGCGATCGCGCCCTGCAGCGAATCCAGGTCACCGGTGGCGTAGCCGTGGGAATTAAGCGCCTCCGCTTCCTGGTTCTTGTAGTTCCAGCGCAGCTTGTCATCCCATTTCTCGGCCAGCGAGAACGCCTTGGCGTAATCGTTGGCGGCCGATTTGTAATCGAAGACCAGCGCCGAGGCGTCGCCCCGCTTGGCATAGATCGCGGCGTCGGCAATGCGCTTCTGCTTGATCAATTCCTCGGCCTGATCGACCGTGTCGTTGGTCTCTTCGACCCGGCCCACGGCATCATCGAGGAATTTTCGCGCCGTGGCGATCGCGCCTTGGCCGATGGCCTTGTCGGCGGAGGCGACCAGGCGTTTGATCTCCGGGTCGTCGGTGCGCAACGCGGCGCGCTCGGACATCATCTTCTTCAGGCGCTCGGCCTGCGCCTGGAGCACTTTTTGCAGGTCGGTCGGATCTTCCGGGATTTTCTCCGTGCCCATCGCCCGCAGCACGCCGTAGAGCGCGTCGAGCGGCACGCCGTCCTGCAGCGAGGCCAGTTCCACCTGCGCCCGCTTGGGGTCGGGCAGGTCGGAGATCGTCAGCAGCAACTGCCGCCGCTCGCCGGTGATCAGCCCATCATCGCCGGTCGGTTCGGGCGGCGCGACACCGAAATAGAGCAGCCGGCGCAGGCTTTCGTTGACCCAGGGACGCTGCCTGGCCTTGGTGTCGAGATAGACCTCTTCCGTCACCATGCGCATGACCGAACCGAACTCGGTGCCTTTCATCGCCGCGAGATGGCGCAGCAAAGCCGCCGCGTAGGGGCTGTTTTCGCCAGCGGCGCCATCGAGCGCCGGACGGCCGGGCTCGGCGGCGAGGCCGATCACCGTGCCGAGGCTCGCGTCGGCGGCCTGCGCGTTGCCGAGGGCCTTGGCGCCGCGTACCGGTTCCAGCCCGCCGGCGCCGATCGGCTCGGCCGAAGCCGTCGGTGCGCGCCGCACCGTGGCATCGGCAGGAAACGGATTGGTGCGGCAGGCGTCGAGCAGCATGATCGTCACCGGCACGGTCTTCTTCAATTCGTCCATAACGGCGGAAATCGGCACCAGCGCCTGATCGGCATCCTTGAGCGACGACATGTCGGCGTCGACCGGAACCAGATAATTCTCGCCACCGGCCTCGATCCCGTGACCCGAATAATAGATGAGAGCGACGTCGGCACCCTCGGCGTCCTCGACGAAGCGTTCGAGATCGCGCTTCAGCTTGCCGGCGTCGCGGTCGCTGACGTTGCGGGCGTCGAAGCCGAGATCGGTCAGCATCTTGGCCATGTCGCGGGCATCATTGGCCGGGTTGGGCAGGGCGGCGATGTGTTCGTATCTGGACTGGCCCACGATCAGCGCCGCGCCCTTGAGGTCTTTCGCCTCGGTTGGCTGAAGCATCGACGCGGCAAGGGAGACAAGCATGGCGACAAACAACGTCAGCCACGCACGCCGGAAAAGACGCAGTTTCGAGGTGTCGACAAAGGTCATTTGTCGTTCCGCCCTGATGATCCAAGCCCTCTATAACCCTGCCAGCCGACGATGATCAAATTCGGGCGCGATTGCGCCGTGAGCGTGGCTCGCCTATCCCTGAAAAATGTCTCCGCTTACCGAAACCGTCCTGTTCGTCTTCAGTCTTGTCGCGCTCGGCTATCTCGCCGGGCTTACGGGCTATCTCAGACCGGCGAGCGGCGAGGGGATATCCGATTTCGCGGTCTCGGTGGCCATGCCGCTGCTTCTGTTCCAGACCATGGTCAATGCCGATTTCCACGGCGTGGCGCCATGGCCGCTGTGGGGTGCCTATTTCACCGCCGTGGCGATCACCTGGGCCGCCGGCCATATCGTCACCACGCGGGTCTTCGGCCGTGACGCGCGCGCCGGCGTCGTCGGCGGCGTCTCGTCCGCCTACTCCAATGTGGTGCTGCTCGGAGCCCCCTTCATTCTTGGCATATTCGGTCCGAGCGGTTTCGAAGTGCTGTCGCTGCTGGTCTCGGTACATCTGCCGATCATGATGATGGCTTCGATCGTGCTGTTCGAGATGTTCGGCCGCGGCAGCGGCGAACAGGTCCATCCCTTGCGCGTCGTCAGAAGTTTCCTGCGGCGGCTGTTCATCAATCCGCTGATCATCGGCATTCTCCTGGGCCTCGCATGGCGCCTGAGTGGCGTGCCGCTGCCGAACCTCGCCATGCGGTTGGTCGATGCGCTGGCCGACACCGCCGGGCCGGTGGCGCTGTTTGCCATGGGGCTCAGCCTGCGCCGCTTCGGCATATCGGGCAATGTCCGGCCGGCGCTGGCGCTTTCGGCGCTGAAACTGTTCCTGATGCCTGCGCTGGTCCTCGCCTTCGTCTGGCTGCTCGGCCTGCCGCCGCTGACGGCCAAGGTGGCGGTCGTGGTGGCGGCACTGCCATCGGGCATCAATTCCTATCTCATCGCCGTCCAGTTCAACACCGGCCAGGCGCTGGCGTCGAACCAGATGACCATCGCTACCGCCTGCGCGGCCGTCACCACGGCTTTCTGGCTGACGGTTGTCCTGCATGTTTTCGGGTGAGGTTGACGGCGTCGTGCGCCGGTCGCTCTCGTTACCGGCTGGTCCAACCCCTATATGCCATCTTGCGATTGCTTGCTGGGCTTTCCCTAGGTTAAGAGCAATGGCTTCAGCGTGCGGCCCTGCCTGCGCTTTACCGAAGACATCCAGATAGCGGCCCGTGAGCGCCGAACGGAGGCTAGACCATGCTTCAGAAAACCAGCCATTTCATGCGCCAGGCCAATCTCATCAACGGCGAATGGGTGCAGGCCGACAGCGGCCAGACTGTCGATGTGAACAATCCGGCCACCGGCCTCAAGATCGGCACGGTGCCGAAGTCGGGCAAGGCCGAGACCCGCCGCGCCATCGAGGCCGCCGACGAAGCCTTCAAGACCTGGCGCAAGACGACCGCGCTCGAGCGCTCCAAGCTGCTGCGCAAGCTGCATGACGCGATGATGGACAATCAGGACGTGCTGGCCGAACTGCTTACCATCGAGCAGGGCAAGTCGCTGTTCGAATCGAAGGGCGAGATCGGCTCGGCCGCGGCCTATATCCTGTGGTTCGCCGAAGAAGGGCGCCGCACTTATGGCGACGTCGTGCCCTCGCCATGGGCGGATCGCCGCATCCTGGTGACCAAGGAACCGGTCGGCGTCATTGCCGCCATCACGCCGTGGAATTTCCCGTCCTCGATGCTGGCCCGCAAGCTCGGTCCCGCACTTGCCGCCGGCTGCACCGCCGTGGTCAAGCCGGCGTCGCAGACGCCGTATTCGGGTCTCGCCTGGGGCGCGCTGGCCGAGGAAGTCGGTTTTCCCAAGGGTGTCGTCAACATCCTGACCGGTGCCGCCGGCGAGATCGGCGACGAGATTTGCGCCAATCCGCTCGTCAAGAAGATCACCTTCACCGGCTCGACCGAGGTCGGCAAGATCCTGATCCAGAAATCGTCGGTCACGGTCAAGAAGGTGTCGATGGAACTCGGCGGCAACGCGCCGTTCATCGTCTTCGACGACGCCGATATCGAGCGTGCCGTTGCTGGCGCGATCACCGCCAAGTATCGCAATTCCGGCCAGACCTGCGTCTGCACCAACCGCTTCCTGGTCCAGGCCGGCGTCTATGACAAGTTCGTCGAGAAGCTCGCCGCGGCCAGCAATGGACTGAAAGTCGGTTCCGGCCTCGAAGAAGGCGTCCAGCAGGGGCCGCTGATCGATGAGAAGGCGGTCGAGAAGGTCGAGGAGCTGATCGCCGACGCCACCGCCAAGGGTGGCAAGGTCGTCGCCGGCGGTCATCGCCATGCACTGGGCGGTTCGTTCTTCCAGCCGACGGTCATCGCCAACGCGACGCCGAAAATGCGCTTCATGAAGGAAGAGATCTTTGGGCCGGTCGCACCCGTGTTCAAGTTCGATACCGAGGAAGAGGCCGTCGCGCTCGCCAACGACACCGAGTTCGGCCTCGCCTGCTATTTCTATACCGGCGATCTCGGCCGCGCCTTCCGGGTCATGGAAGGCCTGAAATACGGCATGGTCGGTGTCAATGAAGGGCTGATCACCACACCGGAAGCGCCGTTCGGCGGCGTCAAGGAATCCGGTCTCGGCAAGGAAGGCGGCCATCAGGGCATCGAGGACTACCTCGATACCAAATATGTGTGCATCGGCGGCCTCGGCCTCTGATAGGCTGGTGCTGGGGCAGGCCGGCAAACCTGCCCCAGGCTGAACAACCAGCCGAAGTCCTTTGGATCCACTGGCATTTGCGGGCATGACGATGAAGGACGGCGAGGTTTTCGGCACGACGCAGGCGGGCGAACCGGTCCGCCGCTTCACCATCAGGGGCGGCGGCCTTACCGCCAATGTCATCGGGCTCGGCGCCATCGTCCAGGATCTGCGCCTGACCGGGCACGACGCGCCGCTTGTCCTCGGCTACAACAATCTGGAAGCCTATGAGACCGACACCGGTTTCTTCGGGGCGGTGGTCGGGCGCTACGCCAACCGCATCGGCGATGGCCGTTTCACCATTGGCGGCAACCGCTACCAGACCGAGCGCAACTTCCTCGACAAGCATACGCTGCATGGCGGCTCGCAAGGCTATTCCCACAGACCATGGACGGTTTCGCTGCATGGCAGGGATTTCGTCACGCTGACGCTGCATGATCCCGACGGCGCGATGGGCTTTCCCGGCGCGCTCGACGTCACCTGCACCTACCGGCTGAAGATTCCCGGAACGCTCAGCGTCGAGCTGACGGCGACCTGCGAGGAGCCGACGCTGTGCAATCTCACCCAGCATTCCTATTTCAACCTCGATGATGGCGGCACCGGCGACATTCTCGACCATCGCATGATGCTGAACGCCGGCGCCTATCTGCCTGTCGACGGCGACATGATCCCGACCGGCGTGGTCAAGCCGGTTGACGGCACACCCTTCGATTTCCGCCAGGCGCGGCCGTTGCGGATGGAAACGGAAGGCGAGCAGTTGCCCTACGACCAGAATTTCTGCCTTGCCTCGGCGCGCGGTCCGCTCAAGCAGGCGGCATGGGTGCAAGGGGCGAATTCCGGCGTCGAGATGGAAGTCTGGACCACGGAGCCCGGCGTGCAGCTCTATACCGGGCAATATGTGACGCCGCGCACCGGCCTGGGAGGACGGAACTACAAGGCCTTCAGCGGCTTCTGCCTGGAGCCGCAAATTTGGCCTGACGCGCCGAACCGGCCCTATTTCCCGCAGGCGACGCTATGGCCTGGCGCGATCTATCACCACGTGACCGAATACCGCTTCCGGCAGGGTTAGCTTTTCAAGACTTGTCGAACGCTGCCCGCAGCGTCTCGAACGGCGCCAGCGCCCCTCGAACCTGGACGACGGCAGCGGCAACGCGATGGCCCCGGCGGGCGGCTTCCCGCGGATCGTGGCCGGCAAGACGAGCGGCGAGATAGCCGCCATTGAAGGAATCGCCGGCGCCGGTCGTGTCGGCGGGCATCGCGACATGGATTGCAGGCACGTCCTGAAATGATCCGTTTTCGGCAATCAGTGCCGGCTGCTCGCCGTTCTTGACCACGATCTCTTTGACCAATTGCGCGAGGCGATCGGCGGTCGCCTCTGGTGTCTCATCTCCAAACAGCATCTGCTCGTCCGGAAAGGTCGGCAGCGCGATATCGGTGACGGCAAGCGCTTCGACGATCGCTGCCTGTGCGTCCTCGCGGCTGCGCCACAGCCGTGGCCGGTAGTTGGGATCGAAGGCGACCGTCGAGCCGGCGGCGCGCGCCTTCGCCACGGCCGCCAGAAGTGTGGCACGCGCGGCCTCGTCCAGAATTGCCAAAGTGATTCCGGAAAAGTACACAAGAGATTGATTTTGCAGATTTTCCGATAGTGCTGCCGGATCCGACGCGAGCTGCCGGGCGGCGGCGTCGCCGCGCCAGTAGGTGAAGGAGCGTTCGGCGCCGGTCAGCGTGATGGCATAGAGGCCTGGCCGCGCGCCTGGTATGACCGGGCTGGAGCCGATGCCGATGCCGTTTTCGGCGAAGAAAGCGATCTGGCCCTGCGAGAAAGGATCGTCGCCGAACGCCGAGACATAGGTTGCGGGCCGGTCGCCGTTCAGCGCATGCAGCGCCCACAGCGTGTTGAACGTGTCGCCGGCAAACCCCATGCGCCAGTTCGGCCCGGTCTGGCCGGAAAGTTCGAGCATGCACTCGCCGATCGACGCAATGCCGTTTCCCACCATCTGCGATCCTCCAGTGATTTCGGTGCTGTAGCTTTTTGCCGGACGCAGCGCCATGCTTGGCAAGCAGGCATTTTTGCGCCACAGCGTTTTCCCACAGGCTGGCGGGATGCGATCCGCCCGGCGGAGCGTTGTCCGCAGAAGAGGAACCGGTTTGGCATCGTTATGGCGTTATCTCCTGGCAGGTCTTGGTCTGGCTGCTTTGCTGGCCGGCGTACTCGCGGCCGTCTACCTGACCGCGCCGCAGTCGGGGCAACCGCTCGGCCCGGATGTCTCGCGGACGAAGAAAACAGACAATGGACTCTACGTGACGAGCTTCGTGCCGGAACGTGGTGTCGTGCGGCAGGGCGAACTGGAAGCCTGGGTGCTGACGCTGAAAACCAAGACCGGGGCTTCGGTGGAGCGCGCCGCGATCGCCATCTCCGGCGGCATGCCGCTACACAATCACGGTTTGCCGACCAGCCCGCAGGTCACCGATTATCTCGGCGAGGGCCGTTACCGCATCGAGGGACTGAAATTCACCATGAGCGGCTGGTGGCAGCTGCGTTTCGCCATATCGTCCGGCGCGGGCTCCGATACGGTGCTGTTCAACGTGGTGCTGTGAGCGGTCGATGAGGCGCCTTTTCTGCTCTCTGGCGCTGGCCATGGCCGCCATTCTTGCTGGTTGCGGCAAGCCGGATTTTTCCGATGCGGAGAAGCAGACGATCGCTTCGCTCGCGCTGAACACGCTACCGGCGCTGAAGCCCGACACCACCAACCGGTTCGCCGATATGCCGGCCGCCGCGGCACTCGGCTCGACGCTGTTCTTCGATGTCGGGATGAGCCACGACGGCACGGTGTCCTGCTCGACCTGCCACAAGATCGACCGCCAGTTCCAGGACGACCTGCCGCAGGCGGTGGGCGTCGGCCGCACCAACCGGCGCACCATGCCGCTGGCCGGTGTGGCGCGCGACCCCTGGTTCTTCTGGGATGGCCGGCGCGACAGCCTGTGGGCGCAGGCGCTGACACCGCTCGAAAATCCGCTGGAACAGGCGGGAAACCGCACCGCCTACGCGCATTACATGAAGGCGCGCTTCGGCGAACGCTACGAGCGCATCTTTGGGCCATTGCCTGATTTTTCCGGCATTCCGCCGAATGCCAGCCCGCTCGGAAGCGATGCCGAAAAGGCTGCCTGGAACGCGATGAGCGATACGCAGCGCGATGCGGTCAACCGCGTCTATGCCAATATCGGCAAGGCGATCGCTGCTTTCGAACGCTCGATCGAGCCGGCGCCGACGCGCTTCGACCGTTTCGCGCTGGACCTTTCCACGGGCGCCGAGCCGAAAGGCGATGCCATTTTTTCCAGAGAGGAAATCCTCGGGCTGAAACTGTTCATCGGCAAGGCCAATTGCGTGACCTGCCATAACGGCCCGCGCTTCACCGACAACAGCTTTCACAACACCGGTGTGCCGCCTGTCGCGGACCTGCCGCCGGATCGCGGGCGCGTCGATGCGGTGGCCCAGGTCGAGGCCGATCCGTTCAACTGCTTCGGCGCCTATCGCGACGGCGACGCCAGTGCCTGCGGCGAGCTGCGCTTCATGGTCAAGGATGCGCCGGAACTGGTGCGTGCCTACAAGACACCATCGCTGCGTGGGGCTGCGACACGGCCGCCTTACATGCATGCCGGGCAGTTTTCATCGCTCGACGAAGTGGTGGCTCACTATGCCAAGGCTGCACCAAGCGTCGAAGGCACCTCCGAGGTTCATCCGCTGGAACTCTCTGACCGCGAGCGTGCGGAACTGGTAGCGTTTTTAAAGACGCTGGCGGAGTGAGAGGCAGCGGGCAAGTCGGTGTTGAAATAATATTGCAAAAAAGGTATATTTCGCGCGATGAGCTGGACCGTTGCGTTTCTCAATGTTGAGGTGAGGCAGGAGCTCGAAGCTCAGCCGAAAGATATCCTGGCCAGCTTCCTTCGAATATCGCGTTTGGTCGAAGAGCATGGGCTGCAAAAGGTCCACGAGCCCTATGTAAAGCATCTGGAAGGCAGGCTTTGGGAGATGCGCATGAAGGGTCGTGATGGTATCGCCCGTGCTATTTATGTAACTGCTGCCGAACGTCGAGTGGTTGTGGTGCGAGTATTCGCTAAAAAGACCCAGAAGACGCCTCGAAGCGAGGTCGAGCTGGCCCTCAAGCGAGCAAAGGAGGTTCTATGAGCCGGAAAACAATTCTCGTTGAGGACGCCGCAAAGGAGTGGTTCAAGGACCCGGAGTTCGTTGCCGAATATGAGGCGCTGGACGAGGAGTTCGCGATCGCCGAAGCTTTGATCAAGGCCCGTGGCGAAGCGGATATGACGCAGGAAGAGGTCGCTGTCGCCATGGGCACCACGCAGGCGGTGATTGCTCGCTTGGAGAGCGGTCGAAACATGCCTTCCACTCGGACCCTGCAGCGTTTTGCCAAGGCGACGGGCTCGAAGCTTCGCATCCGCTTTGAGCCCGGGAAGCCAAAGTCACGTACTGGCCACTGAACCCCTATCTGTCCTTCACCGTCTCCATCGCCACGAAGGTCGAGGTCTGGGCGACATGCGGCAAGGCCGAGATGCGCTCGCCGAGCACGCGGCGGTAGGCGGCGATGTCCCGGGTGCGGACCTTCAGGAGATAATCGAAGCTCGACGCCATCATGTGGCACTGCTCGATCTCCGGCACGGCCTGGACGGACCGGTTGAAAGCATCGAGCGCGGCGGATCGGGTGTCAGACAATTTCACCTGGACGAAGGCGACATGGCCTTCACCCATGCGCTCGCGGTCGATGATCGCCTGATAGCCTCGGATGTAGCCGTCCTTCTCCAGCCGCTTCACGCGCGCCTGCACCGGCGTCTTGGACAGACCGACCTTTGCCGCGAGCTCCGACATGGAAAGCCGGCCATTGCCGGCCAGCGCTGACAGGATGTTCCTGTCGATGCGGTCCAATTGGTCTTCTGTCATCGAAAACGTAGCCTAAATCCGTGATTTCTGGCCATATGATAGACCGATTGAACTTCCATGTCGATTTTTTCGGACCGCCTGAAATCCAGCACTTGTGCTAGCTTGCGCCATTCGGTCCGGTGACCGCCGGTCCGCTCCCTGATGCTTGCTTCACAGGACCGCCATGCCGCTCGACGCCATCCGCCAGCAGATCCGCGCCAATTATTTGCCCGACGAAGACGAGGCTGTCAGACGGTTGGCCACGGCGACAGGCCTGTCGGCCGCAGACCGCAAGGCGATCTCGACCCGCGCGGCCGATTTGGTGCGGGCGGTGCGGGGCTCCACCGATCCCCGGCTGATGGAAGTTTTTCTTTCGGCCTACGGGCTCTCCACCAAGGAAGGCGTGGCGCTGATGTGCCTGGCCGAGGCGCTGCTGCGCGTGCCCGACACCGAGACGATGGATGATCTTATCGCAGACAAAATCGCGCCGCACGACTGGTCGGCGCATTCCGGCGGTTCGAGCTCGATCTTCGTCAACGCCTCGACCTGGGCGCTGATGCTGACCGGCCGCGTGCTAGATGAAGGCGAGGGCGGCATCGAAGGCACGCTGCGCTCGATGGTGCGCCGTCTGGGAGAGCCGGTCATCCGCAAGGCGGTGGCCGCCGCCATGCGCGAGATGGGCGAGCAGTTCGTGCTCGGCCGCACCATCGCGGAAGCCGTCAAGCGCGGCCGGCCGATGACGCAGAAGGGTTATCTCTATTCCTTCGACATGCTGGGCGAGGCCGCCCGCACCGAGGCGGATGCGCTGCGTTATCACAAGGCCTATGCCGACGCCATTTCCTCGCTCGATGCCGGCTCCAACGGCCCCGATATCCGCCACAACCACGGCATCTCGGTCAAGCTCTCGGCGTTGCATCCGCGCTACGAGGTGGCGCAGAAGGAAGAAATGCTGCCCGTGATGGCCGAGCGGCTGCTGTCGCTGGCGCTCGCGGCCAGGCATTCGCGGATGGGACTCAACATCGATGCCGAGGAGGCGGATCGCCTCGATCTGTCGCTCGATGTGATCGAGCGGGTGCTTGCCGAACCGGAACTTTCTGGCTGGAACGGTTTTGGCGTCGTTGTGCAGGCCTATGGGCCGCGCGCGGCCTTCACCATCGACTGGCTCTATGCGCTGGCGAAAAAGTACAACCGCAACATCATGGTGCGGCTGGTGAAAGGCGCGTATTGGGACACCGAGATCAAGCGGGCGCAGACGCTTGGGCTCACTGGTTATCCCGTCTTCACGCGCAAGGCCAACACCGACGTTTCCTACATGGCATGCGCGAAGAAACTGCTTGGCATGACCGACCGCATCTATCCGCAGTTCGCGACCCACAATGCCCACACCGTCGCCGCCATCCTGTCCATGGCCGACAACCGCGACACCTTCGAGTTCCAGCGCCTGCATGGCATGGGCGAGGCCTTGCACGAAACCGTGCGCCGGTCGGAGGGCACGCGCTGCCGCATCTATGCGCCAGTCGGCGCGCATTCGGACCTGCTTGCCTATCTGGTCCGCCGGCTGCTGGAAAATGGCGCCAACTCCTCTTTCGTGCATCAGCTGACCGATGAGGAAGTCGAGCCGGAAGATATCGCGCGCGATCCGCTGGAGACGATCGAGAGCCAGGGTCCCGCCGCCAATCCGGCGATTGCCCGGCCATCCCAGATCTTTGGGATCGGGCGCCGCAACTCGAAAGGATTCGACATTACCGACACGGTGACGCTGGCTGCAATCGACAAGGCCAAAGCGGCTTTTGCCGGGCCGGATCGCTGGCACGCCAAGCCGATCACGCGCGCCGCCGGCTATGGCAAGCAACGCCCGATCGTCAATCCGGCAAAGCCTTCCGAGATCGTCGGCACGGTTCACGAGGCCGCCGCCAAGCAGGTCGCGACCGCCGTGCGCATCGCTGTCGAGGCGCAGCCGGCCTGGGCAAAACGGCCGGTTGCCGAGCGTGCCGCGATCCTCAACCGCGCGGCCGACCTTTACGAGGCCAATGCGGTCGAGTTCTTCGCGCTCGCCACCCGCGAGGCCGGCAAGTCGCTTGCCGACGGCGTGGCCGAGGTGCGCGAGGCCGTCGACTTCCTGCGCTACTACGCGGCGGAAGCGGCGAATGCCGAGGCCGGCACGCAGGCGCGGGGCGCCATCGTGTGCATCTCGCCATGGAATTTCCCGCTCGCCATCTTCACCGGCCAGATCGCGGCAGCACTCGTCACCGGCAATTCGGTGATCGCCAAGCCCGCCGAGCAGACGCCGCTGATCGCCTTCCGCGCCGTCGAGATGCTGCGCGAGGCCGGCGTGCCGGAAGACATCATCCAGCTTCTGCCGGGTGACGGTCCCTCTGTCGGCGCTCCGCTGACGGCGGATCCGCGCATCGCCGGCGTCTGCTTCACCGGGTCGACCGAGGTCGCCAAGCTGATCGAAAAACAGCTGGCCGAGACGGCGGCGCCTGATGCCATGCTGATTGCCGAGACCGGTGGTCTCAACGCCATGATCGTCGATTCCACCGCGCTGCCCGAACAGGCGGTGCGCGATATCCTGGCCTCGTCCTTCCAGAGTGCCGGCCAGCGCTGTTCGGCGCTGCGCGTGCTCTATGTGCAAAAGGACGTCGAGAAGAAGATGCTGGAGATGCTGAAGGGTGCCATGGAAGCGCTCAACATCGGCGATCCCTGGCTGATCTCGACCGATGTCGGCCCGGTCATCGACGACGAGGCGCAAAGCTCCATCCGCGACTACTGCACGAAGATGGGCCTGCAGGGCCGGCTGCTCGCCAAGCTCGAAGCCCCGAAAGACGGGCGCTTCGTCGCGCCGCATGTCTTCCGGGTCAAGGGCATCGAGGAGATGGAACGCGAAGTGTTCGGGCCGGTGCTGCATGTCGCCAGTTTCGATGCCGATCAGATCGACAGCGTCATCGCCGCCATCAACCGCAAGGGTTATGGCCTGACCTTCGGTCTGCACACCCGTATCGAGGGCCGCGTCCAGCATTTCGTCGACGGCATTCATGCCGGCAACATCTACGTCAACCGCAACCAGATCGGCGCCGTCGTCGGCTCGCAGCCCTTTGGCGGCGAAGGGCTTTCGGGCACCGGACCGAAGGCCGGCGGGCCGCACTATCTCAGGCGTTTCCGCAAGGGACCGGAAGCCGGCACGGAAGTCGGCGAGGGCCACAAGGTGACGGCGACCGAACTTGCCGACAACCTGCCCGATCCGACGCTCGGCGGCTGGTCGACGCGGCCGGACCGGATCGCCATCCTGAGGAAGCATCTGCGCGGCAAGGGCGCGGCGGCGATCGGTGCGGCGGCTAGCATCGATTTCGGCCAGGTCGATTTGCCCGGGCCGACCGGCGAGGCCAACACGCTGTCGCTATCGCCGCGCGGCCGGGTGCTGTGCCTGGGTCCGGACGGCGACACGCTGCTGGCGCAGACCATTCAAGCACTTGCCGCCGGCAATGCGGTGCTGGCCGTCGCGCCAGGCGCCCCGGCGGCGCTCTCCGCGTTGACCGGCAAAGGCCTGCCGCTGGCGGCCATCGACGGCCGCCCCGATCCCGTCGAGGCGCGCTCGCTGCGTGTCGACGTCGTTGCCTTCTCTGGCACGCCCGAGGCGGCGCGTATTGTGCGCAAGGTGATCGCCGAGCGTTCGGGCCCGATCGTGCCGCTGGTCAGCGAAGTGCTTTATCCGGCTGCTTATGCGCATGAGCGGGCCGTCTGCGTCGACACCACGGCGGCGGGCGGCAATGCCAGCCTGCTTGCCGCGGCATAGACTGGCAAGTTCTCAGGCACCCTCGACGACGGAAAAGCCCTCGAATTGCGGGTGGCCGAGATAATGGACTTTCGTCGTGCCGACGTTGCGGTGGGCGGCGCGAAAATTCTCCGATCTGGTCCAGGCGACGAAATCCTCATGGCTCGCCCACACCGTGTGCGACGCAAACAGCGTATAACCTTCGGTCTCGTTGACCGGGCCGCGCAGCAGATGGAACTCGCGAAAGCCTTTCATCTCGGCAAGGCTGGAATCGCGGTTCTTCCACACGGCTTCGAAATCGGCCTCGGAGCCGGTCTGCACCTTGAAGCGGTTCATGGCGATGTACATGGAATTCCTTTCTGATCGTCGGATCGCGCTGATTGGCGAATGGTTTGGGCGGCAAGGCAGGACCCTCAGAACGGTCCAATTGCGCCTGTGAACACCAGGCTGTTGCCTACCTTGGGTGGGATGGGCG